>NZ_JABUMU010000029.1:0-153115 GCF_013336625.1 Myxococcus sp. CA033 | reverse complement strand
TTCCACGGCCGGCGATGGAGAACACGTCTTCCACCGGCATCAGGAAGGGCTTGTCCGTCGCGCGCTGCGGCGTCGGGATGTAGCTGTCCACCGCCTCCATCAGCTTCAGGATGGCGCCCTCGCCGACCTCGCTCGTATCACCCTCGAGCGCCTTCATGGCGGAGCCAGGGACGATGGGAATCGAGTCGCCGGGGAAGTCGTACTTCTTCAGCAGGTCCCGGACTTCCATCTCCACGAGCTCGCGCAGCTCGGGGTCGTCCAGCAGGTCCACCTTGTTCAGGAAGACCACGATATACGGGACACCGACCTGGCGCGCCAGCAGGATGTGCTCACGCGTCTGGGGCATCGGGCCGTCCGCGGCCGACACCACGAGAATCGCGCCGTCCATCTGCGCCGCGCCCGTGATCATGTTCTTCACGTAGTCGGCGTGACCCGGGCAATCCACGTGCGCGTAGTGCCGGTTCTTTGTCTGATACTCCACGTGCGCCGTGGAGATGGTGATGCCGCGCTCACGCTCTTCCGGCGCCTTGTCGATCTGGTCGTACGCCAGGAACGTGGCGCCGCCGGTCTTCGCCAGCACCTTCGTGATGGCCGCCGTCAGCGACGTCTTGCCGTGGTCCACGTGTCCGATCGTGCCGATGTTCACGTGGGGCTTGTTACGCTCGAACTTTTCCTTGGCCATGACAACTCCTCAACCGGGGCTGAGCCGGTCAACCACCCGGCGCGTCTCGAATCCCGCAAAACTCACTGCGAAGGTGCTGCGTCCTGCTCCAAACCCGCCACAACGTCAACTGAAATCGCCCGCAGGGCCACCTGCCGTGGCCGTCAGTACCGGTTCAGCGCCGTCTTGGGCGCCGGCGCGTAGTGACTGAACTGCATCGTGTACGTCGCCCTTCCCTGGCTGCGGCTGCGCAGGTCTGTCGAGTACCCGAACATGGCGGCCAGAGGGACCTGCGCCTGGATGGCCTGCAACCGGCCGGGCCGGGGCGCCATGCCCATCACCTTGCCGCGGCGGCCGTTGAGGTCGCCAATCACGTCGCCCATGAAGTCGTCAGGCGTGACGATTTCACAGCTCATGATGGGCTCGAGCAACACCGGGGAGGCCGCGCGCACCGCGTCCTTGAAGGCCAGGGAGCCGGCGATCTTGAACGCCATCTCGCTGGAGTCCACGTCGTGCATGGAGCCGTCGTAGGCCTCCACCTTCACGTCGACCATGGGGTAGCCCGCCACCGGGCCGTTCTGCAGGGCCTCGGCGACGCCGTCGCGGACCGCGTCCACGAACTCCTTGGTCACCGCGCCGCCCGTCACCTTGTTCTCGAAGGCGAAGCCCTTGCCGGGCTCGTTGGGCATCACCCGAAGCCAGATGTGGCCGTACTGGCCCCGGCCGCCCGTCTGACGGATGAACTTCCCCTCGGACTCCGTCTGGGTGGTGATGGTCTCGCGATACGCCACCTGCGGCTTGCCGATGTTCGCGTCGACCTTGAACTCGCGCAGCAGTCTGTCGACGATGATCTCCAGGTGCAGCTCACCCATGCCGGCGATGATGGTCTGCCCCGTCTCCTCGTTCGTCTTCACGCGGAACGACGGGTCCTCCATCGCCAGGCGCTGGAGCGACTGGATGATCTTGTCCTGGTCCGCCGTGGACTTCGGCTCAATCGCGATGTCGATGACCGGCTCGGGGAACTCCATCCGCTCCAGGATGATGGGCTGCTTGTCGTCGCAGAGCGTGTCGCCGGTGCTGGCCAGCTTCAGCCCCACCACCGCGCAGATGTCACCGGCGTAGCACTCGGTGAGCTCGTCCTTCTTGTCCGCGCGCATCTGCACCAGGCGGCTGACGCGCTCGCGCTTGCCCTTCACCGAGTTCCACACCGCCGTCCCCGCCTCCAGCTTCCCGGAGTACACGCGAAGGAACGTCAGCGTCTGGGACTGGAACGCCGGGTCGTTCATGATCTTGAACGCGAGCGCGCTGAAGGGCGCATCGTCCCGCGTCTCGCGGATGGCATCCTCGCCCTTGGGCGTCTTGCCATGCACCGGGGGGATATCCAGCGGGCTCGGCAGATAGTCGATGACCGCGTCCAGCAGCGGCTGCACGCCCTTGTGGCGGAACGCCGAGCCGCAGAACACCGGGAACAGCTTCAGCGCCACACAGCCCTTGCGGATGGCCGCGCGGACCTCCTGCTCGGTCAGCTCCAGGCCCTCCAGGAACTTCTCCGTCAGCGCGTCGTCCTGCTCCGCCGCCGCCTCGAGCAGCTCCGCGCGCGCCGCCTCCGCCTGCTCGCGGTAGTCTTCCGGAATCTCCGCCACGTCGTAGCGACTGCCTTGCTCCGAGTCGACGAACACCAGCGCCTTCATCGTCAGCAGGTCGATGACGCCGCGGTGCTTGTCCTCGGCCCCCAGCGGCAGCTGCATCCGCACCGCTCGCGCGCCCAGCTTCTCGCGGATGGTGCTCACGGACATCTCGAAGTCCGCGCCCACCCGGTCCATCTTGTTGATGAAGCAGATGCGGGGGACCTTGTACTTGTCCGCCTGACGCCAGACGGTCTCCGACTGCGGCTCCACGCCGTTCACCGCGTCGAACACGGTGATGGCGCCGTCCAGCACGCGCAGCGAACGCTCCACCTCGATGGTGAAGTCGACGTGCCCCGGGGTGTCGATGATGTTGACGCGGTAGCGATGCTCACCGCGACTCCAGAAGGCGGTGATGGCGGCCGACGTAATCGTGATGCCGCGCTCGCGCTCCTGGACCATCCAGTCCGTGGTGGTGTTCCCCTCGTGCACCTCGCCCATCCTGTGGATGGCGCCGGTGTAGAAGAGGATCCGCTCGGTGGTGGTCGTCTTGCCGGCATCGATGTGCGCCATGATGCCGATGTTGCGGTAGCGCTCCAGGGGATGCTCGCGAGCCATTGCGTCGGTACCTCTCCATGAGGGCGGGAGGGCACAGGGCCCCGTCTCACGTACCCACCCGGACGATTTCAGAGAACCTGCTTCACCTAAAGAAACCGCCCGGATGCAACCTCTGCATCCGGGCGGGATACCGCGAGGCCGAAAGACCTACCAGCGGTAGTGCGCGAAGGCCTTGTTGGCTTCCGCCATCTTGTGCGTGTCTTCACGCTTCTTCACCGCGTTACCGCGGTTGTTGGCGGCGTCCATGATCTCGCCGGCCAACTTCTCCTGCATGGTCTTCTCGCCACGCGCCTTGGAGTACGTGATGATCCAACGCATCCCGAGGGCAACACGACGGTCCTGACGGACCTCGACGGGCACCTGGTAGGTGGCGCCACCGACGCGGCGGCTCTTGACCTCAAGCACCGGCTTGACGTTGTCGAGGGCCTTCTTGAACGTCTTGAGGGGGTCTTCCTTCGCGCGCTCTTCGATGAGGGCAAAGGCTCCGTAGCAGACGCCTTCCGCGATGGACTTCTTGCCCTTCCGCATCAGGTCGTTGACGAACTTGGTGACGAGCCGGTCCTGGAACTTCGGATCCGGAAGAATCTTGCGCTTGGCGACTACGCGACGACGAGGCATCTCTTCTCTCTTCCCTTACGCCCCACTCTCCTTGGAGAGTCGCTGCAACCGGGGCTTCTTGATCTGCTGAAGGAAACAACCAGGACGCTCCCCAGGGTGCGGGGCTCAACGTCCAAACTCTGAAACAACGAAGGTGGTCTGCTGCTCTCAGCTCGGGCGCTTGGCGCCGTACTTGGAGCGGCTCTGCTTGCGGCCCGCCACGCCCACGGAGTCGAGCGTTCCACGAACGATGTGGTAGCGCACACCCGGGAGGTCCTTCACACGACCGCCACGGATCATCACCACCGAGTGCTCCTGGAGGTTATGGCCCACGCCGGGGATGTAGGACGTCACTTCGATTCCGTTGGTCAGACGAACACGCGCCACCTTGCGGAGGGCCGAGTTCGGCTTCTTCGGAGTCGTGGTGTACACGCGGGTGCAAACGCCGCGCTTCTGGGGGCACTCCTTGAGCGCGGGGCTCTTGCCCTTGATGTTCAGCTTCTCGCGGCCCTTGCGGACCAGCTGGCTAATGGTCGGCACTGATACCTCTTCCTCGGGTTGGCCTCCCCCCAACGACACGGGGCGGCGCATATCTACCTACAGACTACTGAAAAGGGCCGCGAGTATAGGGACCGACCCCACCGTGTCAAGCACGGCATGACGCAGACCTGAACAGGTCAGCGCCAGCGAGGTCATTCCCAGTGACTCGACAACCCAGGGTACAACAGGCCGCTCCTCTACTCCGCGTGCGCTCAGAAGTCGAGGACCATCACCACCGCGTCCTCGCCCTCGTCCGCGTAGTAGTTCGGACGGATGCCCACCGGCCGGAAACCGAACGCGCGGTAGAGCTGGATGGCCGCCTCGTTGCTCTTGCGGACCTCCAGCGTGGCGAGGCAACAGCGCCGCCCCTTGCCCCGCTCGAGCACCTCTTCCATCACCGCCCTCGCCACGCCCCGCCGCCGATGCTGGGGCGCGGTGGCGACGTTGAGCACGTGAACCTCGTCGTGGACGATCCAGAAGATGGCCAGGCCCAGGAGCAGCGGTGGCCCGGACTCCTGGGCCTCTTCGACCAGGAGGATGGTGGACCACTCGTGCTGGAGCTCGCGCTTGAGCAACTCCTGCGACCACGGATTCTTGAAGGCCGCCTGCTCCAGCGCCATCACCGCGGCCAGGTCGTCCACCGTCATCTGACGGATCAGGAAGCCATGGGGCGCGCCATCCTCCCGCAGCCGCCTCATCGCTTCACCTCCCGCGTGAAGGGCGCCACCCGACGCACCTGCGCCGAGGCCCGGACCTGAGCGAGTTCCTCCACCGCCAGGGCGGCATACCGCTCGCGGAAGAGCTTCTCCCGGATGACGTCTCGCACCGTCTCGTAGTCCGCGGGGTAGTCCGCCGAGTGTTGCTCGTAGTAGCGGCGAATCTCCGTCTCACCCACCTGGGCCCTCAGCCGGATGCGGCTGTCCAGGACGCGCTCGGCCCGCAGCCCCCGAGCCAGGACCGCCTTGAGCCCCTCCAGGTCCACGTCACCGCGCGCCAGGAACCGCGCCAGCGCCGCGGGGCCACCGATGCGTGCGCGGAAGGACTCCAACCGCGCCTCCACCTCGGCGGGCTCGGCGGGGAACGCCTGGAGCCGGTCGGCGTTGAGCACCTGGACCCGCTGGTTGATGACCAGCTCCAGGGCGCCTCGAAGGGTCTCCTCGTCAAGAGGGGCATCGAGAGCCTGGACGCCGCCTCGCTGGACGAGGGCTACCCGGGCCTCGAACTCCAGCTCGCTCAACGACAGGACCCGACCCTCGATGATGGCGACGACCCGGTCCACCACCCTGCCCTGCGCCTCCTTGGAGGCACCCTGGGCCCGAGCCTCGGAGACGGGCAGCACCAGGAGCCAGCCCGCCAACCACAAGGTCCCCGCTCCTGCTCGGCGCGGCGCTGCCATGGCCTCCCTCATCTTTCGGCGACTTTATACATCCGAGACCAGCCGAACAGTCCTTGCTGGCGCACTCCCACCGACTGGTTACTTTCATTCACGTACAGCCCGGCGGGAACAAATGGCGGACGACTACTACCAGATCCTCGGCGTTGATCGGACGGCCTCGGAGGAGGCCATCAAGAAGTCGTACCGGAAGCTGGCTCGGAAGTACCACCCCGACGTCAACCCCAACAACAAGGGCGCCGAGGAGAAATTCAAGCAACTCGGCAACGCCTTCGAGGTGCTGTCGGACCCGAAGAAGCGCAAGCTCTACGACGAGTTCGGCGAGGACGCGGAGAAGATCGGCTTCGACGAGAAGAAGGCGGAGGCCTATCGCCAGTACCGGGCCGCCGCCTCTCGTGGCGGGGCGGGCGGAATCCCCTACGAGGGTGAGGACTTCGACCTGGGCGACCTCTTCAACGACCTCTTCGGGGGACGCAGAGGCGCCGGAGGCTCCAGCCCCGGAGGCTTCGACCCCGGAGAGGTGTTCAACCGAGGCAGGCGCCGCCCCCCCATGGGCCCCGAGCGGGGCAACGATTTGTCCACCCAGGTTCGCGTCACACTGGGGGAAGCCGTCAACGGCGCGGAGCGGTCACTGTCCGTCACCCGGCCAGGACGGGGAGGGACCGGCCCGGATGAGCCCAGCCGCCTGACGGTGAAGATTCCCGCCGGCGTCCAGACGGGCTCCAAGGTGCGGCTCGCGGGCCAGGGCGCTCCCGGCCTGCGCGGCGGCCCACCAGGGGACCTCTTCATCGAAACGGAGGTGCTGGAGCACCCCCTCGTCCGCCGCGAGGGCGATGACCTGCACGTAGACCTCCCCGTGACGGTGTCCGAGGCGATGTTCGGCGCGGAAGTGCGCGTCCCCACCTTCCAGGGCGAGGTCACCGTCAAGGTTCCGTCAGCCTCCCAGTCCGGTCGGCAGATGCGGCTCAAGGGGCGCGGAGTGCCATCCCTCAAGGGCGGAACACCGGGCGACCTGTACCTTCACCTCCAGGTCAAGGTGCCGGATACCGACACTCCGGAGACGCGGGCCGCCGCGGAGACCCTGTCCAAGGCCTACCGCGATGATGTCCGTCGCGAGCTGACGCTCTGACCGTCTTGTCTCTTGTCCTGGGCGCCGCCCCGTCATAGACGGCCCCTCTACCTTCTTCCTCCTTACACGTCGCCGCAGGAAACGGAGCACACGCGCACATGGGCCTCTTCGACATCTTCACGGGCGGCTCGGGGCCCGAGAAAGCCCTCAAGCTCAAGCCCAAGGTCACCCAGAAGTACGGCGACCCGGCGACACGGCAGAAGGCCATCCAGCAGCTGGGGGAGATGAAGTATCCCGAAGCCGTCTCCGTGCTGCTCGCCCGCTTCACCATCACCGTGGACCCGCTCACCACGGACGCGGACGAGAAGGAGCACACGTTCGAGCTGGTGAAGGCCTTCGGCAAGGACGCCGCCGTCCCGCCCATCGTCGAGTTCCTCAGCAAGACGGAGCAGGCCACGTCCTGGGCCCTCCGGCTCCTGGGAGAGCTGGTCACCGAGGAAGAAGCCACGGGCGCTTGCGTGAACGCGCTCCAGCACCTTTCCGCCACCTATACGAAGAACCCGGAGAAGAAGGTCGTCCTCCTCCACCACGTCACCGGTCGCGAGGACGCGCGCGTGCCGCCCGCCGTGCTCCCCTTCCTCGAGGACATGTCGGACGACGTGAAGATCGCCGCCCTCAAGGCGCTCGCCTCCTTCAAGTACGAGCCGGCGCTCGAGCCCATGCTCAAGCTGCTGACGGCCGACGAGACGGCCCGCCGGGTGCAGACCTCCGCGATTGCCGCCCTGGCGGACTCGGGCTTCAGCGTGGCGAGCCATCGGGCGAAGGTGGAGTCGCTCCTGGTGGAACCGTTCGTCCTGGACAAGGACGGCCGCATCCAGCGCCGCGCCTGAGGCCGGGCTGTCGGGCAGCCGACACGGCCACTGTCCTCCGGATGGCCCTGCACATCAGGGCCGTTCCCAGGCGCTCGGAACTTGAAGCAGGATTCTCCCGTGCGCTCGAAGAAGAAAGGGGCCCTGGCAGAGGTCGTGCCGCTGCGCCCCAACACCTCGAAGAAGTCCACCCGTCGCGCCGTGAAACCGCCTCCTCCGGCGGACTCCGACGCCACCGCGCGCGCCCTCCTGGAGATGGCGCGTCACCTCACCGACAACGCCGGCCCCACCGAGGCGCTGCGCTCCCATCTCCAGACGCTCCACGCACTGCTCAAACCCAAGGTCTGCTACGTGGCCCGCTACTTCCCCTCCCGGGAGCAGCTCCACGTCGAGCACGTGCGCGGTCGCTACGACAGCCGCGTCGTCGCCGCCGTCCCGGGCGAGGGCGTGGTGGGACGCGCCTTCGCCGAGAAGAAGCTGCTGCACGAGGCGGACACGCTCGCCGTGCCGCTCGAGAGCCCCCACGGCGTCACGGGTGTCCTCGTCGTCCTCGGCGCGCGCCGCACCGTCTCCGACACGGTGCTCCAGTCACTGGCCGCGCAGCTCGCCGCCGCGTACGAGGTGGCTCGCCTCCGCGACGACAGCGCCCGCCGGAACAAGGACCTCCAGACGGCCATCGCGGGCCTCAAGAGCCTGGAGCAGAACCGCGAGGAGCTGCTCGGCAACGTCTCCCATGACTTGAAGAACCCGCTCACCACCATCAAGTCGTATCTGGCGATGATGGGGCGCGAGAAGCTGGGAGGCCTCACCGACTCCCAGCGCCGCGCGGTGCAGATCTGCGACCGGAACTCCGACCGCATGCTGCGCATGGTGAATGACCTGCTGCTCATGTCCCGGCTCCAGTCCGGGAAGATGCAGCTCAACCAGCGCCCCTTCGGCCTCAAGGCCGTGGCCGAGGAAGTGGTCCGCTCCCTGGGCGTCCTCGCCGAGCACGGCAAGGTCAGCGTCTCGATTCCCCCCTGCCCCGAGGTCTTCGTCCGCGGAGACCGCGAGCGCATCGCCGAGGCCATCCACAACCTCGTGGAGAACGGCATCCACCACAGCGAGGCGGATGACACCGTCGAGGTCAGCGTCTCCGCCGAGGATGGGCTCGCCACACTCAGGGTGAAGGACAGCGGCCCCGGCATGTCCGCCGAGGCGCTGGAGCACGTGTTCGATGCCTTCTACCGGGCGCAGCCGGGCGTGCCTCGGCCGCCGGGCGCGGGACTGGGAATCCCCCTGGTGGGGAAAATCGTCGCGCTGCACGGGGGGCGCGTGGAGGCGAAGAGCGTGCTGGGCGATGGGAGCACCTTCGAGATGGTGCTGCCCATGTTCGCCGGGGCGGTGAGCTCGCCGGACCTGAACCAGGCGGCCCCCAAGGCGGGCGGCATCCTGCTCGTGGAGGACGACGCGGACTGCCGGGAGGTCCTTCAGCAGGTCCTGGAGCAGGAGGGCTACCGGGTGATGGCCACCTCGGGAGCCTCCGAGGCCCGCTCCATCCTCTCGCACATCCGGCCGGCCATGGTGCTGCTGGACCTGAGGCTGAGCGAAGAGGACGGGCAGTCGGTGCTCCGCTTCATCCGAGGCAACGAGTCGCTGTCGGACATCGTCGTGTACATCATCTCGGGTGCCAGCGAGGTGGCCTCGCTCACGTCCGGACAGGGCCTGGAGCGCATCGACGGCTTCTTCGAGAAGCCACTCCAGTTGCCCAAGCTGCTGGACACCGTGGCGGCGGTGGTGCGGCCCAGCCGCCGGGCTCCGGCTGTCCCCTAACGGGGAGGAATGGACCGCGGAACGAACAAGAGGTGGCCGTAAGCCGCCTCTGCTTGGCTAGTATCCGCGCCGTCCCATGAGCTCTTCCGTCTATTCCCGCCACCGCGCCGCATTCGCCCAGGCCCTTGCCAGCGCCCTGGGCGTGCCGGCCGCAGATATCGAACCCCAGGTCAAGCCCGCGGAAGCCGCGCACGGAGACTTGAGCTTCGCCACCTTCCCTCTCGCCAAGGCCCAGAAGAAGGCGCCTCCCGCCATCGCCGCCGGACTCGCCCAGACGCTCAGCGTGCCGGGGCTCGAAATCAAGGCGGTGGGCCCCTACGTTAATGCCCGCTTCGCCCTCATGCCCTTCACGGCGGAGGTCCTCGACGCCGCTCGCTCGGCGGGCCTGGCCTACGGCGGTGACGCGGACGCGGGACGCGGCAAGACGGTGACCGTCGACTACTCGTCGCCGAACATCGCCAAGCCCATCGCGTTCCACCACATCCGCACCACGTTCCTGGGCCACTGCATCGCCAACATCTACCGGGCGCTCGGCTGGCGGGTGGAGGGCATCAACTACCTGGGCGACTGGGGCAAGCAGTTCGGCCTCGTGGCCGTGGGCTTCCAGGAGTACGGCGACCCCGCTCGCATCGACGACATGGGCCACCTGGTGGAGGTCTACGTCAAGGCGAACACGCGCGCCGAAAAAGAGCCCGAGTTCGACGCGAAGGCCCGCGACTTCTTCCGCCGCATGGAGGCCGGTGACGCCGAGGCCCTCAAGGTGTGGAACCAGTTCCGCGAGACGAGCATCCGCGGCTTCAAGACCATCTATGCGCGGATGGGCATCGAGTTCGAGCACATCGAAGGAGAGAGCCGCTACCAGGGGAAGATGGACGCGGTCATCGAGCAGATCGCCAAGAAGCCCGGCGTGAAGGAGTCGCAGGGCGCGCTCATCGTCGACCTGCCCTACGCGGAGAACGAGCCGCCCATCCTCCTCAAGAAGAACGACGGCACCACGCTCTACGCCACACGAGACCTGGCCGCCGCCGAGGACCGCTACGAGCGGTTCCACTACGACAAGGCGCTCTACGTCGTCGCGCAGGACCAGGCGCTGCACTTCCGCCAGGTGTTCCGCACGCTGAGCGCGATGGGCCAGCCGTGGGCGGACCGCTGCGTTCACGTGGCCTTCGGCCGCATTCACGGCATGAGCACGCGCAAGGGCCTGGTGGTGCAGCTCAACGACGTGCTGGACGAGGCCAAGGAGCGCGCCTCCGTCAAGGTGAAGGAGAACCAGGAGGCCGGTCGGCTCCAGACGAACGACCCGGACCTGCTGGCCGAGCAGATCGGCCTGGGCGCCATCGCCTTCGGCGACCTCAAGCACAAGCGCGCCAGCGACTACACCTTCGACTGGGACGAGGTCCTCAGCTTCGAGGGCCACACGGGCCCGTACCTCCAGTACGCCCACGCACGCGTCGTCAACGTGCTGCGCAAGGGTGGAGGCGCGCCCGCGAGCTACGACGCGAGCCTGCTGACGCTCCCCGAGGAGCAGGCCCTGGTGCGCGAAATCATGCGGCTGCCCGAGGTCGTCAAGGACGCGGCCGAGCAGTACGAGCCGAGCCTCGTCGCGCGCCTGCTGCTGGACGTGGCCGCGGCCCTCAGTCGCTACTACACGCTGGGCAATCAGGAGCGGGACAAGCGCATCCTCGTCGAGAACGATGACGCGCTGCGTTTCGCACGACTCGCCCTCACGGACGCGGCCCGGGTTACTCTCGCGGCGGGTCTGACACTTCTGGGCATTCCAACGCCCGAGAACATGTAGCCCCGGGGGCTGCCTTGGAAACCGCGCTGTCGCCGTCTGCGAATCAGGGAGAGTCCTTGCTGAAGGCCGAGTTCGGCCCGATGGGCCGGGCATTGGGTGCTCGCTATCTGGAGAGCGTCCACTTCCCGCCCGAGGCCGAGGATGAGCTGCGCAACCTGCACGCCAAGGGTTTCGTGGTGCATGTCATGCGTTCCACGGCCTGGGTGAACTTCCTCTATCTGACCTGGGCCATGGTGCGCAGGACGCTGCCGCCCATCCGCGCGGTGTCCAACCTGCGCCCGTGGTTCACCAAGCCCTGGCGCCAGACGAAGCAGTCCGGCGCCTTCCAGGAGCGCTTCGAGTACGCGCAGCAGAACGGGGGCAGCGGTCTGGTCTTCCTGCGCCGCACCGCGCTCATGCACGCGTCGGGGAAGGAGACCCACGAGGACCCCTTCCCCGCGCTGGTGGAGCTGGCGCGAAAGTCGGACCGGCCCGTGTACCTGGTACCGGAGCTGTTCGTCTGGGAGAAGAGCAGCGCCCGGCTCAAGCCCAACTGGGTGGACGTGGTGTTCGGCAGCCCGGAGGCACCGGGCTTCCTGCACTCGATGCTGGCCTTCTTCCGCAATTACAAGCGCGCCCAGTTCCGCGTGGGAGAGCCCATCGACCTGCGGGCCTTCGCCGAGGAGAACCCGAAGGACTCGGTGGAGGTTCTCGCGCGCAAGGTGCGCAGCACGCTGCACGTGCACCTGTCGCGGGAGACTCGCGCGGTGTTCGGCCCTCCGGCCAAGCCCCACGAGCGCGTCATCGACGAGACGCTGCGTGACAGGCAGCTGCGCAAGGTGGTGGACGAGCAGGCCGTCGAGTCCAACCGCAAGCCGGAGAGCGTGCTGCGCGAAGCTCGCCGCAACCTGGAGGCCATCGCCGCGAAGCCCAGCCCCACGACGCTGGCTTTCGTCGCGCCCGTGCTGGAGTGGGTGTTCAACCGCATCTACGACGGCATGCACGTGGACGAGGCGGGCCTGCACCGCGCGCTCAAGGCCGCGACGCGCGCCCCCATCGTCCTGTGCCCCAGCCACAAGAGTCACGTGGACTACCTGGTGATGAGCTGGGTGCTCTGGAACCGGGGCTACGCGGTGCCCCTCGTCGCCGCGGGCGCCAACCTGTCCTTCTGGCCCCTGGGCAGCATCTTCCGCCGCTGCGGCGCCTTCTTCCTGCGGCGCTCATTCAAGGGCGACAAGGTCTACGCCGCGTCCTTCAAGGCGTACGTGCGCAAGCTGGTGCATGACGGCATCCACCAGGAGTTCTTCCCCGAGGGCGGCCGCTCGCGCACGGGCAAGCTGCTGGCGCCCAAGCTGGGCATGTTCACCTGGCAGGTGGAGTCCGTGCTCGAGGGCGCGCGCAATGACCTGCTCTTCGTGCCGGTGGCCATCGACTACGAGAAGGTCGTCGAGTCGGGCAGCTACTCGAAGGAGCTGGCGGGCGGAGAGAAGAAGCCGGAGGACCTCAAGGCCCTGTTGAGCACACCCAAGGTGCTCGCGGCGCGCTACGGCCGCATCCACCTGGGCTTCGATGAGCCCATCTCCCTCCTGGAGTTCATGAAGGAGCGCGGCCTCAACCCCGACGAGCCCGTGACGGACGAGCAGAAGAAGGGCCTGGTCCGCGCGCTCGGCAACCGCGTCATGTACGGCATCAGCAAGGTGTCCACCGTGACGCCGCATGCACTGGTGAGCACGTCCCTCCTGGCGCACCGCCGCCGCGGCCTGACGCAGCGGGAGCTCGCCGACCGCATCAGCATCCTGCGCCGCATCGCCCAGGAAGACGGCGCGCCCCAGTCTCGCGAGCTGGGCAACGCCCCCAGCAACCCGGAGACGATGGGCCCCATCCAGGACGCGATGCGCACCTTCATCGACGACGAGATGGTGCGCACGCAGGAGGCGAAGGGCGACGTCATCTACCAGGTGGAGGACAACCGCCGCCCGGAGATGTCCTTCTACAAGAACACGCTGATGAACCTCGTCTCGGCGCGCAGCCTCGTGGCCAACGCCATGCTGGCCGCCGGTTCGCCCGCGCCCTACGACGCGGTGAAGGCCCGCGCCCTGTTCCTCTCGCGCCTGTTCAAGGTCGAGTTCATCTACCGGGTGAACACGACGTTCGACACCATCTTCGCGGAGACGGTGGAGCGGCTGGTCCGCATGGGCCTGGTCATCAACGAGGGCGACTCCCTGCGCGTGGCCCCCGAGCCCCACGCCCAGCCGGAGCTGGAGTTCCTGGCCGACCTGCTGCGCGACTACCTGGAGGCCTACCTCCTGGCGGCCATGACACTCAACGACGTGGCCAACGGCGTCGCCGAGGACCGCAAGGCCTTCATCCGCCTGGCGCTCGAGACGGGCCGCGCGGAGTACCACGCCGGCCGCATCACCGCCGCCGAGTCCCTGGCCAAGGTGACGCTGGAGAACGCAGTCACGTACCTGCAGGACCAGAAGCTCCTCGTCGAAGAGGACAAGAAGCTCAAGCTGGGGCCGCAGGCCACGGACGCGGAGGCACGCCGGCAGCTCGCCGACGCCATCCGCGAGTACCTCAAGCGCTGACCCTCACTCACGCGGGCCGCACTGTCGCCATCGGCGGTGCGGCCCGTCAGCGAGGCATGTGAGGATGCGGACATGCTCGTCCGCCCTGCCCTCCTCGCCCTCGCGCTCTGTGGTGCCCCCCTCCTCGGCTGCAAGTCGACGCCACCCGAGCGCGAGACGCCCTCCCGCACCTGCGGGGACTCCATCCATGACCTCGCCTGGATGTCGGGGAGCTGGCGTCAGGACAAGGCAGGCAGCACGGTGGAGGAGCACTGGACGCACGCGGACGCCGGCACGCTCTTCGGGGTGAGCCGCGCCATCGTCCGCAACAAGACGGTGTTCTTCGAGTACATGCGCATCGAAGCCCGCGCCGACGGCCTCTACTACGTCGCCCAGCCCATGGGCCGCCCAGGCACGGACTTCAAGCTGGTGCGCTGCAACAGCAACGGCGCGCTCTTCGAGAACCCCCAGAACGACCACCCCAAGCGCATCTTCTACCAGCGCCCCTCGGCGGGCCGCCTCACCGCGCGAATCGAAGGCGACGAGAACGGCAAGGCCGTGGCCCAGGACTTCGACTTCACGCGGATGTAGCCGGGCCCACTCGGCTCACGGCGCGGTGCGGAACACCACCCGCACCTCGGTGGCCAACGGGTTGCCCTCGTAGTCCGTGAGGACGTCGCGCAGCACCAGCGTGTACTGCGTGTTGGGCGACAGCGTGGAGCCCTCGGCGACCCTGGCCTCCACGGTGTACTCCACGTCGCCCCGCTCCACGTCCTGCTCCAGCTCCGGAACTTCCGGCGCGAGGACGGAGAGCGGGACTTCATCGCGCGCGGCGAACACGGCGATGCCGGGACGCAGGCTGCGCACGTCCATCGCCTCCGAGAAGGTGATGCGCAGCGTGCCATCCGTCGCCAGCACCCCGCCGCCACCCGGGTCGGTGGAGATGACCCTGGGCGGCACCGTGTCGCGTCGGTCGTAGATGGCGTCCCCTGGCTCCAGACACCCCGAGAGCGACGCCACCGACAAGGCCACCAGCAGCGTGCCCCTCACGAAAGTCTGGCGCGCGCGCATCACCGGCACCCCTTCTGCGCCAGGCTCTCCGCCGAGTGGCACTTGAGGCAGGCCCGGTCATTCGCGGACGCCAGCTTCTTGCACGTCTGCGCGAAGCCCGCCGGGTGCGGGTTGATCTGCCGCCGCGACGACAACTCGGAGTGGCAGCTCATGCAGGACTCCTCACGGTGGCAGGAGATGCAGCTCGTCAAATCCCGCGACGCGGCGATGCCGTGGTGCTGCGGGCCAGGCAGCTCCACCCAGGCCCTGTAGTCCGGGTGCACCTTCTGGTTGCGCGGACGCAGCGACTTGTCCGCGTCCATGCCCACGCCCACCCGTTCATGACACGCGGCGCAGAAGGACTGCGCACGGTGGCAGCTCTCGCACCGGGGCGAGCCCGCTCGCGCCTGCACCGGGTGCAGCGTGATGTAGTCGTTCGGGTGGATGGACAGCGGCTTCTGCATGCCGTCGTGGCACGTCTGGCAATAGCTCTCGCTGTGGCACTGCATGCACGTCAACCGGTCCGTCGACGCGCGCGCCCCGTGGTTGAACTCGTAGCGCGGCCCGTGGTCCAGGCCCAGCGGGTTGCCCTGCATGGGACGCAGCAGGCCCGAATCAAAGACGAGCTTCAGTCGCCCAGAGGGCTCCGTCGGATGGCACGTGGCGCAGGTGTTGGAGGCCACGTTGCCGTCATGGCACTTGAAGCACGTGGCCATCTTCGGCAACTGGTTGCGCGTGGCGAGCTTCACGTCCGTCATCTCGCCGTGGCACACCGAGCACTCCACCTTCTTGTCCACGTGCTGCTGGTGGCTGAAGATGAGGTTGGCGGTGGGCATGGACAGCTTCGCGGGCTCCTTGCGCACCGTGGCGTCGAAACCCGGGTGACACGTGTTGCAGCTCGACTTCGGGTCCGTGGGCTTGCCCTTCCGCCCCGCCTCGATGTCGTGGCACGTCTCGCATTCCTCGTGCCCCGGGAGGTTGACGTCCTTGGGGGACTGACTGGCGCGGGCCGCGTCGTGGCACGTGGCGCACTCAGCCCCGGCCTCCAGGTGCTGCGCATGGTCGAAGCGCAGGGGCACATGCTGCGCGGGATACACGGCGAGGCTGCGCTCGCGAGCCGTGGCGGCCCAGGCGACGCCGGCGCCCACCATGGTGGCGAGCGCGGCCAGGGCGAGCAGCGCGTTTCGGTTCTGGCGGTGCGGCAGCATCTACAGGCTCGCCTTCAGGTCGAAGAGCAGGAAGCCCTTCGTGTCCGAGTCGGTGAACGGGTTGAAGTTCTGCTCCACCACCAGGGAGAGCCGCGTCGCCCGCGTCAGCGCTCGACTGGCCCACACCTGGGCGCCGTAGAAGTTGCCACCCAGGCGCGCGTTGAAGCTGTCGAAGATGCGCGCGAAGGACACCCGCGCGTCCAGGGTGAAGCGCTCCCGGTCGAACGTGTAGCCGCCGGTGAGGTCCCCCCAGAGTTGGTCGCCGCCGTAGCCCGTGCGGTACGTCACATCCAACGCCGACCGGAAGGACCCCGAGCGCCACGCCGCGCCCGCGGAGCCACCGACGCTGGTGGACTCGGGAGCACCCTCGGCGTCTACCTGGGCGGCGATGGCGAGGTCCGGGTTGACGTTCTCGTTGTACTTGCTGCCAAGGCCCTGCACGTAGAAGCGCAGCGCGCCAGGGGTGAACAGGTCCACGCGCAGCCGCGCCTCGTCACGGGGCGCCCACGCGAAGTAGTACCAGATGGAGTCCGCGGCCAGCACGGGCGACAGCCGCATCACCTCCGCAGTGGCCGCGAAGCGCGTGGCATCCCAGCGCAGCTGCGTGCGCACCTGCGCCACCTTGCCCATCAGCACGTCGTAGTCCACGCCCGCCAGCGCGTTGAGCCCCAGCCCGCGGCCGTAGCGCGCCTCCACCGTGGCGCGCTCCAGGTTCGTCTTCCCCTCCACCAGCGCCTTGCGATAGCCGACCGACGCGTGGAAGCCCTTCACGTCCTCCATCAGCAGCTTCGCGCCGATGAGGGGCTCCATCGCATCGAGCGTCGAGTCCGCGCCCGTCACGCCCGCGTCCAGGCGCCGCGCGTCGCTCTCCCGCGTCCCCTCCAACTGGTACACGGAGGAGCCCAGGAAGCTCGTGCCCTTCACCCACAGCCCGCCGTACACCTCCGCGCCCAATCCCAGGCGGCTCATGTACCGCACGCGCAAGCCGTCGAACGCGAGGATGTCCGAAACGTCCGTGTAGAGCTGTCGGCCCAGGCGCCCCTCGAAGCCGCCCTTCGCGTAGCGCACGTACGCATGCAACAGCTCTGCGTCTTCGGACTTCAGGCCGTCGACGCGCTCGGCCTCGCCCTTGGGCAATCCGAAGTCCGCCCAGATGCGCAGGTTGGACTCGAAGCCCAGGTCCTGCCCGGTGGCGATTTCGAAGGCGCTGAGGCCCAGGTACTGGACGATTCGCCGCCGAGGAAGCAGCACCGGGTCATCCGGTGTGCTGCCACGCCACGCACGAATCTGGTACGCCTGCGCCTCGGTTCGCGCTTCCACCAAGAACGCCGACGCGTGCGACGTCGCCGCTCCCAGCCCCACGCCCAGGGCACACCACACACCCAGGGATTGTGAGAGCTTCCAACACGTCCGCTGCGCCGTTCGAGCCAGGATGAAGGACGTCAAGGTGCGCACAGTATAGAGAAGTCGAAGTGCGGACAGTTCAGCTTTTCGCTCCAAGGAGACGCCAAATTGGAAGATTCCGCTCCCAGCGACGCCCGGCCGCATGAGCCGACGGGTCCCTCCGAGCCGCCACCCCCGGAGCGCCCTGAGCCAGGGAGCCCACGGAGGCTCGCGCTGGCGGGGGCGGCGCTGGCGTTGGTGCTGTTCATCGCGGTGGGAGGTTCGGTCCAGTTCCTCAACGCGGCCTTCGGAATCTGGTTCACCGAGGTGTTCATCTTCCTGGGCCTGGGCTGGTTGCTGCCGCGGATGGGCGGATGGAAGCCCGCGCTGTACACCGGGCTGACGCCGCTGCCCGCGCTGCCCACCCTCTTCGGCTTCCTGCTGGGCGTGGCCAACTTCTTCGCGCTGGTGGTGCCCATCCAGTTCGTTGCCCAGAAGCTCGCGCCCGAGTGGCTGACGGAGATGTTCGACGGCTCGCGCCTCTTCGATCAGCAGACGCCCGTGGAGCTGGCCGTCATCCTCGCGGGCGTGACGGTCGCCGCTCCCTTCTGCGAGGAGCTGTTCTTCCGGGGCGTCTTCCAGCGGGGCATCACGCCTCGGCCTCCGGCATCACCGGTGAAGGCCCTGGTGATTTCCGCCGTGGTGTTCAGCGCGTTCCATCTGGACCCGGTGGGCTTCGTGGCGCGCGTGGAGCTGGGCCTGCTGTTCGGCTGGCTCTATCTGCGCACCGGCTCGCTGTGGCCGGGCATCGGCGCGCACGCGGCCAACAACCTGGTGTCCTCCGTGCTGTTCCTCGCGGCCAAGGCGATGGACCAGGGGGCGACGGACACGGACACCTCGCCGCTGGCCGTGCTCTCCCTGGCGGGACTGGGCTGGGTGGGGCTGCTGGGGCTGATGACCTTCGCGCGCCACCACGCGTCGGTCTGGGGCGTGGGCGCGCCACACAGCGACGAGAGCGCCCGGGAGACGCGGCCGGTGCCGTCCCTGCCGACGCTGCTGTTTCCCTGGGTGACGGCCGCGACGGTGTCCCTCGTCCTGCTGGGCGTCGTGGACAGGCGAGGCATCTCCCTCAACCTCTTCGACGTGGCCAATCCCCTGACACCGCTCAAGAAGGACGCGGAGCCCGGGCTGCAGGCGGAGCGAGAGGCGTTGGAGGAGCTGCGGGCCGCCGCTCGTCGAGGCGCGGCCCCCATGGAGGCGTACCACGAGGAGCGGCTGCGTCAGGCCCGCGCCCACAAGAGCGCGGGCGGCCCCAAGCAGCCCTGACAGGCGCGAGGGGCAGCCACGGCCCCTCACACCTCAGACGAAGCGATACGAGCTGACGTGGAACACGGGGCCCACCATGGCGCTGGTGAGCACGTCACGGTCCACGTCGCCCTCGGCCTCGATGCGCTGGCCGTCCTTCTTGATCTTCCGGTCGCCACCCGCCAGTTGGTAGGTGGTGCCGTCGTCGCCTTCCAGCACCCAGACGCCCGTCTCGACGTCCCGGAAGACCACGCGCCCGGACAGCTTCAAGGCACGTCCTCCTTCTTGAGCATGGCCCGGGCGACGACGATGCAGAGGACGGTGTTGAAGCCCAGCCACGGCTTCGCCAGGAACGTGAAGGGCATCCACGACAGCGCGGGCGCGCCGGCCCACGCCGAGTACGCCAGGAAGCCCGCGAAGCCCAGCGCGAGTCCGCCCACCGCCGGACGCAGACCCTTCCAACCGATGGCCGGCAGCGACAGCAGGACCGGGATGAGCGCGCTGTAGAACAGCGGGCTCACCGTGCGACGGCCGAAGATGATGCGCTCCCAGTCGGGGATGGGCAGCGACGCCATCTCCACCACGCTCCCTGTCACGTCCGCCGAGCTCACGAACCACGTGCGCACGAAGTACACGCCCACCGTGGACAGCAGCAGCGGCACCAGGAAGGCCGGACGCAGGAGCGCGTTGAGGTAGCCCGGACGCTCGCGGCCCCGCAGGGTCAGCAGCACGAAGGCCAGCAGGCCCAGCGCCCAGTACAGCGGCGGCCAGCGCGACATCCCGCCACCCAGCGACGCGAGCGACGCCTCCGCGTTGAGCAGACCGTGGCCGTACTGCTCGGTCCATGCCTGGTCCGCGACCTTCGCCGCGCCGGCGTACAGCGCCTTCTCCACCGCGTCCGGAGTCTTCGCGCCAGCCGCGTACAGCATCGCGGCCACCGCGGCCACGTGCGGGGTGGCCATGCTGGTGCCCTGGTACGACGCGTAGACGGAGCGCGAGGGGTCTCTCGGGTCGATGGTGTTCTGGAGGATGCCGCCCTGGTCGCCCTTGCGCTTGTCACCACCGGGCGCCGCGATATCCAGCTCCTTGCCGTAGGACGAGTACGGCGCGAGCGAGCCCTCGGGCCCCACCGCCGACACCGCCACCGCGCCGGGATAGGCCGCGGGGAACTCCACGCGCGCGCGCCCACCGTTGCCGGCCGCGGCCACCACGGTGACGCCCTTCTTGCGCGCGTACTCCACCGCGTTGGCCATCACCTGCGAGTAGCCGCCACCGCCCAGCGACATGTTGATGACGTTGGCGCCCTTGTCCGCCGCGAAGCGGATGGCGTCCGCGATGTCCGCCGTGGTGCCGCCACCGAAGTGGTTGAGCACCTTCACCGGCATCAGCGTCGCCTCGAAGGCCACACCCGCCACGCCCTCGCCGTTGTTGGTGGCCTGGGCGATGGTGCCCGCCACGTGCGTGCCGTGCCCGTGGTCATCGTTGGCGTGCTCGTCGTCGTTCACGAAGTCGTAGCCCGGAACGAACTTCACGCCCTTCAGGTCCGGCACCTGCTTGAAGTCGTCGTGGTCCTCGTACGCGATGCCGGTGTCGAGCACCGCCACCACCACGCCCTTGCCCCGGCTGCGCTCCCACGCCTTGGGCATGTCGATCATCTTGAGGTTCCACTGCTGCGCGTACTCCGGATCATTCGGAGTGAAGCTGGCGCGGACCTCCATCAGCGGCTCGGCGGCCTCGACGCTGGGATGCTGGCGGATGCGCTCCAGCACGCCCTGCACGTCATCCACGCCCACCGCCAGGGTGAGGGCCTCGTCGGCGCTCTCCACGGAGTTGAGCTCCAGGTCCACGCCCCAGTCGGCCTCCCAGGCGTCAAACTGGGCCTGCGTGGTGCCGTCCTTGAAGTCCACGAGGATGGCGTGCGGGACGACATCCACGTCGTCCGCCAGGTTCTCGAGCGAGGCGGGAGGCGCGGGCGCACGCTCGGCGTCGCTCTCCGCGGACTTGCACGCAGGGGCTACCGTCACGGCCAGGGCCAGCGCGGCGCCACCCAGGGTCCATCGCACCATCCGCATCGGGCTACTCCTTGAGGAACGAGGCACGCTTCCGGAAGACCCTACGAACGAACGGCGAAACGATTGGGTCTGCACAGACAGTCTGTACGTCCGCTCTCCCGGCGTGCAAGTGCGGGAGGCTGAAGAAATGTGAAGGAGTCCGGTGGGTTGCAGCGCATCGGTCATCCGCCGGAGAGCCGCTGGAGCCAGGTGGACACGGCCCGTCCCACCTGCGGCAGGTTGCGCTGGAACGTCGCCCCCGCGTCATCGATGACCTCGAAATCCCCCCCGGCCCGCGCCACCGCGGCCGCCACCGCCGCCCGGGGCATCCGCCCGTCCGCCTCCCCCTGGACCACCAGCAGCGGGCACGTCACCCGGGCCAGCACCGAGGCGTCCACATCCGCCGGCGCGACGAGGCACAGCCCTCCCACCGACGGGAACCGCGCCTGGAGCGCCAGGGCCACCTGGGCCCCCCCGTGGAGCGCCGCCACCGCCAGCGCGCTCGTCCCCGCGTTCTCCAGCAACACCCGCATGGCCGCCTCGGCGTCGTCGAGCAGCGCCAGGTCCTTGCCCCGCGCCCCCTGGCTCGCGCCCACACCCCGGTGGTTGAAGCGCAGCGTGGGGAAGCCCGCGCTGGCCGCCGCCCAGGCGAGCTCCGCGGCGATGACGTGATCCATCCCCCCACCCTCGTCGGGCCTCGGCGGAAGGATCAACAACGGGGGCGCGCGCTTGCCGCGGTGCGCCGTGCCCTCCATCACCACCGCCCCCACCGGAATCAGGGTGGAGCGCTCCAGGAACTGACCTTTCTGGACCATGTCACCCACCTTAGGAGGGCTCGCGCCGAGCCGATACTCCCAGCGCATGCTCCATTCTGGCGCGCCCCACCTCTGGGCGCGGGCTCCAAGTCCGGCGTGGGATCCGCGCTTCCCTCGGAACATGACGCACCAGGTCTTCGCCCGAGGTCCGCGACGCAGTGCGTCGGAATTCAGCGTTTGGAGCGAATTACCGCGTTTGTGCGCAACTTCAGACGGCGTCCTGGGACAATGGGGCAAGGACTCTTTCTTCCATCCCCCTTTTTATCCGCTGGAGCCCCCCACCATGAGCACCATCGAGCGCGGCCGCACCCTCGTCGGCACCACCCCTCGGACGTCCGTTGCGCGCACGTCTGAAGCGAACACGGTGGCGACGCCCGCGGTGCAGCCGACCGCGCAGCGCACCGGCGCGGTGGTGGATGGCTTCGACAGCGCGAAGACGACGAACACCGTGGCCGCCGCGCAGGTGTTCACCGCTCCGGCCGGCTCGAAGGACAAGGTCTATGACGGCAAGCTGGTGGGCGCGGGCGGCCAGACGTTCGAGCCCGGCACGCCGCTGAGCGACATCCCCGCCTTCACGCCCAAGAACAACCCGAACGCGACGGCCACGCTCATCTACACGAACGGCATGCGCACGGAGAAGGACAAGCAGGCGCGTGAGCTTCAGGCGCTCGCGGACGAGACGGGCGTGCGCACCATCGGCGTGCACAACTCCACCGAGGGCACCGTCGGCGACCTGCTCCAGGCCGTGAAGGACAAGCTGGGCAAGGGCACCAACCCCGCCGTCGACACGCTGGCCGACGCCGTCTACGGCGAGCTGAAGGCGGGCCGGGACGTGCACCTCGTCGGCTACAGCCAGGGTGGCCTCATCACCTCGCGCGCGCTGTCGGACGTGGCGCGCCGGCTGCGCATCGAAGACGGGATGTCGCCGGAGCAGGTCCAGCAGACGATGAGCAAGCTGAACGTGGAGACGTTCGCGGCCGCCGCCTGCACCTACCCGGACGGCCCCAACTACGTGCACTACATCAACAACCGCGACGCGGTCCCCACCCTCTTCGGCCTGGGCGGCAAGGGCTGGAGCCCCGCGGACATGCTGCGCCACGCGGGCAAGGACGCGAAGGTGCACTACTTCTCCGAGGACACCGTGTTCTCGGGCGCGCACTCGCTGGTCGACACGTACCTCAACCACCGCGTGCCCTTCGAGCAGGCCCGCGCCGGCGAGTTCTGAGAGCCGCCCGTCAGTCGTGGTAGATAAGCAGCCATGACGCGAGACGAGGCGACTCAACTGGTGCAGGCGTACCTGGCGGCTCAGGGCGTTCCCCTGAGCCCCGGTCTCAATCAGAAGGGGCTCGGCGGAGCCGCTGTCGGCGAGGCGCAGCTGTACTTCGAGCACTCGGCCGACACGGGCGAGCTCAAGTGCAGCGCCCTCATCTACCGCTTCCGCGACGCGCCCCGCCCCGGTGTCCTCGACGGCTTCCGCGACGAGCAGAAGGCCGGCACGGACGCGGGCGGCGGCACCGTGGACTTCGAGTCGGAGAGCAAGAGCCTCTTCCTCAGTCGCACGTACACGACGCGCCCCATCGACCTGGTGTTCGCCTCCGAGCTGAGCAAGCTGATGGCGGCGAGCCTCGTCTGGGGCGTGGACGTGTTCGAGCGCGTCGCCGCGAAGGTCATCCCCGCGCAGTCCCGCTGACATGGCCCTCGCGTTCTCCCGTCACATCCAGTGGCTGCTGGCCACGATGGGCCTCGCCAAACCCCCGCCCCCTCCGGGCGGACCCATGACTCGCGAGGCCGCGCGCGCGCTCGTCCGCTGGTACCTGCAGACGCAGGGCGCCGGGATGAGCGAGGGGCTCAACGAGAACGGGCTGGGCGGCACCATGGTGGGCAGCGCGCAGCTCTACTTCGAGCACCACGCGGACACGCAGGTGCTGGAGTGCAGCGCGCTCGTCTACCGCTTCCGGGAAGACCCCAAGCCGGGTGTCATCGACGGCTTTCGCAAGCAAGCCCAGGACGGCACGGACGCTGGCGGTGGCTCGGTGGACTTCGAGGAGGAGAACAAGAGCCTCTTCCTGAGCCGGACGTACGCGCAGATGCCCGCGGGCGCCGCGTTCACGAAGGACATGGAGCGGCTGATGAAGGCCAGCCTCTCCTGGGGCACCACCGTGCTGGACCGCGTGGCGAGGAACGTCTTCGGCACCTGACGGGCTCCCGCTCCCCGCACGGGCCCGGGCGATATCCCGGGCCCGCTGAGCGGCGGAGCTACACCGCCTGGAGCACGTAGAACTTGAGGTACTTGCCCTCGGGGAACTGCAACCGCACCGGGTGGTCCGGCGGCTGGTAGCGCTCCTCCACGAGCGCCAGGTCGACGCCAGCCTTGAAGCCCGCTTCGCGCACCGCGCTCATGAAGTCGTCCGGGCTCACGCGCGCCGAGCACGACGCCGTGGCCAGCAGGCCGCCCGGCCGCAACAGGCTCAGCGCCTGCCGATTCAGGGACGCATACCCGTCCAGGGCCGCCTGCACCGCGCGCTGGCTCTTCGCGAAGGCCGGCGGGTCCAGGATGATCATGTCGAAGGTGCGGCCCTCGTCCTTGAAGGACTGGATGACCGTGAACACGTCCGCCGCGAGGAAGTCATGCTTCTCCGCAGGCAGCCCGTTGCGCGTGAAGTTCTCGCGCGCCAGGGCGATGGCTTCCGGGTCGATGTCCACCGAGAACACGGTGTTCGCCCCGCCCAGCGCCGCGTTGACGGAGAAGCCGCCGCTGAAGCTGAAGCAGTTGAGCACGTCCCGGCCCTTGGCCAGTCGCCGGATGAGGTGACGGTTCTCCCGCTGGTCCAGGAAGAACCCCGTCTTCTGCCCGCGCCACACGTCCACCATGAAGGTGACGCCGCGCTCGCGGATGGCGATCTGCTCCGGCGCGTCCTGCCCGTACAACATGCGCCCCGAGCCCCGACCCTCGTCCTCCTCCACGTCGTCCCGCGCCACTTCATCGCGACCGACGATGCCCTTGAGGCCCGGGATGCCGGCCTTGAGCGCCTCGACGATGAGCGGGCGATACGGCGTCAGGCCCGCCGAATACAGCTTCATCACCGCCCAGCCGGCGTAGAGGTCCACCACCACTCCCGGCAGCCCGTCCCCCTCGCCGTGAATCAGGCGGTAGCTGTCCGTGTCGGTCAGATCGAGGAGCGACTGGCGCTCCGCCAGCGAGCGCCGCACCCGGCGGGTGATGAAGCCCGCGTCCACCGTGTCCCGCGAGTCGCGCGTCAGCACCCGCACCGCGATGGCCGAGTGCGGATCGTAATACCCCCGCGCGACGAACTTCCCGTTCTCCGTCAGGTCCACCACGCTGCCGGCGGGAATCCTCGGCACATGCTCCAGCGCCTTGCGAAACACCCACGGGTGTCCCGCGCGCAGGTGGCGCCCCAGTCCCCGCGCCAGCTCCAGCTTCACGACATTCACGGTGTCACTCCTCACGAGCCCCACGGCCCCGCCGAGCGAGGAGGGCCCGAGCCAGCTCCTCGAACCCCTTCCCCTCGGCTGCCCGGGTAATGAAAGCCGGCGGCGCGTCGATGCGGTCCAACACCGCGCGCACGTTGGCTACGCCCACGCCCAGCTCGAAAGCCTGGAACATCGGGGCGTCATTGAAAGAATCCCCTACATACACGTAACGGCCGTCCCGAGGCTCCAAACGCTCGCCCCACGCCACCCGCGCGAAGCGCCGCGTCGCACTCAGCTTGTCGAAGCGACCGAGCCAGCAGTTCACATGCACGGACGAGCGCACCGCCGTCACCCCGCGCGCCCGCAGCAGCGCTTCGATGCGCGACGCCCCCGCCTCGCCCAGCCGGGCTTCCTCGTTGTAGTCCACGGCCAGGTCCACTTCCGTGTACGCGCTGTCCACCGACAGCCGCGCCCCGGGCACCTGATTCAGCACGCGCCCGACTTCCTTCTCGAGCCGACGCCGGTTCGCCACTCGCTCGGCCGGTGCCTCCAGGTACACCTTGCGGAGCCCCCGCTTGCCTCGCAGGAAGAACAGGCCGCCGTTCTCCACGATGACGCCGTCCACCGGGAGCTGCCGCGCCCACGCCTCACCCCACCCCGCCGGCCTGCCACTCACCAACACCACACGCAGGCCCGAAGCGGACAGCCGCTCCAGCGCCCGCACGGTGTCCGCGCGCAGCCGGTGGCCGGTGGTCAGCGTGCCATCCACGTCCGTGAAGACACCCTCGACACGGGACAGGTCCGCCTCGCGCAACGGGCGCGGTACCGCCTTGCTGGCAGCCGCCATCACATCACGTCCAGCTGGGCCAACAGTCCCTGGAACACTTCGATGGTGGCGCGCAGCTCCGGTCCCACGAGCTGGGCCAGGGGCTGCTTTCGCGCCTTGCGCAGGAACGCGTCCATGTCGGAGGCCCGCCCGTAGAGGGACTGGGCGCTGACGGCCGCCTCGGCCAGGAGTCGGGCCGAGGCCGGCGCGTCCGAGTCCGACAGCATCAGGGCCCGCTCCAGCTTCACGCCGCAAGAGGCCCACACCTCGCGGTCATGGATGATGAGCACCTGGCGCTGGTTCACCGCGGACAGGCCCCGGACGAACGCGTCCAGCTCGCTCACCACCTTGAGCAGGTCCTGGCGGGAGGGGTTGGGGAGAATCGCCAGGCGACCCACCTCCGCGCGCATCTCCACGATGTGCCGCTTGTCCTGCGCGCGCAGGTTCCGGTACGCGGCCGTGCGGCCAAAGGCGTCCATCTCCGTCTGGAGCTGCTGCGCGTTCCACTGCACGTCCTCGGGCTCCGCCTCGCGCACCTTGTTGTGCCGCGCCGTGAGGATGCGCCCCAGGTCCGCGGTGATGGCGCGCACCGTCACCGCCGCCTTCACCTCCGCCTCGTGCCCGGGCACCACCTGCGCCCGCGTCACCTCGCCAAAGGTGCTCGCCGTCTCGAAGACGAGGTTGCTGACCTGCTCGCGGAAGCGCGCCCGGAAGCTCTGGATTTCAGCCAGCAGCGTCCACCGGTCGCTCACCACCGACGGGTTGCGCATCGCCTCGCCCAGCTGGGTAATCCCCTGCGCGAGCTGCGTCATGGCGTCCTGGAGCAACGTGGCCGGGTCCTGGAAGCGGGCCCCGCCCACCTCGCGCAGGATGTCCGCGAGGCCCGCGGAAGGCTGTGCGGGGAACTGCTCGCGGATGACGTTCAAGAGGGCGTTGACGTCCATCACCGTGTCTCGGATGACGGGCGCCATCTCCTCCCAGAGCGACAGGTCCGGGCTGGAGTCCACCACCGGCGTCTCGTACTTCACCAGGTCCATGTCACTCAGCCGGCCAATGGCCTGGGCGGCGGCGGCGTACACCTTGCGCAGCCGGCCCGCGAAGGCGCGGTCGGGGTGGGACTGGAGGATTTCTTCGAGCCTCGGGGTCAGGGAGGCCTGCGGGTTTTCAGCGTCAGCGGACACGGGGGGCACACTCTAGCGCTCGACTTCCGCGCGGGGGAGTTCTAGCACTCGGATCGGGGCCGCGCCGCAAGGCCCGGGAGCGCTACGGGATGATTCAGGTCTGTCTGATGAAGGACGGAACCCTCTTCACCGGGGGTGAGGAACTGCTCGCCGAGGAGGGACGGAAGTGGATTGACGTCCTCCACCCCGACGAAGCGGTGATGGCCCGGCTGGCCGAGCGCTTCGGCCTCCACAGGCTGGCCGTCGAGGACTGCCTCCACCTGGACCAGCGGCCCAAGCTGGAGGAATACCCGAACCATGTCTTCATCGTCCTCCAGGGGTTCACCACCGGGAAGGACGTGTGCGAGCTGACGCTGCATGAGCACCACTTCTTCCTCGCCAAGGAGTGGATCATCAGCGTGCACGAGCTGCCCTTCTCGGGGCTGGACAACATCCAGCAGCGCGTCCGCTCGGATCCGAACGCGACGCTGGGACGGGGCACGGACTTCATCCTCTACCTGCTGGCGGATGGGCTGGTGGATGCGCAGTTCCCCATCCTCGACACCTTCGGTGACGAGTTGGAGGACCTGGAGGTGTCCATCTTCGAGCGGGCGGAGAAGTCCCAGCTGCAGCGCATCTTCGAGATGAAGCGGATGCTGGTGCAGCTGCGCCGGGTGCTGTCCCCGCAGCGGGACGTGGTGGGGCTGATGGCGCGGCGGGGCATCCCCCACGTCGACGAGCGCTCCACGCTCTACTTCCGCGACGTGTATGACCATCTGGTGCGCCTGTACGAGCAGATTGATGCCGGGCGCGACATCCTGGGCAACGTCATGGACGGCTACCTGTCCATGGTGGCCAACAAGACGAACGACATCACCAAGCAGCTCACCATCTTCGCCACCATCTTCCTGCCGCTGTCGTTCATCGTCGGATTCTTCGGACAGAACTTCGACGTGCTGTCAGGGCGGGGCTTCTACATCAGCATGTGGGTGATGATCATCGGACTGCCCGTGGGCCTCTTCTTCTGGTTCAAGCACAAGCAGTGGCTCTGAGCCCTGTTCGGAGGACGCATGCTGACCGTCACCGTGGATGGACTCTCCCTGCACTACCGCGACGTGGGCCAGGGCCTCCCCGTCCTGCTGCTGCACGCCTTTCCCCTCAACGGGGACGCCTTCGACGCCCAGGTGAAGGCGCTGTCCGGGCGCTACCGCTTCATCATCCCGGACATCCGCGGCTTCGGGCAGAGCATGCCGGGTGAAGGCCCCACCGAGATGTCACGCATCGCCAGTGACGCGCTGGGATTGCTGGACGCGCTGAACATCGACCGGGCCGTGGTGGGCGGAGTGTCCATGGGCGGCTACGCGGCCATGGCCCTCTTGCGCGAGGACGCGGGCCGGGTGGCCGGGCTCGTGCTGATGGACACGCAGTGCACCGCCGACGACGACGCGGGCAAGGCCCGACGTGAGGCCTCCGCGAAGGACGCCCTGGAGAAGGGCGCGGACCCCGTCATCCAGGCCCTGATGCCCAAGCTCATCTCCTCGCCCCCGGATTCGCCGGTGGGGCGCGTGGTGGAGGCGCAGATTCGCACCGCCTCGCGCGAGGGCATCGCCGCCGCCCAGCGGGGCATGGCGCTGCGTCCGGACTCCAAGGACATCCTGGCGCGCTACGCCGGGCCCGCGCTGGTGGTGGTGGGCGAGCATGACGCCATCACCCCGCTGGAGAAGGCGAAGCAGATGGTGGACCTCATCTCCGGGGCGAAGCTGGAGGTCATCCCCGGCGCCGCGCACCTGTCCAACCAGGAGCAGCCGGAGAAGGTCAACGCGGCGCTCGACGCGTTTCTCGGGGCGCTCTGAGCGAGCCTCAGGAGCCCCGCGCCTTCGAGCGCCGGGCTTCCTCCAGGACGTGGTCCTTGAGCAGATAACCGAAGCCCGCGTTGTGGAGCCGGAGGACCAGGTCCTGTCGGGTGGAGCCGAACTCCTCCGCGGCGTCGTCCAGATTCCATCCCGAGGTGGCGAGCCGTTGCAGCAGGTACGCCCGCCGCGTCTGCGCCGCCGAGAGCCGGTAGGTCTTGAGGTACTCCAGCGTTCCGTCGGGGCTCACAATCGCCTCGCCCAGGTGGTTCTCCTCCGAGGGAAGCAGGCTCGTGTGGAAGTGCTGGAGCAGGAACGGCCCGGCCTCGTAGACCTTCCGGGACGTCACCTCCACGCCGAACAGCCCGCCGGCCATGAAGCCATGGAAGGCCGCCCAGTCCGCGCGCATGCGCGCCACCTCCGCGCGCAGGTCCTCCACGCTGGACACCCGCTTCGCGTCCAGGGACAGCCCCAGCTCCGGAGCTTCCATGAGATAGCCGTACTGCAGCAGCAGGTCCCCGTAGAAGTCCTTGAGCAACGTCCGGTGCAGGAGGCGGTAGTCATCCGGGTGCGCGACGATGAACGCGGAGAGCAGCTCATCCGCGTTGAACAGCAGCATGCCCACCTGATTCTCGTGGACCTCGAACGTGCGCAGCGCGCCATCCAGCGCGGTGCTCGCCCACCCGGGCACTACGCCCTCTACTCGCGGACTCAACCCGTGGGACAGGGCCGCTCGCGAGTACTCCGCCCAGGCGATATCCGGCCCGCCGAAGTGCAGGGCCAGGAAGCCCTCCATCGCCAGGTGCAGGGGCAGCATGCGCAGCTGGTTGCGGTCTTCCCGGTGCACCATCCGATGCAACAGCCGCACGGGGACCGGGCCCACCTTCACGCGCTTGCCCTCGGGCGCCTGCAGGCGCGTGCCGAAGACGGCTTCCGTCTGCCGGTGCGTCCAGCTCACCACCATGCCGTGGGGAATGTAGGAAACGTACTTGAGCCCGCGCCCCGTCAGCGGGCCCTCCAGCGACACCACGGAGACCGCGTCCGAGTAGTCCCTGCGCGCGAAGCGCAGGTCTCCCCTCACCTCGTCCCGCAGCACCGGCACCAGCCGGATGCGTCCGAAGACTTGCGACGGCGCCAGCCTCAGGCCCTTGGGCTCCAGCCGCTGAATGAGTCGCGCGTCGCTCATGCCTCGCCCTCCTCGACGCTCACGGGCGCGCCCGGTGTCACGCCCACCTCCACACTCACGTTCCGGCGAGCATCCCGCTCCAGCCAGGACGCCACCCGCGCGGAGAGATAACGCTCCAGCTCCGCCAGCGACGCGGTGCCCTCCGCGAAGCGCGCGAAGCCCAGCACCGTGGGCACGTCCTCCGCGTCCCGCACGCCCACCGTGGCGACGGCGCCACCGAACGAGCGCGGCGAATACTCCTCCGCGTCGAAGACGGGATTGACGTGGACCAGGGCCGTGCGACGCCCCGGGTCCAACCGCTCCCGGAACACCCGCGTCAGCTCGGCCACGGCCTTGGGCGGGTCATTGTCGTAGCCGTCGGAGACGATGACCACCAGCTCCGCGCCCCAGGCCAGCGCATCCAACAGCGGCGTGGCGAGGTCCGTCTGCCCGCGCGCGGTGACGCGCAACGGCTCCTCCACGGGACAGGTCCAGAAGGCCCGGTACTCGCGCGCGGAGGCGGACAGCAGGTAGTGCGCCGCCAGGGCCACCCCCAGCGGACGCCGACGCTTCTGCAAGGAACCCGACGAGGAGTAGCTGTTGTCCAGCACCGCCGCCACCCGGCCCAGGGAGGCCGGTGCCCGCGCCAGCACCCGCGCAGAGGCGCGCTCCAGCGCCGTGTGCAGCTCGTCCCGGCGCGCCTCGCGGACCGCGTCCGTCATCGACAGGGCATAGAGCGCAAGCTTCGTCAGCGGCGCGCGAGACAGGTCCACCGGCGGCTCCCCGCCCCCTTCGCGCGCGGCGGACTCCTGGAGGCGCAGCCGCTCCGCCTGGGTGAGCCGGGGCTCGATTCGCTGGAGGAACACGTCGCGGGGGACACCGTGCTTCTGGGCCAGGCCCTCCGCCACCGTGTAGGGCAGCTCATAGAGCGCCTCCTGGGCGAAGTGGGCCTTGCGGAACGTCTCCAGCAACGGCTGGGTGTAGACGCGCTTCTTCCATCCATGGAAGAGGAACGGCCCCAGCTCGCCGTCCAACTTCAGGTGGCCATGCACCACCGCCGCGCGCAGCTTGGCGCGGTACTTCACCGCGTCGAACGGCAGGCTGGAGCGCCCCGACAGGTACTCACGGACGATGGCGCGCGTCCTGCGGTTGTTGATGTGCCGCGAGCGCAGGGACTCCAGCACCCGGTAGGCCCGCTGCGACGGCAGGCTCCGCAGGGCGGCGGCGATGAGCGCGCCCTCCTCCCGCCGCTCCGCCGCGTCCGCCGGACTGCCGACGGCGAGCAGGTTGAGGATGATCTGCGCCTGATTGAAGTGGTTGATGCCCGCGGCGAGCGTGCGCCGATAGAGGCGCCGGTAGTTGCCGAGGATGTACTGGTGCAGGAACTCGATGGAGACCGACTGCCCGCGCGCGTCACCGTAGAACTCCCGCTGTCCCGTGCAGGAGAAACACGCGTTGACGAACATCACCAGGTCCTCGCGAGCGACCTGTTCGATGCGGACTTCGGCGGCCAGGGCCATCGCGCGCACTGCCTCCAGATGGGAGAGAGGAGCGCCGCTCGGGGAGAAGTGAAACGACCAGCGTGTCAGGCTCCAAAGGCTTGAATCGGAAGTCGCATCGGAGTCCCGCGAGCGGCGCTCCGAAGCTACCACACGTCCCCCTGTGACGACTCCTGACGCTCGCCTTCAACGGCTCACGGCTGGCAAGTCACCTCGGAGTTGTCCACCTCACAGGTGGCGCACGTCGCCGTCTCCACCAGCACTCCCTGGCGGCACTCCAGCACGGCCTTGCCATCCCGTCGGCACAGCCCCCGGCCCTCGGAGCTGGAGGAGCACGCGTCCCCCGCGACGTTGCCAGAGGTGTCGCACCGCACGGCCTCGTCGGACTCGCGGCAGCCGAGCGGACCCCGGCAGGGAACTTCCCGCCACGTCCCGGTGCGGCATTCCAGCGCCAGGACGTTCTCCTGACAGACGAAGCTGCCCGCCTCGTCACAATCATCTCCCGCGCTGGCGCCACCGCAGCCGGCAAGGAGGAGGGAACCAACGACGGACACTAGGACGAAGAGAGAGCGGTTCATGAGCTTGCGACCAATATTTCGAGCGTACCGCCGCCGGTCAACCACCCAGTGTCGTCTGGAAGAAACGCCGGAAATTTCCTCCCATCACTCGTTCCACCCAGGACTCCGGATGTCGGCGCAGCAGTGCCGTGGTGAGCAGGTGCAAGTCGGTGACGTCCTTCATCCCCCGTGGCAGCGGCACCATTCCGTCGTAATCCGAACCCAGGCCCACGCCTTCCTCGCCCATGACGTCCACCGCGTGTTCGATATGGCGGACCACGTCATCCACCGCGTCGCCTCCCAGATAGACGGGGGCGAAGATGATTCCCACCACGCCCCCCCGGTCCGCGATGAAGCGCAAGGAGGCGTCACTCAGGTTGCGCCACCCTCCCCCCGCCGCCCGCACGCCCGTGTGTGAGCAGAAGAACCGGACCGAAGGGTGGGTGAAGAGGTTCTCCAGCGTGCGCTCCGAGGCGTGAGCCACGTCCACGCTCAACCCCAGCCGAGCCATCTCCTCCATCACCTCCTGCCCCAGGGAGGTGAGCCCCCGGTTGCCCATCATCGGGAAGGAAGAGCCCCCCAGGTCATTGTTGGACAGGTGGGTGAGCCCCATGAAGCGCACGCCCCGGCGGTGCAGCTCCGCCAGCCGCTCCACCTTGCCTTCAATCGCATGCCCACCCTCCACCCCCAGCACCGCGGACAGCCGCCCCCGGGCGAGGTTGTCCTCCAGAATCGCGGGCGTGGTGGTGATTCGCGCCGCGTCCTCGGAGCGACGGCAGAACTCCTCCATGCGCTCTATCTGCCACAAGGCCCGCGTCCACTCGCTCGCGCGTGCTTCCCGGGGCCAGCCGCGCCACGCGGCGAACACCGGGAAGCCACCGATGAAGGGAAAGCCCCGGGTGACGATGGTGAAGCATTGGAGCTTCACCCCCGCCTCCCGCAGCCGGGGAAAGTCCACGTGCCCCTCGTCCGAGCGCGTGCACAAGTCCCGGTTCCACATGAGGGAGTCCGCGTGTCCGTCCGCGATGCACCAGCGCTGGTGGAGTTCGTTCACGTCGCCCATAGGCGCATCAGTCTGCCTGTCCGCGCGCGCCAGACAAGCACCCATCCCACCGCGTGCATCCCCTGAACACCGCGCCCGCCCCGCTCACGTCCCGGCCATGGAGGCGCCGCCGCGCCCCGACGCCGTGGGCAGCGCCTCATCCGAGGACAGCACATCCGCCGTGCGCCTCCGGGAACGGGCATCCTGACGGACCTGGGTCGCCTCGCGCGCGGCCTCCGAGGGCCCATACGCGTAGCCCCGTCCGCCCAGCACCGCGCGCAGCGAGTCCCGCAGCTCCAATGCCGTCTGGAAGCGCTCCTCCGGCTCGCGGCGCAAGAGCCGCGCGAGGATGGCTCGCAGCGGCGAGGACAGGGTGCGCGTGGCGTGTTCGACGTGCTCCGGCGCGAAGCACGCCATGCGCGCCGCCATCATGGGCGCGGAAAGCCAGCTGGGGTTCTCCGCCTGGAGCAGCTCCGCGTCCGGAAGCGGGCCGGACGCAAGCGCCGCGCGCTCCACGGCCTCCAGGTCCAGCAGGTGCAACCCGGTGAGCAGCTCCAGCAGCACCACGCCCAGGGAGAACAGGTCGGAGCGCCCGTCCAGCGGCCGGCGCAGCAGGGCCTCCGGCGACGCATAGGCCAGGTCTCCCCGGACGAGGTGGGCCTCGGTGGCCACGCGCCCCGGCAGCCGGGCCCACGCCAGGGCGAAGTCCGCCAGCTTCACGTGGCCCCGCACGTCCAGGCGCAGCGTCCGGGGACTCACGTCGCGGTGGACGAGCCCCAGCGGCCGGCCGCGATCATCATCCAGCGTGTGCGCGTGGTGGAGCGCGTCCGCGATCTCCGCGCCCACGTAGGCGGCGAAGGCTTCCGAGAGCGGCCGGCGCCGCAGCGCCGCGAAGCTGACCAGCGTCTCCAGGCTGTGCCCCTCCACGTACTCCATGACGAGGTGGGGCAGCCCGTCATGCACCCGCACCAGGAACACCTGGGCGATGGCCGGATGGGACAAGCGCATCAGCAGTTTGACTTCCTCGCGAAGCCGCGCGCGCCCTAGCTCGTCTCCCGCATCCTGCAAGCGTTTGATGAGCACCAGGTCTCCTGGCGTGTCCAGGTAGTGCCTGCGCGCGATGAGCAGCTCTCCCGAGCCGCGCGCGCCCAGGTACCGGATGAGTTCGTAGGCCGTGGCCCCGGCGGTGAAGAGGATGAAGGGTCTGGCAGGGGGTTGTGCAGGGTGGTGGGTGCCCATTTCGAATGACTGCTCCCGGGTATGAAGGTCCTCCCCAGGGTTGGGAAGGCGTGAGGAAACCCCACGCGTCCCTCCTACCACCCAGGTCCGACACACCCTTCCAACCCCTCGGAATGGATTCAGGGAAAAAAGGGAACGGCCCCCACCGGAGTGGGAGCCGTCCAGGGGCCATCCGCGAGGAGGCGGACCGCCCGCTTGCGCTGCGTTACTGGTTCGTCGGCGTCACGGCCTGGGTGACGCTCAGCTCGCGGACCACCATGTCCTTGCCGTCCAGCACATACGAGGCGCGGACCTGGTCACCCTCCTTGATGTCCTTCACCTTCACGGCGCGGTTGTTCTGGAGGATGCGGCTCTGGTCGTTCGTCTTCAGCTTGAGCTGCCGGTTGTTGGTGGTGTCCACCACGGTGAGCGAGTCACCGCTCGTGGAGAGCACGCGGCCCTGGACGCTGGTCGCGGCCATGGTGGCCCCCGCGGCGCCGGAGCCGCCCGTGGCCACGTCTTCATTCAAGTCCCGCTGCGCCTCGGCCAGGTCACCCTGCTCGTCGCGGACGTCGTTCTGCGCGCTGGCGATGTCCTGGTTCGCCTCGCGCTGCGTCTCCGCGATGTCTTCCTGCGCGTTGCGCTGCGTGTCCGCGATGTCCTTCTGTTCGTCCTGACGGATCTCCGCCGTCTCCTGGCGAGCCTCCGTCTGCGCCTCCGCGACGTCCTGGCGCTGTTCAGCGACGTTGTCCCGCTTGCTGCAACCGGAAACCATCGCCAGAGCCGCAATCGCACCGACCGCCATCATGAGCTTGCGCATATCGTCCTGCCCCTTTCGGTAGGCTGTCGGGAGAGCATGTCTCCCGGTGTTGGGCAGAAAGTGAGCGCTCCTCTCGCACTTGCACAGGGGTTGCGCGGCGCATTTGGGAGACACAGGGGCGTCGATCCGCGCACGGAGGCCCCGGTCGCCCGGCCGCTCTCCGTGGGAACAATCCCCGTCACGACCGCGTGCGAGGAACGAAGGTGCCCAGGCAGGCACCCTTCATTCCCTCACGCGCAATCACACCGTTCACGGCCCCGCGTCGACTCCGCCATCCGCGCGGCCACCGTCGGCGGCTCCGCCGTCCGGCTCACCCGTGCCCGCGTCGCAGAAGGGCGCTCCACCCTCCACCCACCGGGCGACGATGGCCCGCTGCTCGGCGGTGGGCAGCGTGACGGTGGTGGGCGAAGGCGGCATGTCCTGGAACACGGACGTGCGGGCGCGAATTCGCGCGGCCTTCGCGAAAGCCCCCGGAAGTCCTCCGCCGTCCGCGCCACCGCCATCCGGAGGCGCGTAGTAGTCCAGCCGGAACGAGGTCTGGTTGCTTCCGCTGGTGTCCGCGCCGTGGCACGTGCTCACGCAGCTGGCGGCGAGGATGGGCTGCACGTCGTCGCAGTAGGTGGGCACCGGCCCCGCGTCGATTTCCCCCGCGTCGGGAATACCAGGCAGGCCGAGCACTTCACACGTGCGGCCCTGTCCCTGTCGCACCGCGACGCAGACGTGCGTGTCGGGACAGTCGCTGGCCGTCTCGCACGTCTTGCCGGTGAAGTCCGCCACGTCGATGGTGCAGGCCACGGTGAACGCGACCACGCCGGCCGCGCTCGCGAGGAGCTTCTTCATGATGGGGCTCGTCATGGAACCTGAAACCTGGAACCTGAAAGCGAGGAGGTACGGCGGGGAGGACTTCAGGGCCCGGCGTCGTTGGTGCCCGTGCTGTCGCAGAGAGGCGCGCCCCCCGCGACCCAGCGCGCAATCAACGCGCGCTCTTCCGTGGTGGGTTGCGGGCTGCCCGTGGGAGGCATGTCCTTCAGGTCCGACGCGCGCACCCGGATGCGCAGCGCCTTGGCCCTCGCGCCGGGCACGCCGTTGCCGGTCGGCTCGTAGTAGTCCAGCCGGAACGACGTCTGACTGCTTCCGCTGGTGTCCGCGCCATGGCAGGTGCTGACGCAGGTGGCGGCGAGGATGGGCTCGACGTCCTCGCAGTACGTGGGCACCGGCCCCGCGTCCGCGCCACCGTCGGCCTCCGTGTAGTGCGGCGGGTAGATGACCTCGCACGTGCGCTGGCCGTCGGCGCCCAGGGCCGTACAGGCATAGGCCGTGGGGCACTCGGAGTTGTCCGTGCAGGCCTTGCCGGCGAGGTCGTCGACGTTGAGGGAGCAGGCCACGACGGCGAGCACGGCGCCGCAGGCCAGGAGGGGGACAGGAGAGCGGAGGGCCACGGGGGGCTCGTTCAGAAGTGGTAGGTGAGGCTCGCCGCGTCGGCGGCCTCGTCGGGCAGCAGCTCCAGCACCAGACCGTACAGCACCGCGGCGCCCGCGGCGGCGTACATCACGTTCGCCGCGGTGGAGGCCGAGCGGGCCCGGTCCATCGTCTCCCGTGCATCCCGGGCCGACGTGAGCCCCTGCGCGCGCTTCGCCTCGCCCTGCGCGAAGAAGCCCAGCCCCAATCCCCCCAGCGCGAGCACGCCTCCGGCGACGAAGGCATACCGGTGGCCGTGGAGCACCGGCGTGGGCGCGCGGACCGGGGCGTCCAGCGTGGCAACGGGCTCGTCCGCGAGCGCGGTGAGGGGCAGCCCGAGCGCGACGACGAGCGCGATGGAGAGAAGCCTGCTGGGAGCCATGAGCATGACGTCGAGTATACCGGTGACGGTGGCGAACGTACTGGCGGAGTGTGCGTTGACAGCACGGTATTCCCCCCTGTAGTGCGTCCCCGGGTCCCCATCGCAAGGAGCCGTGACGCCGTGCAGGTCTGGGTCAACGGAGAAACACGCGAGGTGCCGGAGGCCACCACCCTCTCGGCGCTGCTGGAATCGCTGCGAGTCGGCGGTCCGGGCGTGGCCGTGGAGGTGAACGCCGAGGTGGTGCGCCGCGCCCGCCACCCCGAGCACCACCTCCAGCCCGGGGACCGCGTGGAGATCGTCACCTTTGTCGGCGGCGGGTAGCGAGGAGATGGCCATGAGCATCCAGGACAAGCCCTTCACCATCGCGGGAGTGACGTTCGCCTCCCGCCTCATCCTCGGAACGGGGAAGTACCCCAGCCACGACGTGATGAAGCGTTGCCACGAGTCCTCCGGCACGGAGATGGTCACCGTCGCCGTGCGCCGGCTGGACCTGAAGGCCACGGGCGAGGCCTCGCTCATGCGGTGGATTGACCGCGAGCGGCTGCGCCTCCTGCCCAACACGGCCCTCTGCTACACGGCCGAGGACGCGGTGCGAACCTGCCGGCTCGCCGAGGAGCTGGGCATGAGCAAGTGGGTCAAGCTGGAGGTCCTCGGCGACGAGAAGACGCTCTATCCGGACGTCGAGGAGACGGTGAAGGCGGCCCGCATCCTGGTGAAGGAGGGCTTCACCGTGCTGCCCTACACCAGCGACGACCCCATCACCGCGCGCAAGCTGGAGGACGCGGGCTGCGCGGCGGTGATGCCGCTGGGCGCCCCCATCGGCAGCGGCCTGGGCATCCGCAACCCGCACAACCTGCGCCTCATCCTGGAGACGGTGAAGGTGCCCGTCATCGTCGACGCTGGCGTCGGCACCGCGTCCGACGCGGCCATCGCCATGGAGTTGGGCGTGGACGCCGTGCTGATGAACACCGCCATCGCCGGCGCCCAGGACCCGGTGCGCATGGCCGTCGCCATGAAGAAGGCCGTGGAAGCGGGCCGGGACGCGTACCTCGCCGGCCGCATCCCCCGGAAGGCCTACGGCTCCGCGTCCAGCCCGCTCGACGGAATCGTCCAGTAGGCACGCCCACCCATGATGCTCCCGGTGGCGCCCTCCCTCCCCCGGCTCGTCGTCATCACCGACTGGCGTCTGCCGCGCGAGCGGCTCCTGGGCGCGCTGAGCCGCGCGCTCGAGGCGGGCCCTGACGTCGCCGTCCAGCACCGCCATCCCGAGTCCTCCGGTCGCCGCTTCCTCGAGGACGCCCGGGTCCTCGCCGCGCTCTGCCGGACACGAGGCAATCCCCTGTTCGTCAATGGCCGGCTGGACGTGGCCCTGCTCGTGGGCGCGCACCTGCATCTGCCCTCGGACGGCCCCACACCCGGGGACGTCCGCCCTCACCTGCCCCCAGGCCGGCTCATCAGCCTGGCCGTCCATGACGAGCGCGAGGCTCGCGCGGCGCGCGGCGCGGACCTGGCCCTGGTGAGCCCCGTGTTCTCCCCCGGCTCCAAGCCCGGGGACACCCGGACGACGCTCGGCCCCGAGGGCTTCCTCGCGCTCACGGCGGGGCTGCCCTGTCCCGCGTTGGCGCTCGGAGGAATCACCGAGGAGAGGGCGAGCAGGCTCACCGGCGCGGCGGGCTTCGCCGTCATCTCCTCCGTGCTGGAAGCCGAGGACCCGGCTCAGGCGGCGCGAGCACTGCTGGCCGCGTGCGCGCCCCGGGCTATGCTGCGCGTCCCGTGACTTCGCCCTCCTCCGTCTCCGAGCTGCGCCCCCTGGCCCTGGGGGAGTTGATTGACCGTGCCGTGACCTTCTGGCGCGGCCACCTCAAGCCCCTCTTCGTGTTGAACCTCGGCTACTCGCTGGTCGGCTTCATCGCGACCAAGGCCACGCTCCAGCTGACGCGCTGGCTGACGCCCATGCTCTATGTGACGGACAAGGACGCCGTCACCAAGGAGGCGCCCTTCGAGATGCTGGGGCAGGCCAGCCTGTCGCTGGTCCTCTGGTCTGGCCTGTTCATGTTCCTCATCTGGAGCTACTGGCTGACCACGGTGGCGACCGCCCGCTACGTGCTGTCCGCGCAGTTGGGCACGCCCGTGAGCCCCGCGGACGGCCTTCGCCGGGGCCTGTCCAAGGTGGGCGCGGTGACGGGCGCCTTCCTGTTGTCGGTGGGGTGGTCGACCCTGGTGACGCTGGTCGCGAGCATCCCCGGAACCGTGCTGATGGTGGCCGGTGGTATCGCCACGGCGATGGACTCCCAGGTGCTGGGCATCGTGCTGCTGGTGGCGGGCGGACTGCTGCTGGCCCTGGGCATGCTCGGCGCAATCCTCTGGTACTTCCTGCGCTTCCTGCTGCTGCCTCCCGTGCTCGCCATGGAAGACCTGGGAGCCTGGGGCGCCTTCACGCGCTCGGGAGCGATGCTGTCCGGGCGCGTGGAGCCGGGCTTCCTGGGACGGGTGATGGTGCGCGGGATGATTCTCTTCACCGTGGTGAGCCTCATCCTCTTCTCGGTGCACCTGCTCTTCGGCATCCCCGCGTGGCTGGTGATGCTGCCCTATGGGAACCCCTTCTCGGCGGAGACCATGGCGCGCACGCCGCAACTCCTCCTGGTGCCCGTGGAGATCCTCCAGGTGGCGGCGCAGTCCTTCTTCTCCCCCGTCAACTTCGTCGTCTGCTCGTTCTTCTACCTGGACCTGCGCGTGCGCCGGGAAGCCCTGGACCTGGAGCAGCGACTGGGCACCGAGCCGTCGCCGCCCCTCGCCGCCTGACGCCACCCGCTCGCGAGTTCCTTCGTGCCAAGCCTGCCCCTGCTGCTGCTGCTGGCCTCGCTGCCGTGTGACGACCGCGAGGCCACCGCGCGCGCCCTCGAAGAGACCGCCAGGTCCCGCCCCGCGGAGGTCTCCTCGGCCGTGGAGGAGCTGGGACGGCGCATGGGCGGCATGCCCCTGCCCCCCGCGGACGAGGACGCCACCGCGCCCGAGCGGGCCCGACAGGTGGCGGACTTCCTGGAGCAGGCCTGTGCGCTGGAGAAGCACGCGGCCACGTCGGAGGAGGCCCTCACGGACCTCTCTGGAGAGGAGCGCGAGCGACTCAAGGCCGTGCTCGACCGACCCGAGTTCTCCCGGGCCCGACAGCGCCACGGCGACGTCGTGAAGCAACTGCTGCGCAAGCTGGAGGCGTGGCTGGAGGGCCTGTTCGAATCACGCGAGGCCCAGGGCTTCGCGGTGGCGACGCGCGCGGTGATGCTGGGCTTCGCGATAGCGATGGTGTTGTGGGGCGCACTGAAGTTGCGCTCGCTGCGCCTGCGCCGGAACGTCGTGCGCCCGGGAGCCGCCGAGCCCGGCGCGCCGCTGGTGCTGGACGCGCCACCGGAGCACCTGAAGCGGGCCCGCTCGGCGCTGGCCGAGGACTCGCGCGAGGCGATTCGCGAGGCCTTGCTGGCCATGTTGTCCTCGTTGGAACAGCGACGGCTGGCCCGTCCGGACCGGGTGAAGACCAACCGCGAACTGGCGGCGGAGCTTCCCGCGCGAGGAGCCCCCGCCTCCATCACCCGGGAGGTCGAACGACTGGTGACCTGGTACGACGCGGCCTTCTACTCGCTGACACCCGTGCCGGAAGCAGAGGCCACGCGGTTCGTCGAGTCGGTGGAGCGACTGCACGGGACGCTGGGCACGGAGGTCGCGGCATGAGCCTCACGAGTCCTCCCGGTAAAAAGGACCGACCTACCGGGACACGGGAGCGTGCCTCATGAAGAACGCGCGGACCGTGGCGGTCTTCGGCCTGCTCATCGCGCTCGCGCTGGCGATGGGCCTCTCCACGAGCCGGGAGGCCCCCGACTCACCCATTGCTTCCGTGGAGAACCCGGGCCCTCAAGGCGCACGCGCGCTCTACCTGTTCCTGCGCGAGGAGGGACGCGCCGTGAGCACCCAGCTCACCTCGCTGGAGTCGCTCCCCGCCGGGACTCGCACCCTGGTGCTGGCGGCGCCCACGGGCCGCCCCGTGTCCGAGGAGGAAGTGCGCGCCGTGGAGCGTTTCGTCCAGGAAGGCGGCACGCTGGTGTACCTGTCGACGCGCGAGTTCGGCATGCACCAGGCCGCGCTGGAGACGTGGCTGCGGCTCGACGAGGGGCCGCTCCTGCCCGCGAGTGAGCGCGGCCTGTCCACGGACCTCGCGGATGCGGGCGGCACCACGGTGGACGTGTGGCTGGGCGCGGGCCCGTTCCGGGGGCTGACGGCCCTTCGCATGTCACAGGACCGGGGGCTGCGCATGGACCACCCGGACGCGGTGCCGCTCGCTGGACTCGGTGGCGCGGTGGCCGTGTGGCGACGCGCGCTCGGCAAGGGTGAGGTCTACGTCCTCGCTGGCGCGGACGTGCTGGAGAATCGCCGCCTGGAGCTGCTGGACAACGCGCGCCTGTGGAACGCGCTCGCCGCGCGCGGGCCGCTCGTCATCGACGAGTACCACCACCAGCTCGCGCCCCCTCCGCCCCTGTCGCGTGGCATCTGGGTCTTCGTCGCGCAGGTGCTGGCCGTGGGAGGTGTGTACGTTCTTTCCCGTGGCACGCGCTTTGGCGCCCCCAGGCCCGTGCTCGTGGAGAAACACCGCTCCGCCCTGGAGTACGTGCGCAGCATGGGCTGGCTCATGCGCCGCTCGAAGGTGGAGAAGGACCTGCTTCCAGAACTCGACAAGGCGCTCCGTCAGCGGTTGCAGGAACGCCTGGGCATCTCCCCTGCCCTGGAGGACGCGGAAGCCGCGCGACTGCTCGAGGAGAATGGCGGCATCCCCGCCTCCCACTACCTGGAGGCGAAGGCGGAGCTCACCCGTCTGCTCACGCAGCCCACCATCCGGCCCTCGGACTACGCGCGCGTGGCCCGTCTCTATGCGCACCTGGAGCGCACCGTGACGGGACGACAGTCCCTCATCCGCGCGTGAGCCACTTCACACACGCGCGGCGGTGACGGCCCCGAAGAGCCCCTCACCGCCGCATGGACGTGGTGCCGCGATTCAGAGTGTCTTGCCGGCCGCCACCATCGCCGTGCCCACGTGGTGGCGAATCTCCTCCACGCGCGCATCCCAGCTCTCGTTGAAGATCTTCTCGGCGCGCTCGCGATTGGGCCCGGGGCCTTCCGCGAGGCACTCGCCCACCTTCTTCACGAAGTCCTCCGTCGAGGTGGCGATCTTGCACAACCCCACCTTGCGGACCTCCGGCAGGTCCGTGGACACCACCGGCAGGCCGGAGGCCAGGTACTCGCGCACCTTGAGCGGGTTGGCGTTCAGCGTGAGCTCGCTGATCTTGAACGGCATCAGCGCCACGTCGAAGGCCCGGCTGTAGCCCGGCAGGTCCGCGTACGACTTGCGGCCGAGCATGTGGATGTTGGGCTCGGCCCGCAGCTTCGAGTCGTCGCAGTCCGGCGTCGTCTTGCCGATGATGACCACCGAGCCCTTCGGGTGCGCCCGCGCCGTCGCGATGATGGCTTCCTGGTCCACCCAGTCCGCCACCAGCCCGAAGAAGCCGATGATGGGCTTGGGCAGGCGCGCGATGTCCTCGGGGATGCGTGTGGTGGCGTCGCACGCCTTCACGAAGTGACGGAAGTCCGTGCCGTGCCGCACCAGCACCGTGCGCGGGTTGACGCGGGACTTGTTGTCCCGGAGCCGCTCCGCGGAGGTGATACAGATGTCCGCGCGGCGCAGCAGCCGGTCCTCGAGCTCCGCGATGTGGCGGCCGTTGGTGTCGCTGAAGGCGGAGAACTCGTCCACGCAGTGGTAGACGACGAACTCCTCGCCCAGCGTGCCCGACACGGGCGCGGACGCGGGCAGGAAGCTCCAGGAGATGGGCCGCTGGAAGCCCAGCTGCTTCATCGCCCGGCGAACCTGCAGCCGCAGCAGCTCGCGGTTGGCGCTCCGCACCAGCTCATTGCCATAGAACGGAATCGCCAGCGGCGACAGGACGTGGAGGTTGGGCTCCACCTCACGCAAGCCCTGCGTGAAGCGCTCCAGCTTGCCGAAGATGCGCTTCACGTCGTGCGCGTTCGCCCTCGGCGCGCGGTTGCCAATGCTGTTCACCCAGAGGATGCGGTTGTCCCGAGAAAGGATCCGCATGATGTGGACCTTCGACAGCGGGTCCCCATCCCAGTCGTTGGAGAACACCACCAGATCGCGCCCCCGGAGGGCCCGGCGCGACATATCCAAGTCATCACTGCGCCGCATCTCTCTTCTCTCCTGTGTCGAACATCCTCGCGGTCTCCCCGCGAGTGGAAAATGAAACGAAGCTCACCACGTCACGGGCACCGGTCTGACCGGCGAAGGCCGGGGTGACAGCGCCTCGTACATGTCGAGCAACACCGGCCCCACATCGGGAGAGGCCACTCGCAGGGGCCCCGCCTCCACCGCCTCGCGGACCGTCGCGGCAAGCGACGTCGCGTCCCCCGCGCGGAAGAGCCGCGTCCCCTCGGGCCGCTCACACACGTCGCTGGCCACGCAGGGCACGCCCAGCGCCAGCGCCTCTCGCACGGAGATGGAGTCACCGTCATGCGTGGTGGGTCGCAGGAAGACGTCGCTCCGGGCGATGAGCCCCAGCGCCGCCGGATGCTCCAGCTCCCCCAACGGCTCCAGCGGCCCCGCCACGCCCAGCTCGCGCGCGTCGCGGAGGAAGTCCTCGGAGTCGGTGCCAGGACCGAACAACGCCAGGCCCACGCCCCGGTGGGACTCCGTCAGCAGCCGCAAGGCGCGAAACGCGAGCTTGCGCCCGTAGACCGGCGACGGATGGTGCGCCATCACCAGCAATGGGCGGCGACGCGCGCGCGCGGCCTCGACTCGCACGGGCACGGCCCCCGCCTGAACCTGCGAGGCACAGAAGGCCGGGTGGACGAGGAGCTTCTCTTCCGGAATGCCACACGACACGAGCGCGTCGCGCACCGCCGCGGACACCGCGATGATGCGCGAGTAGCCCGCGAGCGCCACCCGCGCGAAGGCCCGCCGAGAGGGCGCCGCCGCGAGGTAGTCGGGCAACAGCCCCGAGTGCAGGGTGATGAAGCGGGGGGCGCGTGCCCCCGGCGGACTGCCCACCGCCGCCGCGAGCAGCCAGGCCTTGGGGTTGTTCCCGCTGGTGTGGACATGAACCGTCCACCCCGAGGCGAGAAACCCGGTCAGCCTGAGGGCGAAGTGCGCGGGGCCTCGCATCGGGAGTACGTCCGGAACCGGCCGGCCGCCCTTCCCGATGTCCAGCACCTTCGCTTCGACCTCACGGCTGCGCAGGAAGCGGTGAAGTTGTTGAACGTGAATCGCCACGCCGCCGAAAGGCGGAGGATGGTCGCCAACCAGGAGCACACGCATGTGGAGCCCTATCGAGGAACGGACGCCGACGGAGGCACCGCCGACAGGGGCGAGCGTCGGGGCAACAACCCCATCTCCCGCTGATATGTGGTGAGTGGATCAGGGTCCTGCCGGATGATCCGCGCAGGAATGCCCGCCACGACAGTGCCTGGCGCCACGTCCTTGAGCACCACGGCATTGGCCCCGATGACGGCGAAGTCGCCAATCTGGATGTTGCCGAGAATCTTGGCGCCCGCGCCGACCCGCACGTAGTCACCGATGACGGGCGCACCCTCGAGCCCCGAGCGCCCGCCAATCGTCACCTGCTGGGAGATGAGGCAGTGCCGCCCAATCTTCGCCGCCTTGTGGATGACGACGCCGATTCCGCCGTACCCCAGCTGCGTCCCCTCGCCGATGTCGGCCTCGTCCGGAACGTAGGAGCTGTGAAGGTAGTAGATGGCCTTTCGCAGCAAGGCCGGGAGCAAGGGAACCCCTTTCAGCCGCAGGCCGCGAGCCACCCGGTACAACATCATCGCATCGACACCCATCCACGCCTCCCTGACCCAACCGCGCGACGGGGTGGAACCTAGGTACCGGCCCCCCAAGTGGGAAGTAGGCCCTCAAGCGCCACCCTGATTTCCTCAAGCCGTCCTACGAGGCCTCAACCCCGCGAGCACCGTGAGCGGCCGCACACCCGCGGCGTACAGCACCCCCACGTAGCCCACGCAGAACAGCACCCCGGCCACCGCCAGCGGCAACACGCGCCAGAAGAAGCCCGTCGGCAGCTGCATCCACGCGCCCTGCGCGCCCGCCCTCAACAGGAAGACAGCCACGCCCGCCGCGCCCGCCGCGAGCGCGGAGCGCCCCAGTGCCTGCCAGGGAATGATGTCCACCAGTTGGAGCTGGCGTCGGGGAGTGGACAGCGCCGCCGGAACCCGGACGAGCAGCATCGCCTTGCCCACCACCTCCGCCACCGCCCAGGAGCCAATGCCTCCCATCAACCCCAGGTGCTTCACCCCGAGGATGACCAGCGGCACCGTCACCGCCGCCTTCACCGCGTACGAGACGAAGATGGCCCGGGTCAGCCCCCGCGCCCGCAGCGTCCCATCCATGGGGAGGATGGAGAGCACCACCCCCAGCACGCTGACGCGGAAGACAGGCACCGCGGGCAGGAACGTCTCGCCGAACAGCGCGCCGATGAACTCCGGCGCCGCCGCGAAGAGGAACGCCGCGAACGGAAGAAAGACATACGCCAGCCGACCGGCCGCGTCTCGGAACGCATCCACGCCCTCTTCCAGGCGGCCCTCGCGCTCCAGCTCCCCCAAGCGCACCATCAGCACCTCGCTGGTGGGCGTGTAGAGCAGGTCCACCACCGGAAGCTGGAAACACCCCACCCTGTACAGCGCGTAGAGCGCCGGCGCCACCGCGCCCGCCACCGCGTACAGGTGCGCGTTCTGTTGCGGAATGGCCAACAACATGGCCGCGCCAAAGGGCGCCGAGTAGGCCAGCTGCGCGCGAAACAGCGACGCGCTGGCCAGCGGCCCCGTGGAACCCCTGAGCGAGACGACCCACGTCGCCACGAACCGCAGCGCCGCGAAGACGGCCACCGCCACCATCATCCCGTGCAGCGACGCGCCCAGCAGGGGCGGCACCACCATCACCGCCGCGCGCACCGCGTCTGAAATCAGATACACGCAAGCCGACGCGCGCGTGCGTCCCTGCGCCGTGAGAGACACCTCCAGCGGGAAGCTGCCCAGGAGGAACGCGGTATAGGCCGCGAGCGCCCCCCGGTACTCCAGCAACGCCGGATTGGAGAACCACGCCGCCACCGGGCCCAGCAAGACATAGACGAGCACCGCGCCCAGCAGGCCCGCACCGGACATGAACAGCAGCGTCTGTCCCAGGTAGGGCCGCTTCTCGCTGGTGCGCGGAAGGAAGTAATACAGGCTCTGCACCACGCCAAAAGGCAGCACGTAATACAGCGTCGTGGCGATGAGGAAGAGCTGGTAATAAGTACCGTACTCGTCCAGGTGCAGCACCCGGGCGAGGACGAGTGGAATGGACAGCGTCAACCCGGCGGTGAACAACCGGGCCAACACCAGGGGGCCGGCGCGTCCGAGGAATGAATTCCCAGACGCGGCCGACGAGCCACCTCCGCTCACGGAGCCTCCTTCAAGGAAGCCCCCGTCGGCTTCAGCAACACGTTGCCCAGCAGGGTCTCCCGGAACGAGTGGGTCCTCCTGCCAGGCACCGGGTGACTCATGCCGAGCAACCCGAAGCAATCATCCAGCTGGCAGCCAGTGAGCGGCGACGAGTAGTCCCCCAGCATGCCCAGGCTGAAGTTCTCCCACAGCACCTTGCGCTTGAGGGTGAAGGGATCTCCGCCAATCCGGTTGGGCAGGTCCTCCGTCGTGACCCCCGAGCGGAAGCCGTGCGACGCCAGCACGCGGATGACCTCATCCGAGTACCACCCGTTGCAATACGCGAAGTCGCGCACCTGGATGCCCACCTCGGCTTCAATCGTCCGCTTGGACTCGAGGATCTCCTGCTCCACCACCTCCTGCGGCTCCAGCGTCAGCACCGTGTGCCCCAGCGTGTGCGCGCCGAACTCGAAGCCGTCGCGCGCCATGCGGCGCACCTCGTCCCAGTTCATGATGTCGCCCTGCTCCGGCACCAGGTCCTGCCCGCCCCCCAGCTGCTGCTCCAGCGCATCGATGATGGACGTCAGCACCCGCGTGGGGTGCTCGCCAATGAAGTCGTCGAGCGCGGCCGACACCGTCTTCTGTCCGGAGAGGATGGGGCCGAGCAGCTCCATCGACGCCTCCGGCAGCGCGGCGTACACCGGGTGGTAGTGCCGCTCCTGCGCCCGGCGCAGCAGGTGGAACAAGCGGTCATGATTGAACCGCCGCTTCGTGCCGATGAACGCCGTCGGCAGGTAGGTGATGGCCGGAATCCCCATCTGCTTCAGGATGGGGTACGCGTACCGGTACACGTCCCGGTAGCCATCGTCGAAGGTGATGACGCACAAGTCCTTCTTCGCCACCCTCCGGCCCGACATCACATCCACCGCGTCACCAATCGACGTCAGCTCGAAGCCGGCCGCCGAGGCCTCCTCGAGGTGGCGTCGGAACGTCTCCTGGCTGATGAGCAACCCGGGGATGGAGCGCTGCAGCTCCCCCGTGAAGTCGCTCACCACGCGGTGGTAGCTCACGATGAGGATGCGCCGGCCGCCCGACTGCACCCTCCGATATGCCGCCATCGCCCTGCGCATCCCACTGTAGTGCAGCACGCCAGCGGCCGCCGCCTTGACCGCCCTCCGCAAGACCCTCGCTGTCGCCATCACGCCCCTCCGCGGAAAAGCTTCCTCTGGCCCACGTTCCCCAACGGAACTCCCCAACTCGCGCGGGGGGTTATTGCAGGCGGGATGCCACACCCGAATCCTGGGCGAAACCACCTCTTCGAGGGGGGAGCCCGGCGGGACGGGACGCGTGGTCACCGGTGGACACGACGCGCGGTGGAAAATCGACGGCTCCCGCGGGCACACGAGGCCCCACCCATTGGAAAAACTTTCCTGCCTTCAGGCCCGCTCCGTCCCTGCCCGGCCTGCCGCCCGGGTTTCACTGGATGACAGTTGCGATTCCGGCTACGAACCGGCTTCCCGATGCCATCCACCTCCGCCCCCGCGCTCGCGTTGCACGACGTCAGCAAGCGCTACGGGCGTCGCTGGGCGCTCGCGCGTCTGACGTACGCGCTGCCCAGCGGGCGCTCGCTGCTGCTCACCGGCCACAACGGCTCCGGCAAGACGACCCTCTTGCGGATGCTGGCCACCGCGCTGAGCCCCACGGCCGGACGCGTGGAGGTGCTGGGTCGCGACGCCGTGACGGACCGGGATTCGGTGCGGCGCGACGTGGCGCTCCTGTCCCACGCGAGCTTCCTCTACGAGGACCTCACCGCGCACCAGAACCTCACCGTGCTGGCGCGCCTGCTGGGTCACCCCTCGCCCAAGGATGGCGCCAGCGCGCTCTTGTCGCGCGTGGGCCTGGAGAAGCGCTCGGACAATCCCGTGCGCGGCTTCAGCGCGGGGATGCGCAAGCGTCTGGCCATCGCCCGGCTCCTGCTCAAGGCCCCGAGCATCGCGCTCTTGGACGAGCCCTTCGGTGAGCTGGACCCTTCCGGCATCCGCGACATGGAGGCCATCATCGCGGAGCTCAAGGCGGGCGGCGTCACGGTGGTGCTGGCCACGCACCTGGTCGAGCAGGGCATGACGTTGTGCGAGGAGCGCCTGCACCTGCAGGACGGCCGAGCGGTGGCCGCATGAGTACGCCCCGCCCCAGGCCCATCGGCCTCATCGGCGCCACGCTGGCGCTCCTGCGCAAGGACCTGCTCATCGAGTGGCGCACCCGCGCGCGCCTCAACGCCATCGTCTTCTTCGCGCTGGCCACCCTCCTGATGTTCTCCTTCGCGCTGGGGCCGGACACGCGCCTCTTGGAGAAGAACGCGGGCGGCTACTTCTGGCTCGCCATCCTCTTCGCCAGCGTGCTGGCCATGGGCGAGTCCTTCCGCGTCGAATCCGAGAACGCCTGCCTGGACGGCATCCGACTGGCCCCCGCGGACGCGCGCGCCATCTACCTGTCCAAGGCCCTGGGCAACGCGCTCCTGCTGATCGCCCTGGGCGTCGTGCTGCTCCCCGTCATGGTGGCCCTCTACGGGGTCAAGGTCGTCACCGGCTTCGTGGACCTGGGAACAGTCCTCCTTCTGGGCAGCCTGGCCCTCAGCGCGCCGGGTACCGTGTACGCCGCGATTTCCAGCAATGCCCGGGCGCGGGATGTGCTCCTGCCTCTGCTATTGTTCCCGCTGGTCATCCCTGCCCTGCTGTCCCTGGCCAAGGCGACCTCGCTCGTGCTTCAGGGAGACCCCATGAATCAGTTGGGCTCATGGCTGGGGCTTTTGCTGGGGTTCAATCTCATTTACTGGGGCGTAGGCTTCGTGCTGTTCCCGCGCATCATCGAGGACTGACGGATGAACAAGCTCATCAAGTGGGGCCTGCCGGTGGTGGGGCTGGGCGTGCTGGCCGCCGGATGGTGGCTGGGGCTGGCGTGGGCACCGCCGGACCGGGAGATGGGGGACGTGCAGCGCATCATGTACGTGCACGTGCCACTCCAGTGGATGGCCATGCTGGCCATGTTCCTGAACTTCGTGGCGGCGGTGGCGTACCTGGTGCGCTCCAACGCCAGTTGGAAGCTGGACTCGACGGCGGAGTCGGCGGCGGAGGTCGGCCTCGTGCTCGGCGCGCTGGGCATGGTGACGGGGGCCATCTGGGGCCGTCCGACCTGGGGCGTCTACTGGTCGTGGGATCCGCGCCTGACGTCGGAGGCCATCATGCTGGTGACCTACACCGGCTACCTCGTCCTGCGGCGCTTCGTGGAGGACCCGGACAAGCGCGCGACGTGGAGCGCGGTGGTGGCGATCCTGGGCGCCATCAACCTTCCCATCGTCTGGTTCTCCGTGCGTTGGTGGCGCAGCCTGCATCAGGTGCAGTCGAGCCCCAAGACGGTGGATCCGCAGATGGTGCTGTGCCTGCGAGTGTCGGCCATCGGGCTGTTGCTCTTGACCATCGCCATGCTGATGCACCGCTATCGCATCGCCCTGGCCGAGCGCCGGGCGGAAGTGGCCCTCCCGGAAGCCCTGCCTGGCACGGGCGGCGCGGCCTCCGTCCACGACACCCCGAAGGTGGCCTGAACATGACGACTTTGACGACGCTGGGAGTCCTCGCCCAGGCCGCGGGCCAGGTGGGCAGTGGCCGCATCCAGGGCGGCTGGGGCTATGTCTGGGCCTGCTACGGCATCACCGTGGTGGCGCTCGTGCTTTACTCGCTGTCTCTCTGGCTGCGCCGGCCCCAGGCCGCGAAGGAGTGAGCCCGTCATGACGCCTGTCGCTCGCAATCGACTGTTCGCCCTGGGAGCCCTGCTCGTCGCGGGTGCTGGCCTGGGCTTCGTGGCCTTCGGCAACATCGGAGAGAACCTCGTCTACTACTGGAGCCCCTCGGAGATGCTCGCCCAGGGGGAGAAGGCGTACTCGGCCACCATCCGCCTGGGTGGCGTGGTGCAGCCGGGCAGCATCCAGTGGAACGCCGAGCACACCACCCTGCACTTCCGGGTGGCCAACGACGCCAACGAGGGCACCCCCAGCGTGCTGGTGCGCTCCACGGAGACGCCGCCGCAGATGTTCCGCGACAAGATTGGCGTCGTGGTGGAGGGCACCTACGACGCGTCCGGCGTGTTCAGCTCCAACCGGCTGATGGTGAACCACTCGAACGAGTACCGCGCCCCCAAGGAGGGCGAGGACCCGAACAAGTGGCGTGAGACGCTCTCCGAAGGCACGACGACGGCCAGCACGGGGACGGGCGCGGAGGCGCGGTGAACGGGTCGATTGGATACGGGCTGGTGCTCGGAGGGCTCGCGTTCGCGACCTTCGGCGCGCTGGTGGGTTTGGTCACCGGGCTGCGCCGCAGTGAAGCGGGCTTCCCCTGGGTGATGCGCGCGGTGTGGGGCTTCGCCGGCTGCATGGTCGCCGCGAACCTGATGATGGTCTTCGCGCTCGTCACGCACGACTTCAGCGTGAAGTACGTGGCGCAGGTGGGCAGCCGGGACACGCCGCTGTTGTACACGGTGGTGTCGCTGTGGAGCGCGCTGGAGGGGTCCATCCTCTTCTGGGGCCTCATCATGGGCCTGTACATCGCGGCCTTCGCGTGGATGCACCGCCGCGAGCACGCGCGCTACATGCAACTGGCGCTGGGCACCATGCTGGCGGTGGGCGTGTTCTTCGCGTTCCTCATCGCCGGTCCCGCCAACCCCTGGGGCGCTGTGTCGCCCGTGCCGGCGGACGGCCCCGGCCCCAATCCCCTGCTCCAGAACCACATCCTGATGGTCATCCACCCGCCCTTCCTCTACCTGGGCTACGTGGGGATGACGGTGCCGTTCGGCGTCGCGGTGGCGGGTCTGCTGCGCGGCGAGATTGGCGAGGCGTGGATGGCGCCCCTGCGGCGCTGGACGCTGGTGGCGTGGCTGTTCCTGTCGATTGGCATCATCCTCGGCGCGTGGTGGGCGTATGCCGTGCTCGGCTGGGGCGGCTACTGGGCGTGGGATCCGGTGGAGAACGCCAGCTTCCTGCCGTGGCTGACCGCGACGGCGTTCATGCACTCGACGATGGTGCAGGAGCGCAAGCGGATGCTGAAGCTGTGGACGCTGTCGCTCGCGCTCGCGTCCTTCGTGCTGACGATTCTGGGCACGTTCATGACGCGCTCGGGCATCTTCAACTCGGTCCACTCCTTCACCCAGTCGGACATCGGCCCCACGTTCCTGGTGTTCCTGGGCGTGCTGCTGGTGGTGTGCGTGGGACTGCTCGCGGTGCGCGGTCCGCTGCTGGTGCCCGAAGGACGGCTGAGCTCGCTGGCGTCACGCGAGGCCAGCATCCTGATGAACAACCTGGTGTTCGTGGCGATCACGTTCACGGTGCTGCTGGGCACGCTGTACCCGCTGGTGTCCGAGGCCGTGCGCGGCGTGCGCGTCAGCGTGGGTGAGCCGTACTTCAACAAGATGGCGGTGCCGGGTGGCATCGCGGTGCTCTTCCTGATGGGCGTGGGACCGGTGCTGCCGTGGGGTACGCCGGACAAGGCCACGCTCCGGCGGCAGTTCCTCATCCCCGCGGCGGTGGGCCTCATCGTCACGGCCATCTGCTTCGCGGTGGGGCTGCGCGGCGTGTATCCGCTGCTCACCTTCGGACTGGCGGGCTTCGTCACCGTCGTCACGCTGCGGGAGCTGGTGTCGCCCATCCGGGTCCGCATGACGGAGCGCAAAGAGGGCCTCGTCACCGCGGTGCTCACGAGCGCCACCAAGGCGCAGCGCCGCTTCGGCGGCTACGTGGTGCACCTGGGCATCGTGATTCTCATCGTCGCGGTGTCCGCGTCGTCGTCGTACGTGAAGCACACGTCCGGCACGCTGAAGAAGGACCAGACGATGATGCTGGACGGCTATCAGCTCAAGTACCTGGGGCTGGTGAGCGGAGAGGAGCCGCACCGCACCTTCGTCGCGGCGCGCGTGGAGGTGACGACGCCGGGCGGCAAGGTGGAGGAGATGAAGCCCCGCCTGAACTACTACGAGCGGAGCACGGACCCCATCGGCACGCCCGCGGTGCGCGAGACGGCGGGTGAGGACCTGTACATCTCCCTGATGGCCTTCTCCGAGCAGGCGGGCAACGCGAGCTTCAACGTCTGGGTCTTCCCGCTGGTGGGGTGGATCTGGTGGTGCATCCCGCTCTTCGTGCTGGGCACGATCATCGCGCTGTGGCCGCGCCGTCGGGCGGCGGTGGCGATGGCCAGTTCGGAAGCGGGGGCCTCGCCCCTGCCGGGCGGTGACGCGGAGCGGGGGGCGGCCTGATGCGTCGGTGGCGCTATACGCTGGGCTTCGCCGCCCTCTGCGCGGGACTGCTGGTGGTGCTGGCCAAGGGCTTCGGGCGCAATCCGCACGAGGTGCCCTTCATGCTCGCGGGCAAGCCGGCACCGGACTTCGTGCTGCGCTCGCTGGACACGGGTGAGAAGGTGAGCCTGGCGGACCTGAAGGGCCGCCCGGTGGTCATCAACTTCTGGGCGTCCTGGTGTGGGCCGTGTCAGTACGAGCACCCGGTCCTGGAGTGGGGCCAGCGGGAGTTCGGCTCGCAGGCGGTGTTCCTGGGGGTCGTGTTCGAGGACTCCGAGGACAACGCCCGCGCGTTCCTGCGGCGCCAGGGGTACAGCTTCCCGCAGCTGGTGGATCCTCGCTCGCGCATGGCGGTGAGCTACGGCGTGGCGGGTGTGCCTGAGACGTACTTCATCAACCCGGCGGGCATCATCCAGGGCAAACACGTGGGGCCCATCGACCCGGAGTCGCTGACCAGGCGCATCCGCGAGCTGACGGCCACGGCGGAGGCGCCCCCCGCCGCCGAGGCGGCCCGACCGTAGCCGCTCCACCGGGGGCCTCTCGCTTCCGGTGAAATCGGCGTGTTATTCCAGGGCTTGCGCTGGACCGAGAGGGCCTCCCCCCGCCCTCCGCACAGCAAGGTGACCCATGCGGTGCCCGGAGTGCGGCGAAGCCTCGAACAGTCGGCTGAGGTACTGCGAGAACTGCGGCGCGAAGATGCCGGAGGCCCCCCAGGGAGGCACGGGCTCGCGTCCCGCGCTCCGGCCCAAGCGCGCGATGGATGAGCCGTCCTACGCGGCGGATATCCTCGACGAGGCGGAGGCGCACAGTCTGGGCGCCGCGTACGTCCCAGCGGCGGCGAAGGCTGCCGCGCCGGCCGACACGGCCGAGGACACGGACCCGGGACAGACAGGGCCCAGGTTCGACGGCCCCCGGTGGCTGGCGAGCGTGCCGGCGCACTCGCAGAGCGTGGTGGGGCTCGCGATTCTCGCCTTCGCGTTGGCGCTCTCCATCCTCCCCGCCTTTGACGGCGTGGGCGTGGTGGGCACGGTGCTGGCCCTGGTGGGCGCGGTCCTGGTGCTGGCGCGCGAGCTGCGGCTGGCCGGCGAGGCCACGGGTGTCACGAAGCTCCTTCCCATGGTGCTCTACCGCCCCGAGGTGCCCGCGGCGTACGCGGCGCTGCTGACAGCGCTGGCGGTGCGGATGCTGGGGCTGGGCTTCACGCCTGTGTTGTGGCTGCTGGGCGCGGGGCTCATCGTCCATGACCAGTACCGCAAGGTGATTGCGGGCCCGGAAGGCGTGCTGGCGCGCTACTTCGACGTGAAGCAGCTGCTGGTCGTTCCGGAGGTGGTGGCGCTGGGAGGCGTGGCGCTGTGCGTGCTGACGCTCTTCGCGCCGTGGGCGACGGTGAGCACGCTGCCCGTGGTGGCGGATGCGCCGGTGCCCGCGGGCCCCCCGGAGCTGCACGTCATCCCCGCGCAGCGCGCCGCGGACGACGTGCTCTATACGGCGGGTTCGGGCATCACCACGCTGTCCGGATGGGACCTGTCCGGGTCCGTGGTGGTGGAGCTGTTGTTGCTGTCCTTGCTGGGGTTGCTCGCGCTGCGACCGGAAGTCGCCCGGCCCGCGTGGACGCGCTTCGCGCCGGCCGGTGTCGTCGGGGTGGGCCTGCTCTGGGCGCTGCTGCACATCCGACTGTCGCCGGGCCCCATCATCTTCGTCATCGGGCTCGGTGCGGTGGGCGTGCAGGCGTTCCGTCAACTGCGTGAGTCGCAGTTGCAAGCGCATGCGGCGGCCCCCGTCGCACCCGCTTACGACGATGGCCTCGACGAGACCGAGCGCATGGAAGACGAGCCGGACCCGGACGCCATGGGTCCGGATGAAGAGCCGGAGCCGGACCCGGATGCCATGGGTCCGGACGACGAGGAAGAGGACCTGAAACCTCGCGGGCGGTGAGGACGTCCTTCGCGGACGGGCCCGGCACCGCGCCGGCATCCTCCCGAGGGACCTCACACACCGAAAGGACCGTCGCCGAGCCTCGCGCGCCGGACTCGGACTCCCGGCGCGCGAACACCTCAGGTCATCAACGTCCCTGGGTCAGGCGGCTCTGGGAGTCCAGTTGCCACCGCGAGGGCAGCCGCGCGAGGCGATCTGACGTCTGGCCCCGACGGTCCTTGAACTCGGTGGCGCGCTGAATGGAGAGGCCTCCCACCAGGAAACCATTCGCAGACAGCAAGCTGCTTCTGGCTTCGCTGTCGAGCGATGGCGCGCCCCTGTCGAGCCGCGAGTCGAGGGCTGAGCCGTCGAACATCTTCCGGCCAGACGTCACGAGGGCAAGACGTCAATGCATGCCCGCGCGTGCCACCTTCATCGCCTGGTGGAACCAGAGGGCTCCGAGGAAACCGCCAGGATGCGGCCCTCGCCTGCCTCGAAGGCCCGGAGCAGGTCGGTTTCATCCCGACTCGTCATCACGGGCGGTGAGTCCGTCCTCCAAGCGAGGCGGTGGCAACCGAGCCACCACCCCGCTTGAATCACCCCGTCAGGGGGCCTCGCGCCGCCGCCGCGCCAGCAGCGCGAGCAACAACAGCGTCAGTGGGAACATCGCCGGTGTGCCCGTGGCTGAGCACCCGGACTCCTTCGGTGGCACCACCTTCGGGCTCACGGACACCGTCACGGTGTCCTCCGCGGACAAGCCACTCTCGGCGGTGACCTTCACGACGAAGGTCAGCGTCGTGGGGGCGCTCACCTCCGGCGCGGTGAAGCTGGCACCCGCCGTCGCCCCGTCCTTCAGCGACACCGAAGGCCCCTCGCTCTGGCGCCATGCGTAGGTCAGGGTGCCCTGCTCCGGATCCTCGGCGGAGGCGGTGAGCGTGACGGTGCTCGTGGCCTCCGTGGACAGGTCCTCTCCCGCGCTCACCGTGGGCGCGAGCGCGACATGGCGCACCGTCACGCTCACCGTCGCGCCTTCACTCTCCAGCAAGCCATCACCCACCTTGAGCTGGAAGGTGAGCTCCACCGAGCCCCTCGCCACCGCCGGAGCCGTGAAGCTCGGCGTCGAGGTCTCCGCCCCCGTGAGCGTCACGGCGGGACCCGACACCTGCGTCCACCGATAGCCCACGAGCACGTCCCCTTCCGGGTCCTCGCCGCTGCCCTGGAGCGTCACTGAACCGCCCTCGTCCACCGTCTGGGCGGCTCCCGCGAAGGCCACGGGCGCCTGGTTCACCTGACGCACGAGGACCTGGACCGTGTCCCGGTCTTGCAGCCCCTCGTTCAACACCGTCAGCCGGAACGTCAGCGTCGTATCGGCGATCACTTCCGGAGCCGTGAAGCTCGGGGTGGCCGTCTGCGCATCGCTGAGCGTCACGACCGGGCCCGCCACCTGCTCCCAGCGATAGGCCAGGACACCGGGCAGCTCGCTGCTCCCGCTGCCGTGCAGACTCACCGGGGAGTGCTCGTCGACGGCGAGCCCCTCGCCCGCTTCGGCTCGCACCAGCCCCGAGGTGCACAGGCCCTGCTCGTCCGTGAGCACCGTGAACGGCGTCTGGGTAAGGCCCGTGAAGCCAACGGAATCGATGAACCAGCCGGCGGCGCCGACCGCCTCGTCCGTGCCGATGCGGAAGCGGATGTGCACGGTCTTCCCCGCGTAGCGGGTGCCGAGATTCACATTCGTGGTGATCCACGTGTTCTGGGAGAAGGCGAAGCTGGCACCGCGGAAGGCGCGGCGCCCCACCAAGGGATTCACGTTGCCCTCATACGGCGTGAGCACACCCGTATAGCCATTCAGGACGATGCTCTCGCCAATGTCCGTCCAGCTCTTCCCGCCATCCTCGGACAGCTCGATGACACCTCCGTCGAAGTACTCCCCACCGGAGGTCTCGAAGGAGTACCGGTGGCGGAACGAGAACGAGAGCGCGCCCTGCCCCACCTGAAGCTCGGGCGAGACAAGCGCGAAGTCCGCGACCCGTCCCACCGCTTCGCCCAGGAAGGCCCGCTCGAGCGTGGAGCTCTCATTCACCCGGAAGGACACATCACCCAGCGCGGACGTCATCTCCCACGGCAGGTACCTCGCATCCACCGATTCCACCGCGGACGCGCCTGGCAGCTCATCCTGCTCCACGCGGGCCACCAGCGTCGCCGTCTTGTCGCCCGCCACGACACCATTGGCATCGCGATAGGCGATGGCGAAGCGAATGATCGAACGCGGCGCCGCTCCAGTCAGCGACACCGGAATGTCCACCGTCGCGGTTTCGAAGAGGCCCACGACAGGGAAGGACTGCTGGCCTCCGTTGGCCAGCTTGACGCCGGGGCTGTCCGCAGTGACGGTGACGCTCGTCGCTCGCAGCGGCTCGCTTCCCGTGCCACGCAGGGTGATGCGCAGGACACCCGTCTCACCGTTGTCCAGGTACCCATCCGCGTCACACGTCCGCGCGGAGGCGTCTCCAGCGCCCTCATCGGTGAGCTCCGCCGAGACGAACATCACGTCCGGGCCCGTGCGATAGCTCTCCACCACGCCAGCATGGGACGCGGAGGCCCGGTCCGGAGCCACCGCGCCGATGCCCGCGCCGCGCCGGGCGAAGGCCGCCGAGAAGCGCTCGAAGTCCACCGGGTCTCCCGCATACGCGGCCGCGAGCAACGCATCGCGAGCCTCCAGGAAGGTGGGCGAAGCCGGAGTCAGCGTGTACGCCAGGACGAGATAGCTCTTCATCCTCCGCTGCGCCTCCGCGAACGTCAGCCGTGAGGTGTCGCGCAGCAGCGCGACGTAGCACTCCCACAGCATGCTGGCCCAGACCTCACCCGCGTTGTGGTACTCGGCATTGCTGGAGCCATCCGCGCCAAAGGCATACGCAACACCCGAGGGCAGCGGGATGCCATTGCTCATGTGCTGGAGCGTCAATGGATTCTTCCGGAAGTCCACCGAGTACGGCACGCGACGGATGCCGAAGTAGGAGGAGTCCGGCCCCATGTTGCGTGTCGCGTACTCGCCCGTGGGGAACACGCCGGTCCAGTTCGGATTCGACGCGACCTGGGCATCTTCCTCCCGCACCATCATCAGCAGGGCATGGAAGTCCGCCCACCCCTCCCCCATGCTGCGCCCCTGGTTGTTTCCAAGACCCGCGCCGTCGTGAACGAGGCGGTTGCTGATGTAGTGCCCCCACTCGTGCGCGACGATGCCCGTGTCGATGGTGCCGTCCAGGTCGCCCACGGACCGCTTGGCCAGGGTGACCCACACGCCGGTGGACAGGTGCTTGCGCAGAAGCTCCGCATCCCCCGATTGGATCATCACCGCGCCGATGGCGGGCAGCGCCAGCCCTTCCGTGGCCCCCATGCCGGCGGGCAACGCCTGGCCCGGGCTGTTGGCGATGATGACACCGGTGGCCCCAGCGGCCTGCGCGAGCAGCACCTTGAGGTGAAGGCCGCAGGTGCCGCGGTCCACGAGCGCGATCTGCCCCGCGATCTCCGCGGCGTTGGTCAGCTCCGAACAGCCATCCGTCGTCGAGGGGCCCGCCGCATCCGCCGCGTCGAGCGCCTGGACCACCCGAGCGCTCGCCGCGAAGAAGCGAGGGCTGAACTGCGCGGTGATGAACGTGTACGGCCGCGCGACTTCCTCGGGAGCCGTCACCTCGAAGGTGAGCTGCGGTTGCGTGCCGGTGAAGACATACATCTGCATGCGGGGACTGGCCCCATCGGCGGGCGTGGCCATGTTCGCGTTGTTGACGCCGCTGTAGTCCTGCGCCTCGGCCTTGATGCGGTCTCCGCCCAGCCCGCCCCGTCCGAGGTTGTCCTGCTGGCCGTTGCCAGCCGCCTCGTCGAAGCCCACGTCGTAGTAGTCGTCGTGCAACCAGTTGTTCACGTAGAACAATTGCGTCACCGCGGACTGGAGCTGTTGCGGCGTCTCATACGGCAGCAGGTCGAAGCTATAGGGATAGTCGAAGGTCGCCGGCCCGCTGATGTGGCCACGCACGTCCCCAGGACCGAACCCATCCGGCGCACTGGCGTCCACGTAGGCATCCACGTTGTTGCCGGTCGTCTCGGTGGCGTCCACCGGGAGCCAGGGGTCATTGCGACTGAAGGGCGCGCTGTCGAGCGTCACCAGGTTTCGCTCGACGAAGGGCGGCACGTAGCCGTTCGGAGTCCCCGTCGGGTGAGGAATCTGCTCGTTGCCGGAGGGGCCCGCGAACGGCGTGTAGGGCGTCGTGGCATCCGCCCAGACCCGATAGCTGTACGCCGCGTCCGCCGTGAGGTCATTGCGGAAGAGCACTCGGCCGTCGTCCGCGGCGATGACGTACGCGTAGTAGTCCGACGTCGAGGCCTCCGGGACTCCCGTGTTCAGTTCCACGTAGTGGGCGGGAATCAGCCCCTCGGGCAACTCGAAGAGCACCGGCTTGATGCGCGCGGGAAGTCGCAGGCTCACCGGGAGCGGTCGCGCGTAGGAGGCCAGCTCATAGCGGGTGTAGCGCCCTGAGGCGGGCCCCGTGGTCCGCAGCAGGCTCGCGTCGAGCGACTGGCCCGTCAGGTCCGCGAACGCCACGGCCGCGGCCTGCGTGGCCCCCAGCGAGTCGCCCCGAGCGGAGCGCTTGGCGCCCTGCCCCGAATCCCGAGCCAGGTGACCCGAGGCGGCCACCAGCACATTGCGCGAGTCGAGCAGCAGCCTGACGCCGCCTCGGAACACCTCGACTCCGCCCACCTCCTGTCTCAGCGTCACCACCGAGGAGCCCAGCGGGCTGCGGCGGGTGCTGGCGACGAAGACGCCCTCTTGCGAGAGCGAGCGGTCCCCATAGAGGGGCGCCAGCGCGTCGAGCTGGGCGCGAGCCGCCGTGGCCGGAGTCATCCGGGCGTAGGCGCTGTCGGCTCGAAGCGCCAGGGGCCGCGCGGCACCCGCCACGGGCTTGGAGGCCCAGACGAAGGTGGGTACCCCGAGCCGGGAGTCGGTGTGCAGCACCCGGGCATCCGGGAACGTTCCTTCCGGTGGCACGCCACCCGCGTCCCGCGCGGGGGCCTGTTCCAGGAGTGCATCGTGGTTCGGCGGAGCACTGGCACCCGCCCGCGTGCCGGCGAGCGCCAGGACCACCCCAGCGAGGGTTCTGAGCAGGGTCTTCATGAGAGGGATCTCCAGAGCGGGCGAAGCGCGAGACGGGCCGAGGACGGGGCTAGCGAACCCAAGACACGCGCCTCACGAAGTACGCGGGTGGATTGCCCATGGAGACAGCGTCCGAGCCATCGAGGTTTGAGACCATGATGGTGGCAATCCCTGTCTCCGGGTCCACCTGCGCGTAGGCCACGCGCGTACCGTCCGGAGAGAGCGTGAAGAGGCTCTGGAGATACTGGCCGTGGTTGCCGAGCCCGATGGGACGCACGATCTCTCGCCCGGTACCATCGGGCTTCACACGCTCCAGCCAGGTGTCCGAGGTCACGTCCAGGTTCCGGTAGTGATAGAGCAGGTCACCATTGGGCAGCACCATCGGGAACTTCGAAAGGGCCGCCATCTCCTGCCCCCGGACCGCGAAGTCGAGCACCTTGCGCGCGCTCCCATCCGCGAGGGAGTAGGCCCAGAGCCGGGTGCCCTTGGCCAGATACTCGACGGTGTAGAGCGTGGCGCTGTCGCGCGAGAAGGTGCCGTAGACCACGGACGAGATGGGCGTGGGCGACGGCATGTCATTGACGTCCGCGATGAGGATGCGCCGCTCGTCGGTCCCGTCGGGGCGGATGATGTACTGGAACTCCGTGGAGGCACGGCCCGGGAATGGGTCGTACGAACAGGACCTCACGAAGGAGATCCACTGCCCATCCGGCGAGAACTCGACGGAGCGTTCTCCGCACAGCGCGGGGCTCACCTGCGAGAGGCGCCTCACATGGCTGCCATCCGCATCCGCGAGGTAGACGACGCCCCGGAAGAAGATGCCTCCGAACATGTCGCGCCCATCCACCCACGCCATCGTCTTGCGGTCGGGCGAACGGGTCAGCTCGGAGTGCACGTCGCGAGGCGAGACGAAGGGAGCGGGAACCGGCGTGAGCTGACGAAGCCGTGTGCCGTCCGGAGCCACGGCGTACGCCTGCGGGAAGCTCGACTCCTCGCTCGTGGCCTCCCCTGTCGGTGACGCGGCATACAGCAGCAACTCGGACGCGTCCGGCGCGCGCAGGGTGCCCACGGTGGCGCTCAGCGCCGTCTCTCCGCCGAGGCGCACGGGAGCGCCCGCCTCGCTGACATCGAGCAATTCGAGCAGCAGCGTGTAGCGGCCCTTGATGGCGAAGCGCGTGCGGAAGGCCCAGGTCTGGCCCTCGCTCGTCTGGAGCCGCGTCGTGCCCACCTCGAACCCTTCCTCCGGGCCCAGATAGGTGACACCACTTCCGTCCGTCTCGAAGCCACCCATCCAGGTCTCGGGCCGGTCCGCCACTTCGCCCGCCGTCCCCGTGTCGTAGCGCAGGGCCTGCCCCACGACAGGAGACTGGCTCTCCGGCTCGGACGAAGTCATGGGGGGATTCGTGCGGCTCAGCGTCACCCGCCAGCGCAGCTTCGTGGAGGGGGCCACCGCCTTGGCGAGCTGAGCCGTGAAGGAGACCACCCCATCCTCCAGCGTCTGGAAGGTGGGGACGACCGCGGAGACACTCAGGCGCGCGACATTCACCTGGGCGCTGGCGCTCAGTCCGTTGAAGGTCGCCGTGAGAGACGAAGCACCCGGACCCACCGGCGTGACCTGACCGCGCGTCGAGGCGTCCATGGAGACGACGGCCACCGTGGGCTGGCTGCTCTTCCACGTGGCGCTGGCGGTAACGTCCTGGCTCGTGCCGTTGTCGAGCGTGGCCGTCGCATGGAGCTGGCGCGCGTGTCCTTCCACCAGCGTGACCTCCGCTGGCGAGAGCGTGAGCGCGGTGGCCTCCGCGACGGTCAGCTGGGCGCTTCCGCTCACCTCACGGAACGTCGCCGTGATGCGCGCGGTGCCCATCCCCTGCCCGCTCGCGACGCGCTGGCTCAGGGACACGACCGCCGTGTCGCTGGAGCTCCAGGTCGCCTCGGTGGAGACATCCGCCACCGTGCCGTCGGAGCGCGTGGCGGTGGCGACCAACGACACGGTGCTCCCACGGGCGAGCGAGGCCGCATCGGGCGTCACGGCGATGGCGGTGACGACAGCGTCGGTGACAGTCACCCGGGCGGAGACCTCCACCGTGCCGAGCACTGCCCGGACCGTGGCCTGCCCGGGAGCGAGGGCGCGCACCAGGCCGCTCTCGGAGACCGTGGCCACCGTCGCATCCGAGGAGCTCCACTGGACGTCGCTGGTGAGGACGTGCGTGCCGCCATCCGTGAGGGTGGCCGTGGCCGTGAGCTGCTGGGAGAGCCCCACGGCGAGGGACGGCGACGAGGGAGCAATCACCATCGAGACCGGCGTGGCGTTGGTCACCTGCACCGGCGCTTCCGCGGAGACCGCGTCCCACCGGGCCCGCAGCGTCGTCTGGCCCTGGGTCAGCGCTCGCACCTGGGGCGCGCCACTCGTGTCCTGTGACACCGTCGCGATGGCGGCATCATCCGAGGACCACGTCGTCTCCCGTGTCACATCGCGCGTGCTGCCATCGGAGAGGGTGGCCGTCGCCACCACCTCACCACCCAGGCCCGCGGCGAGCGTGAAGCTCGTGGGCGCAATCCGCAGGGACTTCACGGAGGGAGACTTGTCGCTGCTACACGCCGCGATGGCGGCCACGGAGACAAGCCCGAGCAACGCGCGGTGGAGCCAACGACGACCGGAACGCTCTCTCATGAATCGACCTCTCTGCACGGCGCCGCGCATCCGACACGCGAGGACCGGGGATGGGGAATGGTGACTGTGAAGAAGGAGGGAACCGCGAACCATCGGGGGCGCCCCTAGGAGTCCCTCAGGAATCCCCTAGGGGCGCGTGGCGCAGCGCACGGCTCAGGGGCGCGGACTGGCACTCACCCCACGGAAGGCGGTGTTGGCCGGAGCCTTCGCCAGCACGGTCACCGAGGGAGTCACCGTGCTCCCGTCATCCAGGAAGGTCGCCAGCATGTTGCCCGCGCCACCCGAGCCGCTCAGGGCGGTGGTGACATAGACCCTCACGCCCGAGGGAGTCTTCGTCGCGGAGACGCCATGGGTGGCGATGCGGTTGGTCGTCGTCCCCGCGACGGCGAAGGTGGGCACGAAGGTGTCCCTCTTGCTCCAGGCCACTCCGTCAAAGGTCCACTTCTCCAGGCGCACCGTGTCCGGCGTCCCACCCTGCGAGGCCGTGAGGTTGAGATTGATGGAGACGTAGGCCGTGTCCACTCCCTCCACCTCGGGGTCCAAATCGAGCATCGCGAAGCCGGAGCTCGTGATCGTGATGGCGAACGAGGGCAGCTGAACCGGGGTCTCCATCACCGTAGGGAGCGCGGAAGGGAACGCGTGCACGCCCTGGCGGTAGCCCTGCGGGTTCGGGACCGGCGCGATGCCGATCGTGAAGTAGACACGCCCGTCGAAGACATTCACGACACGGCAGTCATTCACCCCGCTGGAGAGGACGGTCGATGCACTGGGGCTCGCGCCCGCCAGGACGTGGCGGATGCCACCACCCCGCCCCGCGAGCCAGTACGCGGAGCCATCCACCGTCGTGGCCGAGCGCACCGAGTCGAGGTCATAGGCATCGCTCAGGCGAGCGCCGATGGTGAAGGCTCCCGCGACATCCACCTGACCCACCACGCGGGACGTCTGCGCCGCGGACGTGCCGGAGACATTCGCGGTTCCCACCTCCGCGTCATACCCCGCGAAGGTGAGCAGGCGGCCGTCCCCGGAGAGCGAGAGGAACCCCTGATAGTCATCGCTGCCGGAGACGGTCAGCCGGTTCGCGCCAGCAAGGCCCATGGCGGGAATCGCGAGGGTCCGCACCGGAGCCCCCCCCGTGGGGCGGTACTCCTCGAGGAAGGCCTCGGTGGCGGACGCGTTGAGGGCCGAGGCGCCGCCCCCCACGTGAAGCACCATCACGTTGGGCGCGCAGGAGACGGCCACGGTGAGGCCCGCATCGCCCATGGTGCCCGTGCCGCTCAGCACCTCGCACGTCTGCCCCAGCGGCTGACGGCTCACCTGCACAGAGTACGACTCACCGGGGAGCAGCCCTTGCGCGAAGGCGTGCTCTCCATCGGTGGCGACGGTGAGGGTGTCTGTTCCGGAGCGCAGCCCCAACGTGCCCGTCAACCCCGCGACGTGAACCCCCAGCGCGTGGACGTCCTCACAGGAGACCGCGATGTCGGAGACCGGACCTCCATTCACCGCGCCAGCCCCGGACTGGACGGAGCAACGCTGCCCCACCGGCTGCGTCTTCACCATCACCGCGTACGCGGCCTGGTCCACCACGGACCGGGTGAAGGTGAACGGACCGTTGGCGGAGAGCGCGAGCACGTCGGCGCCGTTGTTCTGGAGTTCGAGCGTGGCGCCCGCCGCCAGCCCCGCCACGACTCCTCCGACAGGGTATGACGTCCCTCCGCAGAGCACCGTCACGTCGGTCACATCCCCCGCGCCCATGGTGCCAAAGCCCTTCGCCACGCTGCACCCCAGCGGGGACGCGATCTCCGCCGAGACGGAGTAGGCGCTACCAAACGCCACCGGCGTCGGGAAGGCGAAGGCACCATTCACGGCCACGGTGAGCGCCGTCCCTCCGTTGTTCCGCAGCACCACGGACTGCGAGCCATCGAGCCCGGCCACCGTGCCCCTTACGACGAAGGAGTCCGGGTTGCACGTGACAGCCACCTGCGTGACATTCGAGCCTCCCACCGTGCCCGTACCCTGCTGCACCGAGCAGGACTGCCCCGGGGGCTGCGTCTTCACCGCGACGGCGTAGGCCCCCAGGTCCGCCACCGGACGGGTGAACGTGAAGGCACCGTTGGAGTCGACGGTGAGGACCTCGCTCTCGTTGAGCCACAATTCGAACGTCATTCCCTCGACGAATCCTGTCACCGTGCCCCCGACCGTGAAGGACCAGGTGCGGCACGCGACAGCCACATTCGTGACGGCCGCCGAGCCCTGCGTGCCCGCGCCATTCGGCACGACGCAGCTCAGCGGATAGGTGGCCTCCGCGGTGACGGCATAGGTGCCGCGATAGAGCACCCCGGTCGGGAAGGAAAAAGCGCCGTTGGTCGTGACGGTGACAGCATCCGTCCCGTTGTTCTTCACCACCACCGACTGACCGCTGGAGAGGCCCGTCACCGCCCCACCCAGGTGGTACTGCTTCGGCTCACAGGTGACGACCACCGAGCTGACATTGGCTCCGCTCAGCGTGCCCGTTCCCCCCACCATCTCGCAGGTATGTCCAATGGGCGAGGAAACGAGGCTCACCGCATAGCTCGCGAGGTCGTCCACGGGCTGCGCGAAGGTGAAGGGGCCGTTGGTGTTGACCAGGAGCGTCTCGGCGCCGTTCTGCAGCTTGAGCACGCCTCCCTTGATGATGCCCGACACCGTTCCGCCCACCAGGTATCGCGTGGTGGTGCAGGTGACGGCGACGTTGGTCACCGCCTGCGCCGCCATGGTGCCCTCGCCCCGCGACACGCTGCACGTGACGGGATAGGTCGCCTCGACGGTGACCGCGTACGTCGCCCCGAAGGCCACCGGGCGAGCGAAGGTGAAGAGGCCGTTGGAGGACACGGTGACGGCGTCTTCGCCGTTGTTCCTCAGCACAACCGAGTTCCCTGGGGTCAGGCCGAACAGCGAGCCGCCCAGGGCGAAGGTCCGCGCCGTGCAATTGACCGCCACATCGGTGACCGCCGAGCCGCTCAGCGTGCCCGCGCCGTGCTCCACGATGCAGTCGTGGCCCTCGGGCTGCGTCTTCACCGTCACCGCGTAGTCCGTGAGGTCCGCGACCTCCTCCGCGAAACGGAAGGCTCCGCTCTCCGTGACGGTGAGCACCGGGCCTCCGTTGTTCTGGAGTTCGAGCGTGGAGCCTGCGACCAGACCGGACACGCTGCCTCCCACCGCGTGGAGGTTCGCCGCGCAGCTCACGAGGACCTGGGTGATGTCCGCATCCCCCACGGTGCCGCTCGCCTCGCCCGTGGTGCACGTGGCGCCCACCGGCTGCTCCTGGATGACGACCGAGTAGGCGCTCCCTTCCGCCACCTTCTGGCCGAACACGAAGGCCCCATTGGCGCTCACCCGCAGCGAATCCTCGCCGTTGCGCAGCACCACCTGCGCGCCCTCACGCAGGCCCGTGACGGTGCCACCCACCGCGTGGCTGACAGGTGTCTCGCCTCCGGCATCTGTCCCGCCTCCGGCATCTGTCCCGCCTCCGGCATCTATCCCGCCTCCGGCATCTGGCTCGCCTGGCGACTTCGGGTCCGAACCGCAAGCGGTGAGCACGACACTCAGGAGTCCCACCAGCACTGCGCTGGAGAGACGGGGACGGGGATGGAGACTCATGCGGTGGGGACGCTCCGTGAGGGACGAGGACACGGCGCGACGCTAGATAACCCTTGGATGAGCCCACCATCGGGGAGCCCCCTAGCCGTCCCTCAGGAATCCCCTACGGCCCCACGGGCTCCCCCGGGACGAGCCCGTGGCGCACCGCGAGGCGGACGAGCGAGGGGACGTCGTGGATGTCCAGTCGGTCCATCAACTGCGTCCGGTGCGCCTCCACTGTCTTCACACTCACGTCCAGCCGCTCGGCGATGGCACGCGTGCCGTTCCCCTCCGCGATGAGCTGGAGGATCTCCCGCTGGCGCGAGGTGAGGAGGTCCAGCGGATTCGCCGCGGGCGTCTCCTCGGTGATGCGCAGGAAGCCCGCCACCACCGTCTGGGAGATGGCGGGGCTCAGGTAGGTGCGCCCCTGCGACACGGAGTCCAGCGCCACCTTGAGTTCCTCCACCGCCGAGTCCTTGACGAGGTAGCCCGCCACGCCCGCGCGCAGCGCCTGCGCCACGTACTCCGCCGAGGTGTGCATGGAGAGCACGAGCACCCGCGTGGAGGGGCTCAGCTTCGGCACCCGCCGCGCGACCTCGATGCCATTGAGCCCGGGCAGCGACAGGTCCAGCAGCAGCACGTCCGGCTGGAGCTTGTTCGTCAACACCAGCGCCTCCTGCCCGTCGCCGCATTCCGCGAGCACCGTCACCCCACCGAAGGTTTCGAGCAGCGCGCGCAGCCCCGCCCTCACCAACTGGTGGTCATCCGTCAGCAACACGCGCATGCGTTCCTCCGATGGAGTCGTCCTCCAGTCGCACTTCCGCCACCACCCGCGTCCCCTCCCCCGGGCGCGAGGTCACCTCGAAACGTCCTCCGAGGTCTCGAACCCGCTCCTGCATGCCGAACACCCCGAAGCTTCCGGGTGCACGGCCCGTCAGGACCTGGTCGACCTCGAAGCCCTTCCCGTCGTCCCGCACCTCGAGCCGGATGAGCTGCCCCACCGACTCCAGCCTGACGTCGATGCGCCGGGCCTTCGCGTGGCGCAAGGCATTGGTGACCGCCTCCTGGATGACCCGGAAGACGACGATGTCTCGCCCCGCGCCCAGCGAGGGAGGCGCCGCCGCCGAGGTGAACACCAGCTCCACCCCACTGCGCTGGGTCACCCCGCGCAGGTACCACTCCAGCGCGGAGACCAGCCCCAGCTCGTCGAGCTGGGGAGGACGCAGGTCCACCGACAGCGCGCGCACCTGACCGATGAGCCGGTCGATGAGCGCGACGGCGTCCGGCAGGCGCACCGCCGCGGAGCCGGTGATGGGGACCGTGGCGCTCACCAGGCCCAGGTTGAGCTTCACCGCGGTGAGCGCCTGACCGAACTCGTCATGCAGCTCCCGGGCAAGGTGCTTGCGCTCCTCTTCCTTCGCCGCCTCCAGTCGCATGGTCAGGCGACGAAGCCGGTCGCGCCCCGTCTGCGCCTCCTCGAGGGCCTGCTCGCGCTCGACCTGCAAGGTGCGAAGCGCCTGGTTGCGCCGGCCCAGCAGGCGGGTGCGCCACGCGAGCCCCGCCACCAAGAGGATGAGGACCACCGCGAGCGTGCCGAAGCGCACGTCGGTGCGCTGCCAGAGGGGCGGGGCGACGCGCAGGACGAAGGGGCGCATCCGGACCCACTCACGCCCCGGACTGCGCGCGCGCAGTTGCAGGGAGTGCTCCCCCGGCGGGAGCGAGTGAAAGGAAATCTGGTTCCGAGTGCCCAGCGGAAGCCAGGGCTCGTCGGACGTGAAGCGGTACGCGTACTCCGTGCCGCTGCGTCCGTAGTCGAGCAACGAGAACTCGAGCGAGAACGGCTGATGCCACGGCACGTCCAGGCGGGACAGCTCCCACACGGGCTTGTCTGGCAGGGCGTCGCGCTCCAGCCCTTCGATGGAGGTGAGCACCAGGGGCGGCGGCGGCTCTCGCGGCGGACGCACCGTGGGGTCCAGGTCCACGAGTCCCTTGGAGCTTCCCCAGTAGAGCCGTCCTCCCAGCAGGGCCACCGCCTCTGGGTTGAACACCCCCGTGGGCAGTCCATCCGACGCGGCGTAGTTCTCGAACGCCTGGGTGTGCACCTCGAGGCGGGAGAGGCCCGCGCGGGTGCTCACCCAGAGCGCGCCATCCGGGGCACGCGCCAGCGCCATCACGTTGTCGTCGATGAGCCCCTCGGCGCTGGTCCACAACGCCACGTCCACGGGCACGCCCGCCTCGTCGAGGGAGACGCGCTGCAACCCACCGCCCACCGTTCCCACCCAGACCGCCCCTGTCGGGTCTTCCATCAACGTGCTCACGTAGAAGTGGCTCAGGCGCGGCACCGAGCTCGCGCCCAGCCGGGTGCAGTCGAGCGTGTCCTCTCCCGCCGTGCAGACATTGAGCCCGCCCGAGCGCGTGCCCACCCAGAAGCGCCCACGCCGGTCCTCCATCAACGCCGTCACATAGTCGTCGGACAGCGAGCGCGGTGCATCCGCGCCGTGCCGGAAGGCCTGGAAGTCGTCGGTCTCCGGGCGATAGCGCTGCAGCCCGTCGCCGCCACTGCCCAGCCATACCCGTCCGCGCGAGTCCTCCAGCAGCGCGGTGACGTAGCGAGGATTGTCACCCGCGCCGGTGTCCAGGCGACTGCGGTACATCTTCAACCGGCCTGTCCCGGGCTCGAAGCGGTACGAGCCCTGCGTGAAGCCCGCCCACAACATGCCCTCCCTCGTGCGCAGCAGGCTCAGCACACCGCGCGCATCCGCACCCTCGGGAACGGGCACGCGCAGAGGCTCGGCCTGACCGGTGCGCACATCCACGCGGTCCACGCCCCCGCCGAAGCTGCCCACCAGCAGGTGGCCCTCGTCTTCGGGAGTCACCGCCCACACGTCCTCGTTCGTCAGCCCGGAGGTCCTGTCCCCACCCCTCGCCCGCAGCGTCTGGAAGACGTCGGAGCGCAGCGGCGCATGGAACAGGCCCATTCCAAACGTGCCGATGAACAGGTCTCCGCTCGCGCCCACGGCGAGCGAGCCCTCGTCGATGCGCTGCTCGTAGCCGGGCCCCGCCGAAGGAAGCCGCTCCTCGCTCACCACTCCGCTCACGGTGTCCACGCGAAACAGGCCTGAGCCGAAGGAGCCGACCCACAGCGTCCCTCGCCCATCGGGCTCGAGCTCGGTGACGGTACGCAGCTTGTCCACGACGCTGGACGGCGTGAGCCTGGCGCGGCGAAGGACCTGCTCGCCCGGCCCGATCCGATAGAGCCCCGCGCGCGTCCCCACCCACATTCCTCCGCCCAGGTCCGGGGCGAGGCTGAAGACATCCCTCGCGTCGGGGCCTCCCTCGTCTGGAGAGACGTGCTCGAAGGCGTGGGTTCCCGGGTCCAGCCGGAACAAGCCACCCTTGAGCGTGCCCACCCAGAGCGCGCCGGCGCGGTCGTGACGCAGCGCCATCACGAACTCCTCGCCGCCTCCCGGTACGAGCGGCACGCGCACCGCTCGCCCGGTCGATGGGTCCAGCAACGCCAGGCCCGCGCTCGTCCCCACCCACAGTTGGCCGTCATCCGCGTCCGCGAGCGCGAACACGCCGTCGTGGGGAAGGCTCGTGGCGTCCGAGGAGTCGTGGCGGAAGTGTTTGAAAGACCAGTGTGCCCGGTCCACCAGGCTCAGCCCGCCCGTCATGGTGCCGACCCACAGGCGACCGAGGCGGTCTTCGAACAAGGTCCGCACCGCGTTGCTCGCCAGGGATGCGGGGTTGCCGAGCTCGTACTGGAACTTGCGAAAGCGCTGACCGTCGTGGAGGTAGAGCCCCTCGCGGGTGCCAATCCAGAGCAGCCCCACGCGGTCGTACATCACCTCGGTGATGTACTCGGCCTCAAAGGGGCGGGCGCCTCCCACCTGCACCAGCTCGAGTGCCGGGGCGCCAGACGCGACGCCAGCGCTCAACCCCAGCAGCAAGAGAACAACCAGAAACCGAGACCACGAGGCGGTGCGCGCGGTGCGCATCCCGGGCTCATACCACTGGAGCCGAGGGGCCGTGGACGGACGCGGCGTCACTCGCGCGACGCGCCCTGCCCGCCGGCTGGCTCGCCAACCGTCTCGCCTCACGGAAAACACACCACAGGGGCAAGTGAACGGCGAGCTGCCCGGCGGCATTCCTATGACGGCGAGAATCGCGGTGACCGTAGCCGACGCCTGGGTGCCCGCTCAGTCCTCGTTGAAGTCGGCGTCGAATGAAGCGATGGCTTGCTCAACCGTCGCGAACAGCCTGCTCCTCACCTCGGGAGCCTCTTCACAAAGCAATTCCCAGAAGCGCTGCTCGTGGCCCCGGAGCATCTCTCGCTCCACGGGCAACCAGACCCTGTCAGCGCTCTGGACCATGAAGCCGCGTCCGGGAAGCACTTCAATGCAACGGTAGATGACGGCCTTCTCTGTCCCCAGGCGTTGGACGATGTCGAAGGGGCGGTAGAGAACCGGGTCGCTCATGAGCGGGAAACATACTCCCGCGGAGCCCAAGCCCCGCGGGAGTCGATACGTCAGGGCGTCTTCGCCGCGGGCTTCTCGATCTCCTTGAGAACCTTCTCCGCGTTCGTGTTGGACGGATCCAACTCCAGCGACCGGCGATAGCTCGACGCGGCCAGGGCCTTGTCGCCGTTGGCCAGATACGCTTCGCCCAGGCTGTCATGGACGTTCCCATCCTGCGGGAACTGATCCACGTTGAACTTGAAGATCTCGATGGCCTCCGGCATGCGCCCGGCCGACAACAGCTGATAGCCGACGGTGTTGAGTTCTCCCGGACCGAAGAAGTACTCGGTGGGCTTCTTCTCCTTGACCGTCTTGTACCGCGCGATGGCGTCCGAGGCGGTCCCCTTGTCGAGCACCTCCCACACCACTTCGCCCATCGGCTTCAGCGGAGTCTGGGGCGTGACGCCGTGCAGGATGCTCAGGGCTCCCACTGCCACGCTGCGCGCCCTCACCCCGCGCCCCACGTTGCTCAAAACGATGACAACTTCCTTCTTTTCCGGCACGCGAATCAGAAACGAGCTGAAGCCGTGGATGCCTCCACCGTGGCTCGTGGTCGCGACCTTCGTCTTCCCGTCATCCAGTTGGGTCGGGGCCACGTTCCAGCCGAAGCCGTAGTCGTCCAGCCCCGGGGTGAACATCTTCTGCTTCAGCGCCGCCGGCAGCACCTTGTCCCCGTAGAGCGCGCGGTCCCACAGGTAGAGATCCTCCACCGTCGAGTACATCGACCCGGCGGCATAAGGCAGGCCCATGTCGATGTATGCCGCGTTCACGAAGCCGCCCGGGTTGCGCTCGTAGCCGCTCGCGCGCTTCGCCAGCACCGTCGCCGACACGTCGAAGCCCGTGTTCTTCATCCCCACCGGCTCGAAGATCCGCTCGCGCAACACCTGCGCATAGGTCTTGCCCGTCACCTTCTCGATGATGGCGCCCAGGAGGAAGTAGCCCGAGTTGTTGTACGAGTACTTCGACCCCGGCTCGAACTCCAGGTCGCCGCTGGCGAACTGCTTCACGAAGTCGGGAACCTTGTACGGATTGCGAGCGAACTTCGCACTGAAGTCTGGCCGCGACGTGTAGCTGGGGATGCCCGACGTGTGGTTCAGCAGGTGCGTCACCGTGACGCGCGCGCCCGTGTCCTGGCGGTAGTCCGGCAGGTGCTTCGTGATGGGGTCCTCGAGCCCCACCTTGCCCTCTTCCACGAGCTTCAGGATGAGCACGGCGGTGAACTGCTTGGTGATGGAGCCGATGCGGAACTTCGTGTCCGGCGTTACCGGGATCTGCCACTCGAAGTTCGCCGGGCCATACCCCTTCTTGAGGATGATGCCCTTCTCGTCGGCGACCAGCAGCGCACCATTGAACTGCTTCAGCTCGGTGTACTTCGCCGTCAGGCGATCAATCGCGTCCTTCCGGCTCGCCGCGGTGGCCGGTGACACCACGAGCAACAGCGCCAGTCCCGCGACAACACCCACATCCATCCAACCGCGCTTCATTCAGGACTCCCGCGACACGTAGAACAGCCAGAACCCGCCATCTCCACCGGTTCAGGCCCACAACCACTTCCCCTGCACGAACGAAGACCGCTTCGATTGCGTGCGGGCATGGCATGGGCCAAGGGCCCGCGCTACCTTCAGGGCTTGATGCGCATCCATCACCCCTGGCACGCCCTGGCGCTCGGCCTGCTCGCCATGACCTGGGCCTGCCGGAGTGACCCTCCGCCCAGCTACGTCCGGATAGAAGGCCCCGCGCCGATCATCGCGGATGCACCGGACTCGCGCGCGTTGCTGGTGGTGTTCTGGGCGTCGTGGTGCCCTCCCTGCCGCGGGGAGACACCTCAGCTGCGTTCCCTGGCCGAATCGCCTCCCGAGGGACTCCAGGTCATCGTCCTCAGCCACGACACGGACCTCGCGGACGTGGAGTCGTACTTCGAGGGCCCTCCCCCACCCGAGTTTCGCCTGCGCCTGGACGTGGGCAAGCAGGTCGCCCATGCCTTCGGCGTGGAACTGCTCCCGACCAGCCTCCTCGTGGTCGATGGCCGACTGGTCGCCCGCTTCCCAGGCCCTCGTGACTGGGACTCGCGGGCCATGCGACGCCTCCTGGAGAAGTTGACCGTCACGCCGGAGAGCCGGGCGGCCGGCTCGGCGAATTGACTCCGACCCTTCGTCCTGGCTAAGCCAGTGGGTGGATGCGGTTCCTCCTGCGATTCCTGGCCGTGCTCCTCGTCCTGATGACGGGCGGCGTCTTTCAGACGCTGGCCTTCGCTTCGGACACGCACGCCGACTGCGCGGAGGAAGAAGACGACGAGTGCACCGACTGCGCTCCCAGCTGCGTCCTCTGCCCCTGCTGCCCGCTGAGGGCCACTCCCGCGCCGGTTCCCGTCCTGGAGAACCTCGCGGACGCGCCCACTCCGCCGCCCGTGCCGGGCCGCGTGGACGAGCCGGTCCTCTCCGGGCTGGCCGACGACATCTTCCAGCCGCCTAGAGCCTGACGCCTCCCTTCACGGGAGACGTGTGCCCTCCGCATGCCCACCGGGCGTGCGCGTGCATGCGCGTCCTCGTCGCCTGAAGCCTTGTCCAACGTCCCCGCGCCTGGTCGCGCGGGAATTCACCGCCGTGGGCGACTGCCCCGGCTGGAGTCTCCTCATGCGTTCGCTGCGTACCCTGTCCGTGCTCGTCGCGCTGTTCACCGTCTCCCCTGCCCTGGCCGAAGCGCCCAAGGCCCCCGAGAAGTCCCAGACCTCCGAAGCCGAGAAGCCCAAGTGTGAGCACGGCGTGCAGAAGTCCCTGTGCACGCGCTGCAACCCGAAGCTCGCCGCCGTCTTCAAGGCCAAGGGCGACTGGTGCGCGGAGCACGAGCGGCCCGAATCCCAGTGCTCCCTCTGCCACCCCGACCTCGCCAAGAAGGGCGTGAAGTAGATGCCTGCCTCCCGCGTCGGTCCGGTGATGCTGTGCGCCCTGCTCTGCCTGAGCGCGGCGAGCTGCTCCAAGGAATCCAAGCCCGCCGAGGCGGAGAAGCGCGCCGCGTCGTCGGCCGTCGCGGGAGGCACCTCCGGGCCCGCCCAGCCCATCCCCCTGTGTGAACACAAGGTGCCCGCGGAGCTGTGCACTCAATGCAACCCGGACCTCATCGACGTCTTCAAGGCACAAGACGACTGGTGCGCGGAACACGGAGTGCCCGAGTCACAGTGCTTCCAATGCAACCCAAACCTCACCTTCACCGCGCAGGCCACCGCGCCGAAGGACTGGTGCAAGGAACACGCGGTCCCCGAGTCGAAGTGTACGAAGTGTCATCCAGCCCTCGTCGCGAAGTTCATCGAGGCCGGTGACTACTGCCGGGAGCACGGCTTCCCGGAGTCCGTCTGTCCGTACTGCCACCCGGAGCTCGTGAAGGCCGCCGGCGCGGAGCCACCTGCCTTCCCCGAGCCGGGCACGCGCGTTCGCCTCGCCTCGGCGGAGACCGCGCGAGAGGCGGGCATCCAGACCCGGCGCGTGGAGGAGCGGCCCTTTGCCCGCACGTTGGAGGTCGTCGGTCAGCTCGACTTCAACAACAACCGCCGGGCCCAGCTCTCGACTCGCGGCGAAGCGCTCATCGTCGAAGTCCGAGCCGACGTCGGCGACGAGGTGAAGGCCGGACAGGCCCTCGTGGTGGTGACGTCCGGTGCGGTGGGCGCGGACCAGGGTCGGCTCTCCTCGGCCCAGGCGCGCGTGGAAGCCTCGCGTGCCGCGCTCGCTCGCCAACAGTCACTCGTCGACAGTGGCATCAGCGCGCGCAAGAGCCTTGAACAGGCCCAGGCGGACGTGGTCGCGGCCGAGGCGGAGCGCGACGCCGCCCGCGCCTCCCTGACGGCCACGGGCGCCTCCGCCCACAGCCAGCAGGGGACGTACACGCTGACAGCTCCATTCGCCGGCACGGTGGTGAGCCGTGACGCGGTCCCCGGCAGACAGGTGGGCGCGGGACAGACGCTCCTTCAAATCGCCGACCTGAGCACCCTGTGGGCCTTGCTGGAAGTGCCCGAGGCGGACGCCAGCGTGGTGCGCGCGGGACAGCCCGTCACCCTCTCGTTCGAGAGCATGCCGGGCGAAACCCGCGAAGCCACCCTCACCCGCGTAGGGGCCTCCGTGGACCCGACCACTCGCACCGTGCGCGCTCGCGTGGAGCTGCCCAACCCCGAGGGCGCCCTCAAGGCGGGCCTCTTTCTTCGAGCCCGCGTGCAGGTCGCCGCCGAACATCAGGCCCTGCTCGTTCCTCGCGCGGCCATCCAGCGCGCCGAGGGCCGCACGCTCGTCTTCGTGAAGAAGGACGCGGGACTCTACGAGCCCGTCGTGGTGGAGCTGGGCGCCGGGACTCGCGAGGCCGTGGAGGTGGTGAAGGGACTCTCCGAGGGTCAGGAGGTCGTCACCACGGGCGCCTTCCTCCTCAAGACGGAGATCCTCAAGGAGTCCATCGGCGCGGGCTGCTGCGAGACGGCGGAAGGCGAATAGCCACCATGCTGACCCGAGTCATCGACTGGTCGCTGACGCATCGCGGAGCCGTCCTCGTCGGCACCCTGGCCCTCATCATCTCGGGGCTCTTGTCCTTCCGGGCGCTGCCCATCGACGCCATCCCGGACACGACACCCACGCAGGTGCAGGTCAACACCGTGGCCCCGGCCCTCACGCCTCTGGAGGTGGAGCGGCAGCTCACCATCCCCATCGAGCAATCACTGGCGGGCCTGCCCCGCGTCAGCGAGCTGCGCTCCATCTCCAAGTTCGGCCTGTCCCAGGTGACGCTCCAGTTCAGCGACGGCACGGACCTGTGGTTCGCACGGCAACAGGTGGCCGAGCGGCTCGGCCGCGTGGAAGTCCCAGCGGGCATCGAGCGCCCCTCGCTGGGGCCGGTGGCCACGGGACTGGGCGAGGTCTTCCACTACGTCGTCAAGAGCCGGACGAAGAGCCTGGAGGAGCTGCGCACCCTGCATGACGGCATCATCGCGCCGCGCCTGCGCAGCGTGCCCGGCGTCGCCGAGGTGAACGCCTGGGGCGGTGAGGAGAAGCAGTGGCACGTCGTGGTGGAGCCGCGCCGCTTGCAACAGTTCAACCTCTCCCTACAGGACGTCTACCGGGCGCTGAAGGAGAACAACGCGAACGTGGGCGGTGGCGTGGTGGAGCGCGGAGGCGCGGCGAGCCTCGTCCTCGGCGTGGGCATCCTGGAGAGCGGCAAGGCCGTCGAGGACGTCGTCGTCGCGGCGCATGACGGCGTGCCCGTGCGCATCCGAGATGTGGCCCGCGTGGAGGTGGGCCATGAAGTCCGCCGGGGAGCCACCACGGCGAATGGCGAAGGTGAGGCCGTCCTGGGCCTGGGCTTCATGCTGGTGGGAGAGAACTCCCACACGGTGACGAAGGCGCTGGCACAGCGACTCGAAGAGGTGAAGCGCGCCCTGCCCCAGGACCTCTCCGTGGAGCCCGTCTACGAGCGCACCGAGCTGGTGGACCTCGTGCTGCGCACGGTGCGCACCAACCTGATGGAAGGCGCGCTGCTCGTCATCGCCGTCCTCTTCCTGTTCCTGGGCAACTGGCGCGCGGGCCTCATCGTCGCGGCGGCGATTCCCCTTTCCCTGCTGTTTGCCTTCAACGCGATGCTGCAATTCGGCATCGCCGGCACCCTCATGTCGCTGGGAGCCATCGACTTCGGGCTCGTCGTCGACTCGTCCGTCATCCTCGTGGAGAACGCGGAGCGGCGGCTCGCCGAGGCCCGAGGGAGCCGGTCCCTCCTCGAAGTCGTGCGCGACGCCGCCGTCGAGGTGCGCGGGCCCACCCTCTTCGGTGAACTCATCATCCTGGTGGTGTACCTGCCCATCCTCGCGCTGGAGGGCGTGGAGGGAAGGCTGTTCCGCCCCATGGCGCTCACCGTCATCTTCGCCCTGCTGGGCAGCGCGCTGCTCTCCATGACGTTGATGCCGGTCCTGGCATCCTTCGCCTTGAGGCGCGGTGGAGGACAGCACCGCGAGCCGCGCCTCGTCACCTTCCTCAAGCGCCGCTACCAGCCCGTGCTCGATTGGGCCCTCCGTCACACCCGGGCAGTCCTCGTCGGCGCGGGGCTGCTCGTCGTGGGCGCGCTCATCGCCGCCACGCAGCTCGGCAGCGAGTTCGTCCCTCGCCTGTCCGAAGGCACGCTCGTCATCAACACCGTGCGACTGGCCGAGGTGTCCCTCACCGAATCCGTCCGTTACGGCACGCAGATAGAGAAGGTGCTCCTCACCCGTTTCCCCGATGAAGTGCGGCGCGTGTGGACGCGCACCGGCACGGCGGAGGTGGCCACGGACCCGATGGGCATCGAGCTGTCCGACGTCTTCATCACCCTCCAGCCACGGGACACCTGGAAGCGAGCCACGACGCAGGATGAACTGGTCGCGGAGATGAAGGCGGAGCTGGCGGACCTGCCCGGGATGCGCATGGCGTTCCTCCAGCCCATTGAGATGCGGGTCAACGAGATGATCGCCGGCGTGCGCGGCGACGTGGGCATCAAGCTCTTCGGGGACGACCTGGACGTGCTGAAGGCCAAGGCCCGTGAGCTGGAGGGCCTCGTCAAGGCCATCCCAGGCGCCGCCGACGTCACCGTGGAGCAGCTCACGGGCCAGCCCGTGCTGGAGGTGACGGTGGACCGGGAGGCCGTTGCCCGCCACGGCATCTCCACCCGCGCGGTGCTCGACATCGTGGAGGCGGTGGGAACCCGGAGCGTGGGCGAGGTGCGCGAGGGCGAGCGACGCTTCGACCTGGCCGTGCGGCTGTCCGAGGAGTACCGCGATGACCCGGCGAAGCTGGCCACGGTACCGGTGACGGCGCCCGGGGGAGCGCGTGTGCCGCTGGGGCGGTTGGCCCGCATCCGCGAGGTGTCCGGGCCCACCACGCTCCAGCGCGAGTGGGGCAAGCGCCGCATCGTCGTGCAGGCCAACGTGCGCGACCGGGACCTCGGCGGCTTCGTCGATGAAGTGCGCCGCACCCTGGACGAAAAGTTGGAGCTGCCCTCGGGCTACTACCTCCGCTTCGGCGGACAGTTCGAACACCTGGAGCGGGCACAGGCGCGCCTGCTCATCGTGGTGCCCCTGGCGCTGGCCCTCATCTTCCTCCTGCTCTACCTCACCTATCGGCGCGTGCTCGACGCCGTGCGCATCTTCGCGGGCGTGCCCTTCGCCCTGGTGGGCGGCGTGCTCGCGCTCCTGCTTCGGGGCCTGCCCTTCTCCATCTCCGCCGCCGTGGGCTTCATCGCCCTCTCCGGCGTATCGGTGCTGGGAGACATGGTGCTCGTCTCACGCGTGCGCGCCCTGCTCGATGAAGGCCACGCGTTGAGCGAAGCCCTCCGCGAAGCGGCCCTCTCACGCTTGAGACCGGTGCTGATGACAGCCGCCGTGGCCGCCATCGGGTTCCTGCCCATGGCGCTCAACACGGGCGTGGGAGCGGAGGTCCAACGGCCTCTCGCCACCGTCGTCATCGGCGGAGTCATCTCCTCCACCCTGCTCACCCTGGTGGTGCTGCCGGTCCTCTACGCCGTGTTCGGAGCCGGGCGGCAACGGCCCCCGCACCCACGGGAAGAAGCCCCCCCGCCACCCGCGGAGGCCCTTCTCGACGCTCACAAATCAGCGGCGGGTTGACCCACCTGCTCGGGCACCTCTCCCCTTGGGACACGACCGCGTCGAGCAGCGATCACTCGCCCTACCCACCAGGCCAGGACCGCGTCACCTCCATGACCTGACAGGTTCGGCGGGTTTCACCCAACCGACAGAATTGTGGATTCCTCACTGTCACTCGATTCCGGGTTCAGGAGCACTGCGCTTATTTTGGCGTCAACGGCATCACGGTGACGGCACCTGGGCGAGTCGAAGCACGGGGGACGCGGCATGGTCAGTCCGAGGACGGCACCGATCCGGACAGGCAACACGAGCACCTTCACGCTGAAGCAACGACGCCTGCACATCATCCTGTTGGACCCGAGGGAACAGCCCTACGCGGGACGTGAGTACGTCCTCCGAGTGGGACGCACCGAGCACTGCGGCACGACAGCCTCCGATGGCTCGCTCTCCCACGAGGTCCCCGGCCTCGCCACCGGTGAGCTGCTGTTGCACCTGCCTCCGCCCGACCCGGGCCCCGACGAGCCTCCGCCCCCCGTGGCCACACGCCCCGGCCAGCCTCCCCGATATCCCCCGTCCATCGTCGCCAGCGACTTCATGGACACGCACGCCTCGGTGGAGCCCTCACCCGACCTGCTGAGCTGGGCGCTGCACCTCGAATCCCCCGCGACCTTCGACGCCGACGCGATGACGGCCGCCCAGGAACGACTGCACAACCTGGGCTTCCTCATCGAAGGCGAGCGCGGCGCTCCCGGGCCCCGCACTCGCGCCGCGGTGCGCGCCTTCCAGCGCCACCATGGACTCGCGGAAACAGGTCAGCTCGCGGACGTGCAACGCGAGCTGATTCGCCGTCACGACACGTGAGCCCCCGCCATGGCACGCCTCGCTCTCTCGGCCCATGTCGCGCTCACTCCTCCCAGTGGACGCAATCGCAACCGGCTTCGTCTCGCCAGCTTTGGCGTCACGGACTTCCGGCTCTCCATCCCCGGCGGCGCGACCTCCCGCTTCCATCGCCCGGGACTCCGCACACGCACCACCGAGGCTCCCGAAGATGACTTCCACTTCGTGCCCGAAGTGGAGCCCGCGGAGCTGACCTATCGGCTCTCCAATGACGCCCACCTCGTGCGCGTCGGTCGCCTGGAGCTGTTCACCCGCCACGCGAAGAAGCCCCTGTGGACCCGGGACCTGACCGCCGAGGAGCTCACGGGCGGCGAGCACCGCCTGCCCTGGGGCGGCACCGTCACCGCGTGCGAGGCCTTTCCCGATGGCGTCGTCACCGTGGAGCACTCGCCCTACAAGCTCAAGCTGACACTCCAGGGCGCGGGCCTCCCGGAGTGCCCAGTCGCCTGGACGTTCTTCCATGTCCTGGTGGATGGGATTGAGCTGGAGCTGGGTGACTCCCGCGTGCTCACGCGACAACGGGACCGCGACGTGGCGACGGCGCTCGGGCGGCTTCCGTCCGACGGAGAGCGGGCGGAGATTCGACTCGTCAGCAACCTCTTCAAGACACGCATCGAGGAGATGAGCGACGACACGGACGTCCGGCAATACCGCCGCGCGTGGGGCATGGGGCCCGATGTCCCCATCTTCGCCCGCGCCTGGCTCAAGGACTCACAGAACCGTCGCGTCGACGCGCCCCGCGCGCTCGGAAGGGTCCGCTTCCTCTGGGACTGGGAGGACGAAGCCGAGGACCTCACCCAGCACCCGCCCGTAGCCCGCGCCTACCTGGAGCACGCGCTGGCACGGCAATGCCAGACCTCACGCCCCAAGGGAGACAACGCGCACCGCGACGTGGGCGGAAAGCGCGGCCAGCCCTCCGCGGCGGTCTTCCCTCGGCAGACCGGTTACACCCCTCAGGCCGAGCCCCGGGACGGAGCGTTCCCCTTCCGCGTCGTGCCGTGTTCGAAGCGCAAGTGGGCGGCGTACAGCCTGCCGTGGACTTGCGGCGCCTTCGCGGGGCGAACGGGCGTGGTGTTCCAACCCTCGCGCATCGCGGGTGATGCCTGGCGCGTGACAGTGCAGCTTGCCTACGACAAGCGGAAGGACGGCGGCGTCGTGCTGGACGTCGAGGACGAGGCCCCCCTCCCCGCCTCCATCCAGGCCCGCACCGGCATCTTCGAGTCCTGGCGCGAGGTCCACATCTCCCGCGTGCTACGCAAGCACCCGAGCGTCACCAGCGTCTGCATCGCCGACCTCCAGCAACACTTCGCGCGTGCCTTTCTTCGACTGGAAGACCGCAGCGGCGGTGTCACCGCCATGGACGCGGCCACCTACAACTCACGCATCGCCCGAGCCGTCGCTGCCCTGTCGCCGGAGGTCCGCGCCGCCATCGACCCCTCCGTGGACCAATACGCTGCGGGCCCGCATGCCCTCACTTTTCGCACCTACCCGAACTTTCTCGACGAAGTGAAGCGGCTGCGCGGAGGTGGGCGCGCCACCGCTTCTCTCTGGCTCGATTCCGGCAAGGTCGCGAGTAGGGACAACAAGGAACACAGGTACCATCGTCTCTGTAAGGACTGGGCCAAGAGCATCCTCGTCACGGCCTTCGACGAGCCCACCGGCGGCACGCCGGGCATCGTGCTCCTGCAGTTCAATGGCCTCTACAATCTCGAAACAGAACCTGGGAGCAGTCGCGTCAATGGATTCTCCCAGGAGTTTCCCTCGAAGGACCGCGCTCGCTGCGCCGTCGTGCAATGCGGAACCGCGAGGAACTACAGCGGCGGCGCCAACTCGCTCGTGCAGACCATCGCCCACGAGGTGGGCCATCAGCTCTTCCTTCCCCATGCCCCCTTCCCGGTCCACCGGGTGCCCACCGGCGCGAGGACTGAACAGCATGACCAGGACGGGAGCGATTGTCTGATGGGTTACGACTTCTCCGTGGAACGACGGTTCTGTGGCATGTGCCTGCTACGACTCCGGGGCTGGAACAAACAGGCGCTGAGCAGCATCGGAAGTCGGAACGCCCGGCCATGAGCCCAATTCTCCTGGCCTGCCACGCGGTCCTCGTGTCGCTGACGCTCGCGAGCACGCCCCCTCGCCCCACCCCGAGTCCTTCCAAGCCGACTGGAGGTCCCTCCGTGCGCATCCAGATCAACCTGCCCCAGGAGCGCTTCACCGCCATCGAGGACCGCATCCCGCGCGTCACCGTGCGCAACGAGGGCCCATCTCCGGTGGAGCTGGCGGACCCCTTCCGGAACGCAGATGACACGCTCACGTACACGCTCACGGGCCCGGAGTATCCCCAGGGCCGCAGCGCCAACGCGCGCGAGTTCACCCTTCGCAATCCAGACCACGCCGTCTCCCCCGACGCCGCCCCGCGCGTGAGGCTCGGCGTGGGACAGGCGCTCGAGTCCGTGCTGGAGCTGCACGAGTGGCTTCCCGTCACCCGTCCCGGACGCTATCGCCTGGAGGCGCGGCTGGAGCAGCCGGCGCTCTCGGTGGAGTCGACGCCCGTCGAGTTCGAGATCGTCGCGTCGACCTCGGGTCCCGCGTCCTTGGGCTTCGACGTGGCGGCCAGGTATCGCAGCAGCGTCTTCGCCACGTGGTTCCAGGAGATTGAGGGCCGGCCGATGCTCGTCGCGGGCGTCTATGCGGACGCGACGGACGACAGTGAGTGGGGCGTGCGGTGGAGTCCCGCGACCATCCTCGGCCCTGTCGAGCCCGGCTCCAGAGACGCCCTGGCGCCGTGGACCAACAACACACAGGGCGCGCCGTGTGTCGACTGGGTGGTCTGGCGCAAGGGCGCCTCGGTGATGGCCCTGGCGGAGCCCGCAACCACCGAGCATCCGTTTCGCATGGACCTGGAGGCGCCCCCCGAGTCCCTGGTGCGTCCGCCCCTCCAGACAGCCGCCGGTGAGCTGTTCATTCCCTTCATCGCCGCGGGCGGGAGGGAGCTTCGGCTCCTCCGCTTCCAGTCCACCCTCGATTCGACGGAGGTCACCCCCGGCCGCGAGGTGGGGCGCGTGCGGCTGCCAGGAAAACCCATCGCCTCGCGCGCCACCATCCAGCCCGACTCCCTGGGAGACGCCATCAGCGTGGTGCTCGTCGAGGACACGGCCGAAGGACTGGACCTGCACCATGTGCGCAGCCGTGCCGGAGGTGGGCTCACCCGCGTCGCCAGCACCCGCCTGCCTGGGCTCAGAGCGCTTCCCAGCTCGGAGCCCGGGCTGTGGATGGACCCGGCGGGCAGGCTGAACGTCGCGGTGCTCGCCGCGTCACTGAAGCACCCACGCCGGGCCATGCTCGCGCAGGTGCGCTACCGGGCGGATGGGAGGTTGGAGTCGCCCCCTCGGGTGAAGGCCTTGGCGGAGCTCCCCGCGGTACCTCGCGCGGCCATCGCCCGGCACCATCCGGAGGACCTGAGCAAGGGCGAGTTGTTCTGGGCCATCCTGCTGGTGGATGGGCGGATGGTGACCTCCTCCACGAAGAATGGAGGCCCGATAACGCCCCGTCATCCGGTGGCCCTGCCGCTCGAGCTCTATCCGGCCCGGGACACGTACGTGCTCACCGTGGACCCCGTGCTCGGACCTTCCTTCGAGCCCCTGCGCTGACACCGTGACGGATGCCCACCTACAGCCCGGGCGGCGGGGCGGGCGTCCGGCGCTCAGGTTTCACTGTCCAACACGGGCCCGGTAGAGCTAGGTAGAGACGGCTCCCGGGAGTTCCGATGACCGCCGCCCTGCTTTCCCTGACCCTTGCATTCGGCCTCATCACCGGCCAGTTCGCGCCCCAGCAGGCGGCGAGCGAGCCTCTCGCGCCCGAACTCGAGGTCCGCGTCCAGCAGCTCGGCAAGACGTTGCGCTGCGCGGTGTGCCAGGGCCTCTCCATCTCCGACAGCCCGTCCTCCATGGCGCGCGCGCAGCTCGACATGGTCCGCGAGCTGGTCTCCGAGGGGAAGAACGACCAGGAAGTCGTCGACTTCTTCGTGTCGCGTTACGGAGAGTGGGTGCTGCTGGAGCCCAAGGCGGAGGGCTTCAACTGGTTCGTCTGGCTGGGCCCCGTCGCGCTCCTCATGGTGGGCGGGTTCGTCATCTGGCGACAGGTCCAGCAAGGACCGCCCCCGCAGGCCACGGCGGCCACGCCGGCCACTGCTTCCGCGCCCACTCCGGGCACCCCTTCCGCGGCGGATGACGCCGACCCCTACCTCCAGGCCGTGCGCCGGGAGCTGGAGCGCTAAGCCATGCAGCAACAGCCGACCAACTGGTTGCCCGGTATCATCGTCCTCGCCGTGGCCTTCATCGCCGCCGCCGCGTGGCTGCTCTTCATGCGTCGCAAGGGCGCGCTCACCACGCCCGAGCCCAAGGACGGCGTGCTCGACGACCTGGGCCAGCGCGCGCAGTCGCTCATCGACCAGCTGCGCACCCTGGAGGCGGACAAGCACAACCTGGCCGCCGAGCAGTACGCCGCGGAGAAGTCCCGCCTGGAGCACGAGGCCGCCGCGGCCTTTCGCGCCAAGGACGAGCACCTCAAGCGCAAGGCGTCCAGTGGGGAGCCGCGCGCCCGGACGCAGCAGGCGCCCGCGCCCACCGGATGGTCGGCGCGCAATCCGCAGTTGTCTGGCGCGCTGTGGGGCGCCGGCATCGTCCTGTTCTTCGGAGGACTGGGCTACCTGCTCGTCTCCGAACAGCAGGCGCGCACCGACGGGCAGGAGGCCACCGGCCGCATGCCTCCGGGCGCCCCCGGGCAGGGGCAGGCGCCGCAGCAGGGCGGCATGGGCGCGCAGCAGCCGGAAGGCGCGGAGATGGAGGAGGCGCGCGCCCGGCTGGAGGCCAATCCGTTCGACCTGGACTCCGCGTCCATGCTCAGCCACGAGTTGATCCGTCGTCAGCAGTTCGACGAGGCCGCGACGGTGACGGCCAAGGGCCTGGCGGTGGACCCGTTCCACGTCGAGCTGCGCGTGCACCGGGGCGTGCTGCGCGCCACTCGAGGGGACATGGAGGGCGCCGAGGCGGAGCTGACCGAGCTGGTCAACACGTGGCCCGACGCGCAGGAGGCGCTCATCTTCCTGGGCAGCCTCGCGCTGCGCCGCGACGACAAGCTCAAGGCGCTGGAGCACTTCGAGCGGTTCTCCGTCGAGGTGCCGCGCAACATGCAGCCTCCGCAGCTCCTGCCCGCGATTGCCCAGCTGCGCTCCGAGGTGGCCGCGGTTCCGTGATGGGTCCGGGCTTCCACTCTGGAAGCCCGCGTGGTCCACACAGTTGTCGAGACGGGTCCGTGAGTGGACGGGCCCTGTGCGACGGAGTCAGTTGAGCGTGCCGCACTCGGCGATGCGCTGAACTCGCAGCGCGGCCAGTCGCTCCAGCGCCGCCGCGGCCTCGGGTCCTTCCAGCATCGCCACCGCGCGGGCAATCGCGTCGAGGGTGGACATCCCGGACGGATGCGTGGGCTCGCGGAGCATGAGCATTCCGGACTCGGGTGGAGGGAGGACGAGTCTTGGAAGCGTCCGGAGGACGGGGATGCGTTGAGACATCCGCCGAGCCTGGGACCAGCTCCCGTCCAGCACCACGAGCTGTCGGGGCGCGGGGGCATCCGGCGGTGCGGCGGGGCCGTCTGGGAAGAGCATCCAGGTGCCCGGCTCGGAGAGGACCGACGTGTCGAAGGACTCATCCGGCGCGCCGTAGGTGAGCAGCTTCGCGTTCGACAGCGCGAGCGCGGCCACCCGTCCGGTGTTGCTCTTCTTCCATGTCTCCACGATGTGCTGGAGCAGGACGATGCGGGTGCGCGTCGCAACCTGGGGAATCTCTGCGCACAGGCACAGGTGCTGCGGGAGGTTGCAGCGCTGACAACGGGGCCGACGAAAGACGGGGACAGACATCCTCCTGCATCCTGTTCCGCGAGCCCCTGGAAGAGAAGCGCTTGTTCTGATTCCGGTGGGGTGTTCACGCCAGAGCAGGCAAGCTTTGCCCCGTGGGGCCCTGACTTGATTGAAAGGACGTGGCGATGCGTTCCCGCACATGCAGCGCGCTCCTGCTCGTTCTCACAGCCTGCGCTACCGCCACCCCCATCCCAGAGGCGACTTCCGCTCGGAGCCCAAGGCTCGCGAACCTCCGGCGAGCGGCGACGCTTCCATGGAGCGACGGAGGAAGGTGCGTCGTCCAGGAGGCTGACCTCCCCTGGCCCATGGTGGTGGACCGGTGCTTTGATTCTCTCGACCATGAACGGATCCGGTTCAGGGATCCGACGGGAAGATGCGCTGTCGCCTCCGCTGGTGCGGTCGTCATGGGCGTGGGCGTCTGCATCCTGGCCGCACCTGAGATTCTGGTTGGAGCGGTGATCATCACGGGCGCGGTGGTCGTCGCCGTCGCCATCAAGGGGGCGTTGGATGCGTATGAGCTACGACACCCCTATCCCGATGAAACGGGCCACGCGCCTGAGACGAAGCCCCTGGCGAAACCACGGCTTGAACCGGAGCCAGCGGCGCAGGACTGGCTACCGCCCCTTCCGCCTGATCTCCCAGAGGGAGAGCGCAGCCGCAGGTGTGAGCCTCGACGGGTGAATCACCGTGGCGGCAATGACCCGCACAACCAATGCGCTGACAAGGTTCCGAACAACAGCTTCCCCGGATGGGATGTGTTCGTGAACGGCAAGAATTTCGACGCCCTGCAATTGGCCAGGCGCACGCTCTGGGAGGTCAAGACCGACAACTTCGACACGTACAGCGCCTTTCTCCAAGGTCGGGTGATCAAGGATCAGGTGGCGGAGATGCGGCTTGAGCGTGGCCTCGCGCTGGCCTGCCGGTTTGACTTCCGGGTGGGTGTGCGCAGCGAAGCACATCAGGAAGCGTTAGAAGAAGCGGCCCCGGACCTCAAGGGCTTTATCGTCGTCATGGACTGGTGCTGAGATGACAGCCAAGCGAGAAATGACCCTCATCGTCTATGCACCTGCGCTCATGGGTGACGACAACCGTCCTGTGACCGTGGTTCAGGGGATGGAGCGTGCATTCCCTGGTTTGCGCCTGGATTGGAAGGTCTCGGAAGACGGGTGCCCCATCGCATTGCCGCAACGCGACGCATGGCTCAAGGAAGAGGCAAAAGACGGGGGGTTCCCGCTCCTGTGCAACGGTGACGAGAGTTCCCCTGTGATGATTTCGGGGATGGAGATACCCGCGGGCCTCTCTCCAGGGGGGCACGCACAATTCGAGGTCCGTGCGGATCTGCCCCACGACGCAGCAGGGATTGTGTCGGCCGCGAATGTGCTAGCGGCGGTGGCGGAAAGCGCACGCGCGCATTGGGGACATGTCACACCATTCAGGGCAAGCCTGGACATCGCGCGCCAGACAAGGAATAGGGCAGACGACCTGGACCCGCCTCCCCGCGGCCTGCCGGTGATCGCGTCCCCGGGTGCCATGGGCTCGCCTGAGATTCCCCATCGCCTGGGTTGGCTGAACTATTGGTCGGCGGCTGCCGCATGCACCATCGGATTCCCGGACCCTTCCCGTGACGCGGAGCTGCTTTCACGGGCGCGGCCCACCGCGACGGGCGGCTGGGTTGTGCAGCTCACCGACGAGCCGCTCAATCTCGACAACCCCTCGCATCTCGACGCGCTGCTACGCGCCTATGAGCGCTTTCCGGTGGTCGGCGGTCGCGCCACTTCCTGAGCCGTAGTGCGCACCCTCTCCCGCTGTTACTGGCTGAGCCGTTGCATTCGCGCCCTGTCACAGTGTTACATCGTGACCGCAGTGCAGCACCGTGACTGAAGAGGGGGAGACATGTCGACTCGTATCTCGAAGGACGCATCGCCCGTCGCGAATGTCGCGGCGGAGCAGGCCCGTCGTGCCGCGGAGGAAGCCGCGCGGCGTGCGGCGGAAGAAGCGGCCCGGCGCATGTTGGAAGAACTCACGAGGCTCGCCGCCCAGGCCGCGAGCCTGGACGCCAAGAAGCCCGACTCATTCAAGACCGCGCAACCCCAGACGCGAGGCCCTGACCTCGCGACCGATGGAACCTCCGCGCCCGGCACCTCGCTCGCGAGCGAGAACGCGAAGGACGGCCGGGTGAACTGCCTGGACGCGGTCGCGGACTTCCTGTCGCTGGCGCCCGCCGTCATCCGCGCACGCTCGGAGGTCCTCTTCCTGAAGGACAGCCGCCCCGGCGCCGAGGGCGCCACGGGCCATGTCGTCATCCGCCAGGGCAACAACATCTACGACCCCACGACGCGCGAATGGACCGCGTCGGAGACGTACCTGAAGCAGCACCCCGAATACTCCATCGCGGGCTCCGTGCCGGGGAGCACGGTGAACACGATTCTCTCCGCGCCCCCAGGCCCGGAGCGCGAGGCCGCGCTGGCCCGGGCGAACCTTCCACCGGAGATCGCGAACATGGTGGTGGCGGACACGGGCACCTCGCTCCCCGTCCCCGCCTGGCTCGAACAAGGCGGCCCTCCGCCATGGCTGCACGGCGCCTGGCACCATCTGGATGCCACGGCCCAGGCGAGCGTCCTGAACGGCATCCGTGAGAATTGGAGCCAGCACGTCGAGGACATGGCCCCCGCGTGGATTCGCGACCCGTCCCTGTCTCCTCCACCCCTGACGGAGGACTGGAGCGAGCTGTCGCCGGAAGAGCAGCGCGCGACGGCCGAAGAGCACTGGGCCACGCTGGTCGAGGAAGAGATGTCCCTTTACTTCGGGCCCCTGCCTGAAACCGGCGTGGCGGCGGAGACGCCTCTCATCGGCACCTCACGCGGGTGGCCCTGGGGCGAAGGCAGCGTCGGCGAGTGGGCCGCGAACCACTCCGCGGGACAAGACCCCATCGCCCAGTACCTGAACATCGGCGCCATCCTCAACGGCGAGGGCAAGGACTACACCCACGGCAACCTGTGCGGAGAGCTGTCCGCCCTCTCCGTCATGGGGATGGAGCTCGTGGACGGCCTCACCCGCTTCGCCAACCTCGGCTCCGATTACCGAGGCATCCTGAGCAACGGCGAGATGCTGACGAACTCCACCCACCTGGAGACCTTCCTGGCCAGCGAGGGCTGGAGAATCGTCGGTCAGCAGGCGGGCTCCGAGAACGACCCGACCATGACGGACCTGGACGGCAACTTCAGCGCCACCAACACGTACAACAACAACCACGCGCAGAACCCCACGCCCGAGGCCGCGCAACGCATCCTCGACGACGGCGGCGCATTGATGGTCCTCGTCAACATCGACGGCGCCGACAACGGAATGCTGGAGTCGGTGCGCACCTCGGACCAGGACATCACCCACTGGGTGAGCGTGGTCGACATCACCGAGAACGCCCAGGGACAGACGTACGTACGCGTCTACAATCCCTATCAGAACCGCGAGGAGGTCTACTCGTGGGCGGACTTCAAGGCGGCCTGGCAGAGCCCCAGTGAGTCGGGCTTCACGTACGTCGCCGCGATGCCGCCCGACGCAACCAGCACGCCCTGAGCGAAAGGCCGCGAGCGAAAGGGCGCGCGGCCATTCACGCCGCCGCCCTCTTCTGCTCGCATCGGACGCCCGCCTCCGGCCTCGCCCTACGCACGATGCCGGTCGCCTGGCCTCACCGCGACGTCCTCAATCCACCGCGGCACGGCGACGCCGGAACCGGCGCACCTTCTCCACCCACGTGCCCGGCATCACCTGCTTCGCCGCGTTGCGCCCCTTGCGCGCCAGCTCCTCCGCCCGGGTGAACCAGGCCCCCGCGCGCGTCCCGCTGTGCACGCGCACGGACACCGTGCGCCGCTGCTTCGACACCCAGTCGGACTTGTACGTCTCGGTGCCGCGCAGGAAGTCGTACTCGGTGAGCCCGGCCTCCATCGCGTCCTTGAACGTCTCGCCCACCAGCACCAGGCCCACGCTGCGGTTGCGCAACTCCGGGTCATACCCGGACTGGAAGTACACGAAGCGGTCCCCGTGCACGATGCCGTACACCGAAGCCACGGCCCGGCCGCCCACCTTCATCGTGTACAGCCGCAGCCGTCCCCGCTCCGCGAGCAATTGCGTCGCGTCCCGGTGGAACGACTCCACACCCGTGCCCTTGATGCCCTGCGAGCCACCGTCCTCCGCCCACCGCGCCGAGTGCAGCCGGAAGAAGTCCGTCATCGGCCCGGCCAGCTCACCCGGCGCCTCGGTGCGCTCGATGCGGTAGCCGTCCTGCTTCTCCAGCCACTTGCGCCGCCGCAGGTAGTTGTCACGCCGACCCGTGCGCTTGAGGAACGCGTCGAACGGCTCGCGCGGGTCCAACACGTCGTACGGACACACGTACCGCTCCGACAGCCGCACGTCCTGTCCGGAGAAGGCCGCGCGCAGCACGTCCACCGTGACGGAGTCCTCGCGCAGGTCCGTCAAATCCAGCACGTCCCACTCCTCGCGCAGCGCCACCAGCATCCGCGCGAAGGCCCCCGCCACCTCACGCTCCGCGCCCCGCCGGGCCACGACGTCCAGGTAGTCACTGCCCACGTGCGTCTCGCCCAGGAAGCCCAGGCGCCGCACCCGCGCACCCGTCACCCGACGCGTCTCCAACCCCAGCGGCAACAGCCCCACCAGCGTCCCCGCCGCGTCTCGCGCCGTCAGGACCAAGGGCCTCCGCCCCGGTTCGATGCGCCGGCACCACGGATACAACCACTCCCATGAATTGAAGGGCCCCGCGTGGCTCGAATCCAGCAGCGAATCCCACTCCGCGCGCATTCCCGCCAGCGCGGACAGACTGCCCACGGCGCTCACGTCCAGCCGCTGCGCGGCGCGCGGCCCCTGCCTCAGCTCGTCCTCGCGAATCACCGTCCCGCCTCCTCGGAGGGGAGAACCGCCCCTCCCATCCCCGCAGACCCACTCATCCCGCGCGCTTCTTCGACCGCTTCTCCGCTCGCACCGCGTCGCGCACCACCAGCGCCACGTCCGCCATCACCTCCGGCGACAGGTCCTGGTGACACGGAATCTCCACGATGCTGCGCCGCAACTGCGCCACCTCGGGGAACGCCCCCGCGTCGCACGCCGGATGGAAGCGCTTCCAGAAGTCGATGGCATCGATGCCCTTCGCCCTCAGCCGCGCGAGCACCTCCGCCTTCTCCTGCACCACCATCGGGAAGAAGAGTGGACACGCGCCGGGCGGCAACTGGTTGAACAGCGGCGGCACCACGTCCCGCAGCCGGCCCAGCAGGTAGAAGTAGTTGCGTCGCCGTTTCTCGACGATGGACTCCAAATCCTGCGCCAGGGCGATCCGCTTCGTCAGCGGGCTCATGCCCAGGTCCACATGCTTGCGGTCGAAGTGCTGCGTACCCGTGGCCACGCGCTCGATGCTCGCCGCCTTCACCGTGCCGTGCCCCAGCGTGCGGACGAAGCCCCGCAGCGTGCGCCCCGCCACCCCGCCGCGCAGCTCCAGATTCTGCAGCAGCGCGGACACCGTGTGACTGAAGGTCGACGCGGACGGCGGCGACGGAGGCTCCGGCAGGCTGTAGGAGCGCGGCCCGTTCACCACCAGCGCGCCACCGTTCGGCACGGGCAGCGTCTTGTAGAGACAGTAGATGCCCACGTCCCCCGTCGTCCCGAGCGGCACCGAGCCATCCGACGACAGGAGCGACAGCGCGCAGTCCTCAATCAGCACCAGCCCGTGCTGGTCCGCCAGCTTGCGCATCTCTTCCACCGGGCCCGGGAAGCCCGCGTAGTGCGTCAGGTACAGCGCCTTCGTCTTCGGACCGATGCGCCGCGCCACGTCCTCCAGGTCCACGTCCCACCGGCTGCCCACCCGGTAGAAGCGCGGCGTGGCGCCCGCGTCCACCAGCGCCTCCACCTCCACGCCATGGTGGTACGACGGCATCAGGACTTCGCCCTTGTCCAACCCCAGCATCTTCACCGTGAGCCACACGGCGTTGCGGGCGAAGTAGAAGTAGCGGACGTTGGGGGACGAGAACGGCGGCAGTGCTCCGGGCCGGGGCTTGGACAGCAACATGCCAGGCCACAGCGTGGGCAGGGACGGCACGAACATCTTGCCCGGGGGAGTCATCGCTTCCATTTCGCCACCACCTCTTTCACCGCCGGGCTCCACCGGAACTTGGCCGCGCACAGCGCCCGGCCGAAGGCGGAGTCGTTGAAGATGTAGAGCCACGTGTGGCGCCGGACCTGGTCGGTCCAGTCGCGCTTCCACACCATGTCCGGCCCCAGGAAATCGAACGCGCGCAGGCCCCGGTCGATGCAGGCCCCCACCACTTCCTCCATCAGGAGCTGGCCCGGGCTGCACTCGCGCAGCGCCTCGTCGTAGCCAGGCTTCAAGAGGAAGTAGCGCCCGCCGTCTTCCAGGCCGTAGTGGAAGGCCACCGGCCGGCCATCCAGCCGCAGGAAGTACAGCGCCAGCTTCTTGCGGTAGGCCGCGTCGCGCCCCAGCTCCGTGTAGAAGCCGCGCGTCGCCGCGTCCTGCGCCATGGCCGTGCCGCGCTCGCCCTTCCAGCCGCTCTGCTCCAGCAGGAAGCCGTCCTCCAGCGTCCGCTCCAAATCGAGCCCGCCCTCCACCCGCTCGAAGGTGACGCGGCCCTTCTCCTCCAGCTTGCGACGCCGACGCCGGCAGTTCGCCTTGAACTTCGCCTGGAGCGACGCCTGGTACTTCTCCCGCGTGGCGGGCAGCGGAATGTACGGAGACTGGAGCGACTCCCACGCGCCCACGGGCATGTCCGCGCTGCGGGCCGCCGCGTGCAGTCGCCACGCCGAGCCCCCATCCGGCACGTCCGTCAAACGCAGCACGTCCCACCCGCCCCGCCGTCGCAGGTGCGAGAGGAACAGGGCCGCGGCGACCTCCGGCTCGCGGGCCAGCAGGTCAAAGCGACACGAGTGCGCATTGGCCGCGCCGGAGAGCTGACGCACGGGCACGCCGTACAGCGTGGTGCGCTCCTCCCACATCGGCAGCGCCGCGCTCAACTGGCCGTCCGCGTCCCGCAGCGTCAGCACGCGCAGGCGCGCGCCGGGGGCGAAGTTGTCCAGCCAGATGCGCAGGAACTCGTGCCGGTAGAACACCTCGCCGGACGTCGCCTCCACCAGCGCGTTCCACTCCGACTCCAGGGCCATGAAGGCCGCACGGTCGTCGACTTCGACGACGCGCGGCCCGGGGTTGCTCAGGGTTGCTTCCATGTTCGGGCGCCCAAGGTGGTGATGGGAAGGCGTGGCTACAAGCCGCTGCGCGCCATCTTCAACAGGCAGGCGGCGACCTTGCGGCTGTCGTGTCGGATCCTCGACCCATCCTTGAGGAGGTCGGCCCGCACCGGCACCACCCCCGCGGCGATGAGCTCGCGAGTGTCCACGTCGACGGGGAACGAGCCCCGCCGCCCGTACCGCCGCATGGCGTCCGGCGCCGGCAGCGTGCCGTTCACCAGCACCGCGTCCAGCACGGGGCCCACGTGCTCTCGCACCGCCTGCACGTGGTCCAGGCACGACATGCCGTCCGTCTCCCCCGGCTGCGTCATCAGGTTGGCCACCATGACCTTGAGCGCGCGCGTCTCCTTCAGCGCCTGGGCCACGCCGTCCACCAGCAGATTGGGCAAGAGGCTCGAGTACAGCGAGCCCGGGCCAATCGCCACCAGGTCCGCGGTGTAGATGGCCTCCAGCAGGCCCTCCACCGGAGGCGGCGAGCGCGGGCTGAGCGTCACCTTGCGCACCCTCCCCTGCGCCCGGCAGATGTTGCGCTCGCCGACGACCTCCGTGTCGTCATGCATCTGCGCCACCAGTTGCACGGAGGCCAGCGTGGACGGCAGCACCGTGCCGCGCGCGCCCAGCAGCTCGCCGGACATGCGCACCGCCTCCATGAAGTCGCCCTTGAGCTCCGCCAGCGCGGCGATGAGCAGGTTGCCCACCGCGTGACCGGCCAGTCCGCGCGCCCCACCGAAGCGGAACTGGAACACTTCCTTCAGCGCGCTGCGCCCTCCGGCCAGCGCCACCAGGCAATTTCGGATGTCACCCGGAGGCAGCGCGCCGTGCAGCCTGCGCAGGCGGCCAGAGCTGCCCCCGTCGTCGCTCATCGCCACCACGGCGGTGATGTCCACGCCCGGGTCGCCCGGCTTGGGCGCCGAGCGCTTCGCCAGGCCGCGCAGCACCATGGGAAGCCCCGTGCCGCCGCCAATGGCGACGATGCGCGTGGGCCGCTGCAAGTGCGGCTGCATCAGCTCGTTGCGGTCCGTCTCCCGTTCACGCTCACGCTCCCTGCGAGCACGGGCCTCCTCCCACGACTCCGGGAGCTGCGAATCCATGTCCATCCCCACCATGACCCAACCCCCATCCACGACGCCCAAACCCGCCACCCCTGGCGAGTCCCCGCCCGACCTTCCCTCCCTCGAGGGAAGGCCGACGAGAGGTGTGCCTACCGAGCTCCACGCCCGAGCAAAACATGCCTCACGGTGTGGAAAATGATGCCCACGTCCAGGAACAGCGAGCCGTTCTTCACGTAGTACAGGTCGAACTCCAGCTTGTTGCGCGCATCCTCCACGGAGGCTCCGTAGGGGTAGCGAATCTGGGCCCAGCCCGTCAGGCCCGGCTTCACTGCCTCACGCAGTCCGTAGAAGGGAATCTGCTGCTTGAGTTGCTCGACAAACACGGGCCGCTCCGGACGCGGACCCACGAAGCTCATCTCCCCCATCAACACGTTGAACACCTGGGGAATCTCGTCGATTCGCGTGCGCCGGATGAACTTGCCCACCCGGGTGACACGGTCATCGTTCGCACGAGCCCACACCGCGCCGTTCTTCTCCGCGTCCGTCCGCATGCTGCGGAACTTCCACAGGTAGTACGTCACGCCTCCCAGCCCCGTGCGCTCCTGTCGGTAGAAGACAGGCCCCTTCGAATCCAGCTTGATGGCCACCGCCACCAGAAGCAGGAAGGGTGCCGACAACGCCAGGAGCAGCGACGCCACCGCCAGGTCGAAGGCCCGCTTCAGCGCCCGCCGCAACGGAGACACCGTCAGCTCGTCCGCGAAGGCGAAGTCGCTCGCCCGGAGGAACTGCACCGGAATCCGCCGCAGCACCCGCTCGCAGAAGCCCGTCGCGTCATAAACGCGGCGGCCTTGCAGCCGACAGCTCAGCAGTGAGTCCACCCAGTTGGCCCCGCGCATGTCGTCAGCAGCCTGCACGACATATGCCGCGCCCATGCGGGCCGCCATCTGCTCCAGGGGTTCCTCCGTGGTGCGTGGGTCCACCAGCGCGACGACGCGGTAGCTGCCCTCGCCGCCCGCTTCGATGGCGGTCGCCACCGCGCGGGCCTTGAGGCCATCACCGACGATGAGCACCGCGTGCGGCGCCCCCACCAGCGCGCGAATGGACACCCGGACGACCAGCGTGCCCGCGAGCGCCCCCATGGCTCCACCGAGCAGCGCGCCAGGAGGCAGCGCGACGGGCAGCACCAGCGGGGCCACCAGCATCACCCCACCGGTCACCATCGCCGTGACACCCGCGGCCTTCAGGAAGCGGTAGCCCCGCGCCCGGTCCTCCGCGGCGACGCGCAAGTCATACAAATCCAACAGGTACAGCGTGAACTGGAACGTGACCACGAAGGCCGCGCCCAGGCCCAGCAGCGTGGGCCACAGCGCCGTGAGCGGCGGCCGTGTCCCAGCAGGCGCGAAGAGTGCCGCACAGGCCGCCGCGCCCATCACGCAGGCCAGTGCGATCGCCGAGCTCTCGGCGAGGAAGAACGTCAGCTTCTTGGCAGAAAAATAGTGGTGAAAAACCCGGAGCACGTGCCCCTCCAACCAACCCGCCCGACTCACGACCCGCCCCCTCGACTCGTCACCTCCGCCCCACTCCCGTCACCGGGACGCGGGGCGGAGGCTACCGCCCTCTACTTCTGCTTCTCGTAGTTCTTCAGGTACGGCGTCGCATGCACCTCCGCGCCGTTGAGCACGCACCCCAACACGGGCGCCCCGGCCAGCTGCTCCACCGCCTGGTGCACCGTCTTGCCCGGCGTCACGTTGGCGCGGATGACCATCAGCACCCCGTCCACCTGGTGACCCAGGATGGCCGCGTCCGCGAACGGCAGCGTCGGCGGCAGGTCGATGTACACCTCGTCGAAGCCCTCACGCACCGCCTTGAGGAACTGCTTCATCCGAGGGCTGGCCAGCACCTGCGAGGGCTCCTCCGGCGCGGTGCCGGCGGGGATGAGGGCCAGGCGCGTGGCCGCGAAGCGACGCACCACGTCCCGCACCTCCACCTCGCCGGACAACAGCTCCGCCAGGCCCGTCTTGTTGCGCACCCCCAGCGTGGCCGCCACACCGCCGCGCCGCAGGTCCGCGTCCACCAGCAGGATGCGCCGGTCCGGATTCGCCCGGGCCGCCGCCATCGCCAGGTTGACGCTCGTCACCGTCTTGCCCTCGCCGGGCATCGCGGAGGTCAGCGCCACCACCTTCATGGGGCGCAGCTCCCGCATCCGCTCCAGCCGGTAATACAGGCTGCGGTACTGCTCCGCCGCCGCCGAGGCCGGCGCGGTCAGCGTCACCACCCGCCGGTCCACCGCGTTCGGGTTCGTCGAGTTCTCATCCACCCGCGGGAGGAAGTTGCCCGCCCGCTCCATCGTCTGGTCCATGTTCGGTTTCCGTCCTTTCCTTTGGGTGTCAGTTCAAAGAGGTGGGGGAGGACACGTTGTTGCGTCCGCCCTGGGACGGCATCAGCACGCGCCGCTCCGTCTTGCCCTGCATGTCCGGCACCACCGCCAACACCGGCAGCGTCAGGCGCTGGCGCACTTCCGAGCCATCGCGCAGGCTGTCGTCACGCATCTCCAGCACCGCGCCCGTGAGGATGCCCAGGCCCAGCGCCACCAGCAGGGCAATCACCAGCCCCGTCATCCGGTCCGGCCTCGCCGCCGTCACCGGCACACCCGCGGGGGAGATGACGTTGAACAGGCTCTTGGAGCTCTTGGCCTCCAGCTCCTGGGCAATCTCCGCCTCCACCTTGCGGCTCACCACGCTCTGGTACTTGGTGCGCGCGATTTCGTAGTCGCGGTTCATCACCCCCAGCTCGTGCGCCCACTTCGGCGTGTTGTTCAGCCGGGCCTGGTACGCCTCCGCCTTGCCCTGCAGGTCGACGATGTCCTTCTGGATGGCCTCGATGAGCGATGCCACCCGGCCGCGCTCGGCACGCTCCGCCCACAGGCGGCCTTCGGCCTCCTTGCGGCGCGTCGTCATCCCGTCCAGTTCGGACTGCATGCGCTTGATCTCCGGGTGGTCCTCCGTCCACGTCGTCCGTGCATTCACCAGGGCCCGCGTCAGCCCGCTCTCCGCCGACTCCAGGCGACCGGCCTCGCTGTCCACCGCGTTGCGAGCCCGCGCCAGGTCCGAGCGGCGCGCTTCCGCCACGCGCAGCTCCTCCGACTTCGTCTGCAGCTCGTGCGACACGCGCTCGAGCCCTCGCATGTTCATCTCCATCTGCTCGGGCAGCTCGCCCAGGTGGTCCACCTTGAACTGGGAAATCTTTCGCTCCCAGTTGGAGACCGCCTTGCCCATGCTGCCCATTTCCTCGGTGAAGAGGTCCGTGGCACGCGCCGCCTGCGCCTGGCGCAGCTTCAGCGTCTCCTCGGAGAAGATGGTCGGCAGCCGGTTGGCCACCTGCGAGGCCACCTGCGGGTCGCGGTTGGTGTAGGTGATTTCGAACGCCGTCTCACCCTCCACGCGCACCTGCAGGTCCTTGCGCATCTGCGCAACCGCCGTCTCCATGCCCTTCTCGGACACGATGTCCGGATAGAGGTTCATTTCCTCGATGGCCTTCTGGAGCACGGGGCGTGCCATGAGCTCCTGGCGCACCGTGAGCAGCCTTTGCTCGATGAGCTCGCTCACCGTGCGCTGCACCATTTCCTCCCCTGGCCGCTGCGGCTCCACGCGGACCACCGCCGACGCTTCGTACATGCTCGGCCGCGTCATCACGATGGCCGCTCCCACCGCGAATACCGCTGCTGTGATGGCTCCCACCAACGCCTTGCGGCGCCAGAGAGAGGCCAACAGCTGGTCCGCCGTCATCCCACGCTCCATGATCCGCTCCTCCACCAACCCACTCACGTGTTGTCACCACGCCGTCACGATGAGACGGACAGCGAAAACGTTGCGCGTCAGATCTCCCGCAGCGCCCGCCGACTCCGCCACGCCCACCTGGGCAATCCGGTCCACCGCTCCCTGAGCCGCCACCTGGCGGCTGAAGCGGTACTCCACCCCTGCACCTACCGCGTACCCCTGGGAAACCAGGGGGGTGCTGCCAAACGTCGTCCAGTCCCGCGAGGGCGCTCGCCCGTTGCGGAAGAAGCTGGCCGCTCCAAACGCCGAGAACTGGTGGTCGAACCGCCGCGCCAGCATCAGCGACGCGTAGTCCGCCCACAGCGCGGTGGCGAAACCGCTGGCGCCGACCAGGTCGTGCCCCACGGCGAAGCCCAGGTCGAACAGCTCACCCTCGCGCGCCAGCTCCACATTCACGCGAGGAACCCACCCGCCCTCCTGCCCGTCCGGCGCCAGGTAGCGCACCGGTCCACCGCGAACGATGAGCGTGGTGGGCCGCGTCAGGCGATAGCGCAACGTGCCCGCCACGCCATGCGCCTGGGACAGGGAGTTGTCGTAATAGAAGCCCTGGTAGCGGTACTCCACGCCCAGGGTCAGCCGGCGCGTGGTGCGGTACATCACCTCCAGGGACGGCGTGTGGGCATAGCCCGGCTCCTGGCCGCTCTCGAGGATGCGCACCACTTCGATTCCGTAACCCACGCGCACGTCCACCCGCTCCGACGCGCGCGCGGTGAGTCCCAACCGGGCCTGCGTGAAGAACGTGGGTGACGTCGAGCGGGCCAGACCATCGCGAGGCAGCGAGGTGGGGTCCGTGACGCGGAAGACGCGCACGTTCGTGTCCACCCGGAGCCGCCGCGACAACAGGTGCCGCAGCTCCAGTGCCCCGCGGTGGTCCAACGTCACCTTGCCGGAGCCGTGCCGCATCAGCACGTCCGCGCCGTAGTAGCCGTTGAGGTTCAGCCGTTCGTCCCTGCCCTCGACCCCCAGGCGCGGCGACAGCTTCGTCATCAGCTGGCCGCCCGTGGCGCCCGCGCCCAGGCGCAGGTCGTCGTCGTAGCGTTCCTCGGCGGCGATTCTCAGCCGAGGCTCCCACACGGTCGCCGCCGGTACGGCCGGCGCGGTGAGCATGAGGCCCGTCAGCAGCCACTTCTTCCAGTCGCCCTTCACCGTCGTCCTCCCTCGCCTACGCCACCCACCGTCCATGGACCCCTCACTCGACTTCCGACGACGCTTCACGGCACGACGATGGTGTCACCGGGCCGAAGCATGACGTCCTGGCTCCCGTCGGGAGAGATGAGGTCGCTGTAGCGCACCGGAATCTGCCCGCCGTTGCCGTCGCTGCGGATGACGACGATGCCATCCGAGTTGGCGAAGTCGGTGAAGCCGCCCGCCAGGGCGATGGCCTGGATGAGCGACACGCGGCCGCGCAGCGGATAGGCGCCCGGATGCGTGACTTCGCCGGTGACGAACACGCGGCTGCTGTTGACCTCGCGGACAATCACAGTCACGCGCGGCTCCTGCACATACGGCTGGAAGCTGCTCTTCAACGCCTCGGCCAGCTCCGTCGGCGTCTTGCCCGCGGCCAGCACCTCGCCCACCATCGGCATGGAGATGTAGCCGTCGGGGCGAACCGGCAGCGTGCGAGACAGCTCCGCGTCGCGCCACACCGCGACGTCCAGCACATCCTCCCGTCCAATGCGGTAAGGCTGCTCGGCGTTGTCCACCTTCACCGCAGGCTGGTGCGCACACCCGCCCAGGAGCATCACCCCCAACACCGTCCAGAACCCCGCGCTCGTCTTGCCCATCGTCCTCTCCCTCGTCGCTGCGGATGTCTCTTGGAGTCCCGCACCCGCGGAACTCGTCCCGTCCTACCCGGCGCGGTTGCCATAGCAGCGGGTGTGCCATGCAGCCCTGGGAGGGAAAACCCATGGATCGTCGTGGGTTACGAAATGCCCAGCGATTCGACCTCCCGCGGTCCGGGAAGAATTACTGGCATCGGACGGGGGGATGGCCCGGTGTTTTCGACAGTCTCCCTCCTGTTGATGGAAGACATTTTCCCACTGCGGGGCACGTGGCTTCTCATTCCGCACCGTGTGTGCGCGGCACGCGAATTGAAGTCTGTTGAGGGAGAGGAGTTTTGGTTCCACAACGGGCCCCTGGGCCCGGCAGACAGGGAGCGAGCGGATGAGGAAGGCAGCGGGGGCGGTGGCGGCGGCGTTCGCGATGGGAACCGGAGTGATGACGTGGATGGGCGTCGCCTTCGCGGCCCAGACGGAAGCGGCGGCGCTCGGGGTGATGGGGCTGGCCCTCTACGCGAGCAGCGCGCTGTTGAGCGGCAAGACGGCCGAGGACACGACGCGAGGCATGGCGAACCAGGCCTGACGCCTCGACACGAGATATCAGTAGAAGGCCCGATGCCCGCGAGGACATCGGGCCTTTTGTTTTTCAGACGTCAACCCCGTCCGGGGGACGTGCTCAAGGAATGGCGCGCACCACTCCGCCATCCACGCGCAGCGCCGAGCCGTTGATGCCCGACGCCTGAGGGCTGCACACGAAGGCCACCAGCGAGGCGACCTCGTCCGTGCGCGCGAAGCGCTGGAGCAGCGACGACGGCCGCGCGCTCTTGAAGAACTCGCGCTCCACCGTGGCCACGTCCACGCCCTGCTGCTTCGACAAGCTCTTGAGGAACTCCTCCACGCCTTCCGAACGCGTGGGCCCCGGGAGGATGGAGTTCGAGGTGATGTTCGTCCCGGACAGGCCCTCCGCGATTCCGCGCGCCAGGGCAATCTGCGCCGTCTTCGTGACGCCGTAGTGAATCATCTCCACGGGAATCTGCACGCCGGACTCGCTGGAGATGAAGACGATGCGGCCCCAGTTCTTCTCGCGCATGCCCTTGAGGTAGTGCCGGCTGAGCCGCACGCCGCTCATCACGTTGACGTCGAAGATGTTCAGCCAGTCCTCGTCGGAGATGGCCTCGAAGGGCTTGGGCTCGAACACGCCCAGGTTGTTGACCAGGATGTCCACATGGGGAACGGCCTTGACCATCAGCGCCGCGCCCTCGCTCGTGCCCAGGTCTCCCGGAACTCCGCGCAGCTTCGCGTCCGGCTGCTTGCGGCGGACCTCCGCGATGGCCGCGTCCACGCGCTCCTTCGTGCGTCCATTGACGATGACCTCCGCGCCCTCCCGGGCCAGGGCCTCCACGATGGACAGGCCAATGCCCGCCGTGGAGCCGCTCACCAGCGCAACCTTGTTCTTCAGATCCAGGTCCATTCGTTCCCTCTCGAAATAGGCGGCGGTTGGTAACGGCTGGGGGGGGCCCCTCGCCAGCCCGGTGTTCGGCGCTCCCGGTCGCCCCGTCCGTCACGGCGTGGTCAGCCCACATTGCGGAGTATCCGTGATGTGGTGTATTTCTCGCCGGGCATGGTCCGGACGAAGAAGGGCGCGAAGAAGGCGACACCCTCCCCGCTCAAGTGCACCCCCGCGCAGCGCGAGCTGGGGGCCAGCCTTCTGCAAAAGCTGATGAGCTTCAACCGGGCACGGGCCGTCCTCCGGGACCCCATCAGCCAGCTCTGCCAGGAAGAGGACCTCAGCTCGCCCCAGTTCCACGTGATTCTCTGGCTGGGCTACGACGGGCCCCTGCACACCGGTGAGCTTTCGCGGCTCGCGGACATCAATGACAAGAGCATCACCGGCGTGGTGGACCGGCTGGAGCACCGGGGCCTGGTCGCACGAACCCGGCATCCCGACGACCGGCGCACCGTGGTCAACACGCTCACGGCGGCGGGCCGTGCGCTCTACGCCGAAATCGCGAACCGCATCGAGACGGGCCTGGGCTTCTTCATCGGAACCATGGACCCGCTGGAGCAGGAAATCACCTTCAGGCTCGCGGACCGCCTCCTCACGCTCATGAGCAGCGGCTCGAAGTAGGTCGGCCCTGGGGGTGGCATCGAAGTCACCCGCGACGCACAGCCGTTTGCAGTCCTCACCCTCGAGACCCCGAACAAGACCATGAGCACCGAGCACCGCACCGCCATCCTCGCCGCCGCCACGGAGAGCTTCGCCCGGCTCGGCTTCTCCGCCTCCTCGCTGGAGGACATCGCCCGGCGCGCGGGCCTGGAGCCGGGGCGCGTCCACGGCCACTTCGAGAGCAAGGAGGCCTTGTTCGCGGTGGTGGTGAGGCAGGTCTGGTGTGATGCCTTCGCGCGGATAGAGCAGGCAGTCGCGCGAGCGCCCACCCCGGAGACCAAGGTGGCGGCCTTCGTGGAGACCCGACAGGAGCAGGTCGAGCGCATCCTCCAGGAGCTGCACGTGTCCTCGGAGGCCCTGCTCGACGTCCTGCCCCGCCTGGACCCGCTGCTCACGGACCTGTGGGAGCAGGAGGTCGCCCTGCTCGAGTCCGCGCTGACCGGGGGAAACACCGGGGGTGGGTCCACGTTCCACGACCCGAAGGGCGTGGCGCTCGCCCTGGCCTCGGGGCTCCGGTCCGTCGAGCGCACCCTGCTGGAGGTGCGGGTGACGACGGGGAGCGTGGACGACTCGAGCACATCGCCCGGGAGTCCCGGCGCACCGTCGCGTTGGCTGCACTAGCGGCCGTGCTGCTCTATGGTGCGCCGCCATGGCGAACCCCCAGTACTGGCTCATCAAGAGCGAGCCGTCGGTCTACGCGTACGCGCAGCTCGAGAAGGACAAGCAGACGGAGTGGACGGGCATCCGCAGCTTCGAGGCGCGCAACAACCTGCGGGCGATGAAGCCCGGCGACCTCTGCCTCTACTACCACTCCAATGAAGGCAAGGCCGTGGTCGGCATTGCGAAGGTGCTCACCTCCGCGGGTCCCGACTCCACGGCGCCCGACGAGGACTGGGCCTCCGTGAAGGTGGCGGCCCTCCTCCCCTTCAAGCAGGCCGTGGACCTGGCCACCGTCAAGGCCACCGCCACGCTGAAGGACTTCCCGCTCATCACCCGCAGCCGGCTCAGCGTGGCCTCCGTCACCGCCGAGCACTTCAAGCTCATCCTGAAGATGGGGAAGACGGCGCTGCCGAAGTAGCCCTGGACGCGGGAGGCCTCAGCAGCGTCACCTGGGGCCCCGTGAAGGTGTGGCGCTGGAAGAAGCCCCAGTAGAGCCCCAGCAGCACCAGCGCGCCGGCGAACGTGTAGCCGGCGAGCTGGTTGGGCGGCAGCACGAACAGCACCATCACCACCGCGCTCCACGTCAGCGCCACGCCGTTGACCCACGGCGACGCGCGGCCCAGGTCCCACGGCCCCCGGTGGGACCACGTGCCGGCGCGGCGGGCGCGCAAGCCCACCCAGACGGGCAAGGCGTAGGACGCGTAGAGCGCCAGCGTGCTCAGCGCCACCATGGCCGCGTACGCCTCCGCCCACAGCGCGACCAGTCCCGAGCCCGCCACGGACACCCAGACCGCCACGGCGGGACTCCGGAAGCGCGGCGACACCTGGGCCAGCCACTTCGACGCGGGCAGCCCGTTGTCGCGCGCGAAGGCGAACAGCATGCGCGAGTTGGACGTCACCGAGGACAGTCCACAGAACCACATGGCGCCAATGGCCACCCACACCAGCGCGCCCCCGAGCGAGGGGCCCAGCGCCTGCGTCAGCACGTACAGGAACGGGTTGGCCGCGGCGGCCGTCGTCGGCAGGTCCTGGATGGCCAGTGTCACCGCGCCCAGGAGCAGGTAGCCCGCCACGGCGCTGACGGCCACGGACAGGAAGATGCCCCAGGGGGCGTTGCGCGTGGGGTCTCGCGTCTCCTCGGAGATGTGCGCGCTGGCGTCGTAGCCGGTGAAGGTCCACTGCGCCTGCAAGAGGCCGATGAGGAATCCGTAGGCGTACCACGGCGTCTCCGAGCTGAAGCGCGTGAGCAGGAAGGCCGCGTCCTGCTTCGGAGCGAACAACGCGAGCGCGCCGATGAGCACCGCGACGCCCGCGACGTGGTACCAGGCGGAGAAGTCATTGAGCCACGCGACGACGCGCACGCCTACGTGGTTCAACACCGCGTGGGACAGGAGGATGGCCGCGTAGAGGGGCAGGACCGAGGCGCGCTCGCGAGGCCAACCGAGCATGTCCGCGAGGAACTCGGCCAGGCCGTAGTCGATGCCCGCGGTGATTGCGAACTGGCCCAGCGTGTTGAGCCACGCGGTGAAGAAGCCCACCCGGGGGCCGCCCAGCATCGCGGCCCAGTGGTAGAGCGCGCCCGCGGTGGGGAACGACGACGCGAGCTGCGCGAGGCTCGCCGCCACCGCCAGCGTCATCACCGCGACCAGGGGCCAGCCCACGCCCATGACGAAGGGCCCGCCGAAGCGCAGCCCGTGGCCGTAGAGCGTCACCGCTCCGGTGAGGATGGAGATGATGGAGAAGGAGACGGCGAAGTTGGAGAAGCCGCCCATGCCGCGCAAGAGCTGCTGCGCATACCCCAGTCGCTGGAGCTGGGCGGCATCCTCCTCCAGCTGACGCTCATGGTCCGGAAGGTTGGCCATGACGCCCAGGATACGCGGGCCCATCCGCGACACCTTGGAGGGGCAGGTCGAATGGGCCCGCGTCTGTCCGGAACGCTACGGCTTGCGCGGCGGCGGGGGACTTCCGGCCTCACCGTCACCCGGAGGACCCTTGCGAATCTCGATGCGCTTCTGGATGCGCACCGTGCCCAGCTCCGCCTCCAGCTTGCGCCACAGCTCGGGGCCGAGGAGCTTCTTGATGCGGACCATCAACCCCAGGCGGTTGCGGCGCACCGCCGTCTCCGCGCGGCCCACCTCGTCCACCTGCTTGAGCACGGCGTTCTCGTCGGTGGAGTCCGCGCTCAACAGGCGCTCCAGTTGGAGCTGCGCCCGCTTCAGGTCCGCCTCCAGCGGGATGATGGACTCGTTGGCATCGAACGTCAGCTCCTGCACCTGCTTGGCCACCTCGCGCGGCACGCCGAGCTTCTCCACCAGGTGCGGGGGAATGCCGTGAGCCGCGGCGGGGAACTGTCCCGGAGGAAGCGCGCCTCCGCCGGGCCCCACGTGGTGAATCATGGTGCCCGCGGGCCCCTGGCGGTGGAGGACGAAGTCATCCTCCGGCTGGGCCAGGGCGGACATGGGCGACAGCAGCAGCGGGGCCAGCGCGGCCGTGAGCAGCGTGGCAACGGGTGTCTTCTTCATGGCAACGACTCCTGTGGATTGAGTGGGAGGACCGCCGTTCGGAACGGCGGGTTTTCCAGCGCGCGGGAATCAGGGGGACGCAGCCACGCGGCCATCGTCCCGAAAGGTTTGTAGGTGTCGTCGCGGAACACCACGTCTCGGCGCGAGTAACCGCGCACCTCCGTGACGAGCCACGACAACGAGCCGCGTTCGGCGCGAACGGCCCGGGCCACGGAGTCCAGGTCGACGTCGTCGGCCCCCTCGGCGCGACGCAGGCCCAGCTCGGGATGCGGCGCGGTGCCAGACTCGTCGGGCAATTCAACCCGCGCCTCGTGGAGCGCGGGAGCCCCTGGTGAGGAAGGCGCCTCAAGGCCCGACAGCCACGTCACCAGACCGACACAGAAGGAGGCGACGACCCCGGCGACGGCGCGACGGCGCACCTTGCGGCGACGCACTTCCCGCAGCACGGCCTCGCGAGGCACGGGGGCCAGGGGCGGCGGCTGGGGCAGGCGCAGCCCGGACGCCGAGGCATGCACGGCGGCCAGCGTGCGACAGTCCTCACAGCCCTCCAGGTGGACCCGCGCTTCCGGAGGCCACGGTGGCGAGGACTCCAGGAGGGCGGTGGCCACGTCGTGGCATCTCATGGCGTGTCTCCTTCCAGGGCCTGTTCGGCCTTGAGCTTCTTGAGTGCGCGATACAAGTGGATGCGGACGGTGCCCCGGCCAATGCCCATCGCCTCCGCGACGGCGTCCAGCTCCAAACCTTCCAGGTAGCGCAGGGTGAAGGCCGTGGACTGCTGCGCGGGGAGCGCTCGCACCGCGCGGCCCAACGCCCGCCACCGCTCGGCGCCGACGAAACGCTCCTCCGGAGAGAGGTCCAGCGGCGTCCCCCAGTCCAGGGCTTCACGCAGCACGTTCCACACGCGCCGCCGCCGCAGATGCCCCATGGCCCGTGACACCAGGATGCGGCGCAGCCAGGCGGGCCCGGCCTTCGCGTCCCTCAGCAAATGACGCTTCTCGTAGGCATCAGCCAGGGCGGCCTGCACCAGGTCCCTCGCCTCCTCCCCATCCCACACCAACCGCCGAGCCAGCCGCAGCAACACGCCCTGCTCCGCCTCCAGGAGCGCGTCGAAATCCAACGCGGCCACGGCGCGCGCTGGGCTTCCAGGCTCCTCCAGGATGGCGGTACCCTTCACGGTGAAACGACCTCCTCGTCGGCTTCCACGGAATGAGGACGCACGAGGTCGGAAACCGGCATACTCGAATCGTGAGCTCATCAGAAATCCGCCGGATTCCAGCCGACGAGACCCGCGGGCTGCGCCGCGCCGTCCTCCGCCCCCACCAGCCTCCCGAGGCCGTCGTCTATCCAGGGGATGACGACAAGGACACCCTCCATCTGGGCCTGTATGCGGAAGGCCGCCTGCTCGGAGTGGCCTCCCTGTACCGGGAGCCGCCACCTTACGCGCTGAAGGCCATCACCGCCTGGCGCCTGCGGGGCATGGCCGTGGAGCAGGGACGACAGGGACAGGGCCTGGGCGCGGCCCTGCTGAAGGCCTGCATGGAGCACGCCGTGACACAGAAGGGCACGCAGTTGTGGTGCAACGCGCGGTCGACGGCCTCGGGCTTCTATCGGTCGCTGGGCTTCGTGCAGCATGGAGACGCGTTCGAGCTGCCGGGCATCGGACCGCACCACCTCATGTCCCGGAACCTGGCGGAGTCCGCGCGATGACGTCGCCGCTGGACCTGGACGCGCTGCGGACCGCCATCGAGAACATCGACGAGGAGATCCTCGACGCGCTCCGCCGCCGCATGGACCTGGCCGATGACGTGGCCCGCTCCAAGCTGGCCACGGCCGCGCCGTTCAGGGACCAGCGTCGCGAGGACCTCCTGCTGCGCCGCATCCGCACCCGCGCCGCCGAGCACGGCCTGGACCCGCACGAGGTGGAGCGCTTCTGGCGGTTGGTCATCGACATGTCCGTCGCGCGCCAGCAGGCGCTCGTCACCCGGCTGGACACCACGCCGCTGCGCGTGGGGTATCCGGGTGTCGAAGGCTCGTACAGCCACCTGGCCGCGCGTCGCCGTTATACGGGCCGCGCCGGGGGCGTGCTGCTCACCGGGTTCGACCACTCGCGCGACCTGGTGGAGGCGCTGCGTCGCGGGGAGATGGACCTGGCGCTGCTGCCGATTGAAAACACCACCGCCGGCAGCATGAACGAGACGTATGACCTGCTCGCCGAGGGCGGCGTGGTCATCACCGCGGAGCTGGTGAGCCAGGTGGACCATCGGCTGCTGGGCCTGCCGGGCGCGAAGCTGGAGGGTCTGCGCGAGGTGATTTCCCATCCGCAGGCCCTGGCCCAGTGCGAGGCGTTCCTGCGTGAGAAGTTGCCGTGGGCGCGCGCGGTGCCGGACGCGGACACGGGGGGCGCGGCGCAGAAGGTGCGTGAGCGCAACGACGCCACCGTCGCCGCCATCGCCAGCGAGACGGCCGCGCAGCGCTTCGGCCTGGAGGTGCTCGCGCGGGAGCTGCAGCCTGAGTTCGACTACACGCGCTTCGTGGAGGTGGGCCGCGAGGCCACGCCGCTGGCCCCGGGCGTGCCGTGCAAGACGTCGCTGCTGATGGTGCTGGAGCACAAGCCGGGCACGCTGGGGGAGATGCTCCAGCGGCTCACCCTGCGCGGCGTCAATCTGAGCAAGCTGGAGTCGCGTCCCATTCCGGGCAGCCCGTGGCAGTACCGCTTCTACGTGGACGTGGAGGGCCATGCGGCCTCCGCGCCGCTGACGGCCGCGCTGGAGGACATCCGGCCGCTGACCTCCTTCCTGCGCGTGCTGGGAACGTATGGCCGCGCCGAGGGGAGCCATGGCTGAGCAGTCCAGGCGCCGCGTCGGCTTCCAGGGAGAGCACGGCGCGTATGGAGAAGAGGCGCTGCGCGCGCTCTACGGACCGGACGTGGAGGCCATCCCCTGCCCCACCTTCCGCGCCGTCTTCGAGGCGGTGGCGGAGGGCCGCGTGGAGGCAGGCGTGCTCCCCGTGGAGAGTTCGCTGGGCGGGCCCGTGGTGGAGAACGTGGACCTGCTGCTGGAGCATGACCTGCAGATCTCCAGCGAGCTGTCGCTGCGCATCCACCACTGCCTCGTCGCGCCGCCGGGCCTCGTGCTGGAGGACGTCGAGCGGGCCCTGTCACATCCCCAGGCACTGGCGCAGTGCGCGGGCTACCTGCGACGGCGCGGCATCCAGCCCGTGGCGGAGGCCAACACCGCCGTCGCCGCGCGCAAGGTCGCCGAGCAGGCCCCGCCGCGCACGGCCGCCATCGCCAGCCGCGTCTCCGCGGAGCTGTACGGACTGACGGTGCTGGAAGAAGGCGTGGAGGACTCGCCCGACAACCACACGCGCTTCGTCACGGTGGGCGTCGCGCCGCCGCGCGCGTGGAAGCGGCGCAAGACGGCGCTGGCCTTCACCGTCCAGAACGAGCCCGGCGCGCTGTACCGCGTGCTGGGGGCCTTCTCCGGACGGGGACTGGAAGTGTCCCGCCTGGAGTCCCGGCCCCAGCGCCGCGCGTGGGAGTACGTGTGGTGCCTGGACGTGGACGGCGCGCTGGAGGACCCGCGGGTGCGTGAAGCGGTGGAGGCCGCACAGGCGGCCTGCATCACCCTACGGGTCCTCGGCAGCTACGGCGTGGCCTGAGCCGCTACGCCGGGATGAGCTGGCTGCCGTCGCCGTTCTTCACGACGGACAGGTACGCCTCGCGGACGATCTGCGTGTAGCGCTGGAGCGACGCGAGCTGCTCCAGTCGCAGCGCCTGCGGGCCGTCGCACAGGGCCGCTTCCGGGTGCGGGTGGAAGTCCACCAGCACCATGGACGCGCCCGCGATGAGGCCCTGGCCAATGGAGTGGAAGATGTCCGGCAGGCCGTCCGGCGGCGCGTCCGCGCGGCCAATGGCGTGCGACGGATCCACGCACACGGGCATGCGTGTGAGCCGGCGCACCACCGGCACGTGGGCGAAGTCCACCATGTTGCGGTGCGGGTCACCCAGGTGCGTCTTCACGCCGCGGAGGCAGAAGACAATCTTGGGGTTGCCCTCGCTCGCGATGTACTCGCACGCGTTGAGGGACTCCTCCAACGTAATCCCCATGCCGCGCTTGAAGAGCACGGGGAAGACGCGCTGCTGGCCAATGGACTTGAGCAGTTCGAAGTTCTGCGCGTTGCGCGTGCCCACCTGGAGCATGACGCCCGTGGCGTTGCCCGAGCGCTCCAGCGCGTCGCGAATCTCGTCGATGTGCCGGGGGTGCGTCACCTCCATGGCGACGACCTTGATGCCGTGCTTGCCCGCGGACTCGAACACCCACGGAAGGCACGCGGCACCCAGCCCCTGGAACTCGTACGGGTTGGTGCGCGGCTTGTACGCCCCCATGCGCGTGGTGCGGATGTCGCAGCGCGCGAGCGCCGCCATCATCGAATCCACGTTCTCCTTCGTGTCCACCGCGCACAGGCCGGCGAACAACTGCACCGAGCGCTCGTCGAACGTCACGCCGTTGTAGTCGAAGCCCGTGGACGCCCGCTGGCCCTTGTGCCGGCCGATGACGCGGTACTTCTGCGAGACGCGCACCACCTGCCGCACGCCCGGAATCTGCTCGAAGACCTCCGTGGGAATCTGCGCTGTGGGGCCCAGCAGGTACACCTCCGTCACGGTGTACTCCGCGCCCTCCATGACGTGAGGCCGAGGCGTCACGCCCTTGTACTGAGAGGCGGCTTGGAGGACGGCGGACACCACGGACTCGGGGGAGTCCGGCTCGAGCATGACAATCATCTTCTGGATTCTCCGGGCAGTGTTTTCGTATTAATCTGGAATTGTAGCGCGGAATGCCCGCGCGGATGGGTAACATCGGGAGCGGGGCAATGCGTCCACGAAGGGCGTCATCCCTTCGAGGACGGGGATGAGCGCGCGTCAGGGCGCGCGGCCCCCTGTTCCGTCGCTCGCTCAGCCCCCCACGGGCCGCAGGCGCAGGGCGAGCTGGGCGTAGTGGTCTCGCTGGGCGGTGTCGCCCAGGTGCTCCCACACGTCGGACAGGGCCTTGGCGGCCTCGACGTAGGCGGGAGACAGCTCCAGGGCCAGCTCGAAGGTGTGGCGGGCCTGCCGGTAGCGCGCCTTGTCCGGGCGCCGAGGGCCCCGGGTGAGCAGCGCGTTGCCCCGCTCATAGACCTCGATGGCGGAGGCCTCGCGGTAGCCAGGGTCCGCGTTGAGCTGGATGGCGCGCTCCATCAACTGCGCGGCGGCCTCCGGCTCCCCCAGCTCCAACTGACAGAGGGCGGCGTCGCGATGCGGGTCCGCGGCGGACGGGTCCACGTCGATGGCGCGCTCGAAGCAGCGCAGGGCTTCTTCGGTGCGGCCCAGCCGTGCGAGCGAGGAGCCCCGCGCGGTGAGGGCCGGGAAGTGCTTGGGGTCCACGGCGAGGACCTTGTCGAAGGCGGAGATCGCGGCTTCGTGTTGGCCGGTCATCGAGAGCTTGGCGCCCTCGTTGAATGCCGCGAACAGCAACTTGGACATCGTGCCCCCAGGGCAAGGATTGCCCGGCCATCCAACGGCCGTTCGGCCAGCCTCTCACCGGTAAGCACCGGCTGGAAAGGCGTTCTGGGGGGCTTCGATTTCGTCCGGCTGATGGGAGCCATCCGCTCCACTCCGGACACCGTCCATCAGAGACGCAGACCTACCTGGACTCCAGGCCAGAACAGGACGTCCCGGTCGGAGGTCTTGGAGAACTGGCTGAGCGACGTCACGGGTTCACCGTCCGTGGTGTGCATGACGTTGAAGGTAGGGCCGGCGATGATGGCGAAGCGGGAGGCCAACTGGAAGCCCGCCATCAGCCGGGCCTGGTGCAGCAGCCGGTTCCCATCGAACGCACCACCCCACTCGTGGATGTTGTTCGTCACCACGTCCACGTCGAAGAAGAAGCGCTCGGTCAGCGGCACGTGGCCGCCGATGCCCACACCCGTCGTCCAGTGGCTGGGGCCGCGCGCGTTCGCCGTGGAGCCCATGCCGACGACGAGCGTGGTGTACAGGTAGCGGCTGCCGACCTTGAGCGCGACGTTGGCGTAGTTGACGTCGCTGCCGTACGCCTCGACGTGGAACTGGCCGTTGCTCACGATGTTCAAGAGGCCCACCGGGACGCCGGACTCCAGGTCCTTCACCACGTTGATGAGGCCCAACTGCACGCCGTTCATCTTCCCCGCGACGTTGATGAGGCCCAGCTGCATGCCGTCCACGTCACCGCCCATGTTGATGAGCGACAGCTGCGCGCCGCGCGCCGAATCGGCCCAGTTCATGCCCACCGACATCTGCACGCCGGACATCTTGCCGCGCACCATGCTCAGGCCCACCGCGGCCTGGTAGCCCTCGAAATCGCCATCCACCCAGCTGGAACCCACCGCCATCTGCGTGCCGGACATCGACGTGCTGGACACGTTGGCGCCCACCGCGAGCTGGCCCAGCGTTCCGCCCTGCCGCGCGACGTTGACGCCCACCGCGAGCTGCATACCGCCCACCGGCCCACTGGCCCAGTTGCCGCCCACGGCGAGCTGCATGCCGTCCACCTCGCCGCGCACCACGTTGCCACCGATGGCCGTCTGCACGCCGCGGATGGAGTCCGAGTTCCAGTTCGCCCCCAGCGCCATCGCGAAGCCATCCAGCCGTCCCAGGCTCGCCACGCCCAGCGACACGGAGAGGGCGTTGTCCACCTCGCCATTCGCGCCGAAGAGGTCGTTGGTCTGGAGCTTCGGAGCAAGCCCCAGGTTCAGGAAGCGGTAGGTGTGCCCCGCGCGGTCCACCGGAGTCACCATCGGCTGAGAGCCCGCGCCCGCGACGGGAGCGCCGCCGCGCATCGCGGTCAGCTCGCCCGCCATCGGCACGAAGGCGGTGTCGGCGAGCACCGTGCGCCCGCCCTCCCCCACCACCAGCGCGGCCTGGGAGCTGGCGCCGCGCGACTCGCGCATCACCGTGTAGCGACCGGGCTGCAGGCCCAGCTCCGTGGCGCGGCCCGCCAGCTTGTTGAGCTCCACCACCAGACGCCCGGGCTCGTCACGGACGTACAGCCGTCCCTCGACGCCCTCGCCCATCACCAGCACGGCCGACGTGGTGCGCAGGTCCGTCATCACCAGCTCGCCCGTGCCGGCCAGCTCGATGTCATAGGCGGGGTGCTGGGCGCCGGCGCGCGTGCGCTCGGTGCGCGCGAGCGTCTCATGGAAGGCGAACTGGTAGGCCTCGTGGAGCGTGACGCGCCCGTCGCCCGTGGAGTCGGCGGCGCCGCGCAGGCCGGACACCAGGTTGTGCGTGAAGAACGAGCCGCCGATGCGGTCGGACTCCTGCGACACCTCGTCCTCGGAGGAGGACGTGAGGATGGCGTGGCCGCGCACGGCGGAGGACGTGTCGACGAGGAAGGCGGGACGGCGCACGCCGCCCTTCTGACGCGCCAGCGTGCCGGAGGCGCACGAGTCGAGGATGGCGATGCGCACGTCGGCGGGGAGCTGCTCCAGCGCCTGACGCAGCTCGCGGTAGCCGAAGCGGTCCTTGTGCAGCAGCAGGCCCTCTTCGTCCGAGTGGCCCGAGTAGTAGATGAGCGCCTCGGTGCGAGCCCCCGGGGCCTTCGCCGCGCCGACCATGGCCTTGAAGCGCGCCAGCGCCTGCTCCAGCGCCGCGCGGTCTCCTTCCAGCATCATCAGCCGGTCTTGAGGCAACACTCCGCCCAGCTCCTCCAGCACGTTGCCGAAGGAGCTCGCGTCGGTGACGGCGTAGCGGAGCCGGGCACGGCCAGGGCCTCCATCGTTGACGCCCACCAGCAGCGCGAAGCGACGGACGGCGACGGGCGCGGGCGTGGCGGGAGCCGCCATGGCCAGCGTGGGAAGCAACAGGGACAGGAACAGGAGCGACCGCGGCATCACGGCACTTTCTCCAACGTGAAGGATGTCTGGGCCAGGGTACCCGGAAGCGGGAGCGGCCGGATGCTCGCCTCGGTGGGGTGACGGGCCAGCAGGCGCGCGGCCTCCAGCACGGACCCCACGTCCAGCGGCGAATCCGAGGTGACGAGGAAGAAGCGCTCGAAACCCGGTGCGTCATCGAGTTCGTAGGAATGCGTCAAGGACACCGCGTCTCCCGACTGAAGCTTCGTGGGCCCCACCAGGGTGGTGGGGTGATGCAGCGTCACAGCGCCTCGTCCGTCCACGGAGACCACCACGCCATGGCGATGGCCCCCGGAAATGTAGCTGAGCTGGAGCAGATCTCCGGTGCGGGCGGGCGTGTGGTCCGACAGCAGCTCCGGCGCTCCCGCGTCCTGCCGATACACCAGCAACCGGGCATCGCCCTTGATGCCCACCGTCTCGAGCAGCTCGACGCGCACGGGCAGCAGCGAAGGCGACTCCACCACGTCCTGCTGCGCGGACAGGAACAGCAGCACCAGGGACGCGGCCACCGGCATGCTCAGGGACCACCCGTGCCAGCCCTGGCGCTCCGGCTGCGGAGCGGCGTTCGCCTGGAGCTGGGCGGTGCGGAGGCGACGGGCCACTTCCCGGCTCACGGACTCGGGGGGGTGACGGGCCAGCGTCTCGCGCGAGTCCGACTCCAGCCGGGCGAGCCGCGCGGCCCCGTGGGATTCCTGCTCCAGCTTGGCGCGGGCGGCGGCGAGCGCGTCCGAGGGCAGTTCACCCAGGGCGATTCGCTCCAGCAGCCAGTCAGGGGTGCACAGGGCCATACTCACGAAGCCTCCAGCGCGGTCAGCGCGGCCCTCCATCCAGGCCACCTCCGCGTCCTCCGTTCCCTGGAACACCATGGCGTCGTGGATCTGTCACCCGCCATCGCCGGGTGGCGCAAACAAACGACACGTCACGGGCTCGACCTGAAGCGACAGGCCGGGTGCGGGGATGTGCGCCTGGGGCCAACTCAGAGCGTGAGGACCATCAGCTCCTCGTCGACATAGGCGCCGCCGATCTTCAGCGCCCGGGGCTCCACCCCATATGTCTGGAAGCCAACGGAGCGGTACAGGGCGTGGGCAGCGGCGTTGCCGGAGACGACGGCCAGGAGGAGCTGCTCGACGCCTGGGAGCTTTCGCCCCTCGGCGAGGATGGCGACGAGCAGCCGGCGGCCAACACCGCGTGAGCGAGCCTCCTCGGCCACGTACATGCCCCAGACGAAGGCCTTGTGCGCGGACTTGAGACGGGGCTCCCGGCGCACGCCCACCACTGCCACCAGCCGCGTCCCGTCGTAGGCCCCCAGCACCCGCTGCGAATCCGTCGACTCGAGCCGCCCGCGAAACACCTCCAGCGCGAACTGGGACTCCTCCTCGAACGAGGACCCGAAGGCCTCCGGGTGCTCCGTCAGCGAGCGCAGCCGCATCGCCCGGAAGGCCTCCACCTCGTCGGGAAACACCGGGCGGATGACGATGTCGCCCTCCCCGCTCGTGCGCCCTTCCTCCTTCAGCACCGCGGCGAAGCCCACGGTGAAGTCCGGGTAGCGCGGCAGCCAGCCCAGCTCCTTGAGCCGGGCATTGGAGATGGCCCTGTCACCGCGCAGGGACTCATGCAGCGTCTCCAGGGGCACACGCGGAGGCACCGACATGGCCAGCCGATGCGCCAGCCAGGTGACGGTCTCTTCCAGGGGCGCGGCGCGATCATCCGCCACGCAGTACAGGGCCCCGGGCGTTCCCTGCTCGAGCCCCGCGAGGATGGCCGCGCCCAGGTCATCCACGTGGACGCGGGAGATGCGCCCTCCGCGCTCCGGCAGGCGGAGGTTGCCGGACAGCAGGCGGGAGTGGGCACCGCGCCCGGGGCCGTAGATGCCGGCGATGCGCAGCACCATCGCTCCGAGCGGCAGGTAGCGCGACTCCGCTTCCAGGCGACCGAGTGACGAGGGCCAGGCGACGTCCACCGGCGTGTCCTCGTCCACCGCTCCCCGAGCGCTGCCGTAGACACCGGTGGAGGACAGGTACACGAGTCGCGCGGGAGGCCGGGCCGCGAGCGCGCTGGCGATGGCGCCGTCGAGCCCCGCCTCGGGTGGAACGGAGACGACGACGTGCGCGCCCTGCGTCTGGAGCAGCGCGTCTTCCAGCGAGGAGACGCGAGCACCCGCGCGCACCAGTTCCTCGCGTCGGGCGGAATCCCGCGTGGCCGCGAGGACGTCTCGTCCTGCCTGGGCCTGCGCCACCGCGAGTCGCGTCAGCGTGTAACCGGAGCCCAGGAAGACCAGGGAAGGAGTCATGCCCCCCGCGATAGCGAAAGCCGGGGGGCAAAGGCAAGCCGTGGCGTACCGCTCACAGCTCCGCGCTGGCGCGCGGGTCGATGATTCCGCACTCCTTGATTTTGTAGAGCAGCGCCTTGTAGCTGATGCGCAGCTTGCCGGCCGCGCGCCGCTTGTTCCACGCGGTGCGCTGGAGCATGGCGAGGATGGCCTCGCGCTCGGCCAGCATCGCCGCGCGCTTGCCGATGTCCTTCAGCGACAGCTCTCCCGCCGGTGGAGGCGGAGGCGGAGGCTGCGGCACGTCGAACGGATTGACGTAGCGCGGCGCCGGAATGACGGAGTTCATCGGCTCCATCACCGCGGCCGCATGGGCCTGGCTGTGCGCCGCCGCCGTCGTCGGGGACACGCTGCGCGAGGGCATCTCCAGCACCTGGACGGACGAGCCCTGGTGCCCACGCGGATGCTCCTCCACCGCGCGGTGCCCGTAGCCGCTGTCGTCGCCACCAAAGGCAGTGGGAAGGGACGGCGCGCTCGCCGGAGAGCGACCCGCGGCGTTGAGCTCGTCGAGCACCAGCGTCGGGTCCTTGAGCACGCACAGCCGGCGCACCATGTTCTCCAGTTCGCGCACGTTGCCCGGCCAGTCGTAGTCCGCGAAGGCCTGCAGCACCTCCGTGGGCAGCTCCGAGACGCCGGTGATGTACTGGCGGCCGTACTTCTTGAGGAAGTGGTCCGTCAGCGGCACCACGTCCTCGCGCCGCTCGCGCAGGGGCGGCAGGCGGATGGCCACCACGTTGAGGCGGTAGTAGAGGTCCTCGCGGAAGTTGCCGAGCGCGATCTCCTTCTCCAGGTCGCGGTTGGTCGCCACCACCACGCGGCTGTCCACGCGGACGCTCTTCTTGCCACCGACGCGGAAGAACTCCTCGTCCTGCAGCACCTGGAGCAGCTTGGCCTGGAGCCGGATGGCCATCTCGCCAATCTCGTCCAGGAAGATGGTGCCCTGGTCGGCCAGCTCGAACTTGCCGGGCTTCTCCGCCGTGGCTCCCGTGAACGCGCCGCGCTCGTGTCCGAACAGCTCGCTCTCCAGGAGTTCGCCAGGGAGCGCCGCGCAGTTCACCTTGATGAACGGCCGTCCGCGACGCTGGCTGCGTGCGTGGATCTCCCGCGCGATGACCTCCTTGCCCGTGCCGGACTCGCCCAGGAGCAGCACCGGGACGTTCTCGTTCGCGATGCGCTCCACCAGCGCCCGCGCCCGTCTCATGGACGGAGACGAGGAGATGAGCACCCGGGATTCCGCCGCCGTGTCCACCGCCGGACGCGGCGCCAGGGGCGGAGGCACCACCTGGCGATCAGGCACGCGCGTGCCGAGCGCCCGGGCCAGGGCATCCTGCAACTCGTCATTGCCCAGGGGCTTCGACAGATAGTCGCTGGCGCCCATCTTCATGGCGCGCACGGCGTCGTCCGCGCCCGTCAGGCCGCTGAGCACGACCACGGGGGCATTGCCACCCTGGCCCCGGTAGCGACGCAGCACCTCCAGGCCACTCATTTCGGGCATCACGACATCGAGCAACACCGCGTCGAACGAGCCCCCCGCGAGCATCTCCAACGCCTGCGCGCCACTCCCCGCGCAGCGCACTTGATAGCCCGCGCTGCCGAGCAACTCGGACAGGAAGGTGCGAACCGACTCCTCGTCATCCACCACCAGCACCGCGATCCGATCCATCCCCTCGCCTCCGCTCGCCCTCTGCATCGAACCTCCGCCCATCCTCACACCGAGAGCCGGGTCATGGACCCGGCCATCCGACGAAACTCACGCGTGCGCCGCATGTCCTGCTGCGCCGCGCTCAAAAGCTGCTGAGGCGTGCCCACCGTGTCCGGGAAGCTCACCGCCCCCAGTTCCAACGTGGTGCGCACCACTCGACCGTCCACCTGGAAACGCGCCGACTCGAAGCGCGCGGCCACCCGCGACAGCATCACCGGCACCGCCTCCGCCGGAGTCCCCGGCAACATCAGCGCGAACTGGCTCTCACCCACCCGGGCCACCGCGTCCGCTTCCCGCACCGTCTGTCCCAGCACCACCGCGCTGTACACCAAGAGACGCTCCGCCATGCCGCGCCCGTACTCCTTGCGCATCGCACTCCAGCCCCCGACCTCCGCGGAGATCACGGAGAAGCTCCCGCCATACCGCTCGCACCGGCGCACCTCCAGGCCCAGGAGCGAGAGCAGGAACGGTTTGTTGTAAAGCCCCGTCACCGGGTCATGCAGCGCCAGCGCCGTGTCTTCTTCCTCACCTGACGCCGCCCGCAGGACGGCCGCCTTCAGTCGCAGCTGCGCGTGCAGCTTCACCGCCAGCTCCGACCCGCTGCCCGACCGCGGCACGACGTCCACGCACTGCCCCTTCTCCAGACAGTGCTGGTAGGCCCCCACGTCGTGGGGGTCCACCATGTAGAGCAACGGCACGGTGCCCCGGCTGATCTGCCGCAGCCTCCTCGCCACCTGCACGGCGCCATAGTCCGGCGCCTGCACCGCCAGCAGCACCGCGTCCGGGCGGATGACCTCGAACAGCGGCACCGCCGCGTCGAAGCGAGTCACTGGCACCACCCGGAAGCCGGCCTCCCCGAGGAGCATCCGGGTCCGCTCCAGGTCGTCCGCCCGCGGCTCGATGAGCAGCACGGTGGGCGGCTGCGCCGCCTTCCCCACCCGCTTGCGTCTCACGCCCACCACGTCCGCCTCCCCACCAGAATTTTCTCCACCACTCCCCCGGCACGTGCCCGGAATTACAGTCCCCAGCCCTTCCCTGCTCTCTTCATCCCCCCGGATTTCCAAGGGAAGGGCGCTCGGCTACCCATCCTGGGCATCGGTTTTAGCAATGGACATGCCACCTTGGACCTCACGCAACCGGGCCTCCAGCTCGGCCTCGGTGACGTGGTGTTTGAAGGCGGGCACGTCGTTGATGACGATCACGGGGATGTCGTAGCGCCAGCGCTCGAAGAGCGCCGGGTCCTCCAGGATGGAGATGAGCCTCAGCTCGAAGGGGATGCGAGCGCGGACGGCGTCCACGACGTCGGCTGCCTTGTCGCAGAGGGAGCATTTGGGTTTCGAGTAGATCTCGACTCTCATGGCGGGCAGGATGGACGGTCGATGCGCGGTCTGACTGGTGACTTACCGACGATGCCCCTCAAGGACCTCGTCGTCTACCTCGGGAACCGTCGAGCCACTGGCTCGCTGAAGGTGGAGCGAGGGGAGGTCCGCAAGCAATGGGTCCTCCGTGATGGCCAGGTGATTTGCGCCAGCTCCAATCAGCATCGGGAGTACTTCGGTCAATTCCTCATCACCATGGGGCATCTGACGGAGGCCCAGCTCGAGAAGGCGTTCAGCACCCAGGCCCAGACGCGCGTCTTCCTGGGCAAGGTGCTGGTGATGACCGGGGTGGTGCCGGAAGCGACGGCGCGCTCGACGCTGAGCCACAAGTTCCGGGAGATGATGTTGGATGCCTTCCACTGGCGGGAGGGCGAGTTCACCTTCGAGGCGTCGGACACGGCCCCGGAGATCGCCGGCCTCGACATCGAGGTGGACCTGATGGACATCCACCGCGAGGGCGAGTTCCGGGAGACGGCGTGGGAGGCCATCCGCGCGGTGTTCCCCTCCGGCGCGGTGCGGCTGTCGGTGGATGAACGCAAGCTGCCCGAGCGCAAGCCCGGCAGCATGGACGAGCGCATCGTCCAGCTCATCCAGGACGGCCTGAGCATCGACGGGCTGGCCAGGGCGCTGCACGCCACGGACTTCTTCCTCTATCAGCGGCTGTACGCGCTCTACCGGCTGGACGCGGTGAAGGTCTCGGACGAGGCCCCCGTGCCCGTCACGTCCGCGGTGGTGGAGGAGGAGAAGCCGGAGGACACGGGCGTCATCGGCTCGGAGTCGTCATCGGACGAGGTGCTCCAGGCGGCGCAGCTCTTCCTCGACGCGGGCAACGTGCGTGACGGCGAGGCGCTGGCGCGACGGGCGCACGAGATGTCCCCGACGCCCCGCTCGGCGGCGTTGGTGAAGGCGGCGCAGGAGAAGCTGCTGGCGGAGCTGCGCCGGGAGCTGATGGACGCCACGAAGGTGCCAGCGCTCCAGGTGTCGCCCGCGCATCTGAAGACGCTCCAGCTCACCGCGCCCGAGCGCTACCTGCTCTCACGCGTCGACGGCCGCCGGGACATCGCCGCCATCGTCCACGTGTCTCCGCTGCAAGAACTCGAAGCGCTGAAGTTCTTCCACGGCTTCGTGGACATGGGACTGGTGAAGCTCACCGCGCGCTGACCGCGCGGCGAGTCGTCCTCCCGCGCGGTGCCTGCCCCGTCAATGAAGCGGGCCGCACGCAAGTGCATCCACGGAGACGTCGTCCCCGCGCTGGTGAAGCTCACCGCACGGCGCGTCGTCCACCCCAGCGGTGACTGCCTCCCTCAAGGAAGCGGGCCGCACGCAAGTGCATCCACGGAGGCGTCGTCCAAACGCGGGTGAAGCGCACCGCGCGGCGAGTCGTCCTCCCTCGCGGTGCCTGCTCCATCAAGGAGGCGGGCCGCACGCCAGTACATCCACGGAGGCGTCGTCACTGCGCTGGTGAAGCGCACCGCGCGGCGAGTCGTCCTCCCGCACAGTGCCTGCTCCGTCAAGGAAACGGGCCGCACGCACGTGCATCCACGGCGGCGGCCCCGCTGGTGAAGCGCACCGCGTGGCGCGTCGACCACCCGCTCAGTGCTTGCCCGCGGCGGACGCGGGCGCGGTCAGCTCCACAGGGGCGGGCACGCGCTCCAGGCCGAGCCGCAGCGCCTCGCGCCCCAGCCAGGTGCCACGGATGCGCCATTTCGGGTCATTGACGATGAGCGCGGCCACGGCGACGCGCGGGTTGTCGCGAGGCGCGAAGCCGACGAACCACGAGTAGTCCCGGAACGGATTGCGGTCCGCGAGCGTGCCCGTCTTTCCCACGGCGTTGTCCACGCGGAAGTTGCGCTCGCGGAAGATGCCGCGCGCGGTGCCGTGCGTGACGGTCTCCTCGAGCATGTCCGTCAGCGCGCGGGCCGCCTCGGGAGTCAGCACGCGCTCGCCCTCGGGAGGCAGCAGCGAGCCCTGCTCCGGCTCCACCAGCACGGGGTCCACCCAGCGTCCGTCATTCGCGGCCACCGAGGCCAGCAGCGCGCCATGCAGGGGCGAGAGGTAGACGTCGCCGAAGCCGGCGCCCGTGTTGGCCAGGGCGAAGCCGTCCTCCGGCACGGCGGCGAGCGACACGTCCGTGGGCACCACGAAGTCAATCTCACGGTTGAAGCGGAAGCGCGCGGCCATGCGCCGCAGCACATCCGCAGTGAGGTGCTTCTGCGTCAGCTTGGCGAAGATGACGTTGGCGCTCTTGCCCATCGCGAGCGCCAGCGAGTAGCAGGCCCCGTCGCGCTCGCTGTCCTCCAGGTGCTTCTCGGTGAGCCGCCGCTTCCCGCCGTGGAAGCACTCCTCCATGGTGGGCGTGACGCCGGCCTCCAGCAGCGCGCTGCCGGTGACGATCTTGAAGATGCTCGCGGCGGGGAACACCGCGCGGTAGGGCAGCCCTCGCAGCTCCGGCTGCGCCTGCGAATGTTCCGCGAGCGCCAGCACCCGCCCCGTCGAGGGCTCCAGCACCACGGCGGCGCCATATGGCACCTCGTAGTCACGGAGGATCTTCGTCAGCGACGCCTGGAGCACCGGGTCCACGGTGAGCGCGCGCGTGTGCCCGTCCTTCTCCTTCACCACCAGTCGCTCGCCCTGCAGCTTCGCGCGAGCCATCAGGTCCGCGGCGCGAGGCATCGTCTGGAGCTTCGCCATGGGAGGCGCCGTCAGTCGCGAGGGCACCGGCGCGGGCGGCAGCAGCCCCGGCACCGTCACCAGCGTGGTCAACCCCGCATCGGCCCCACCCTGCACCGCGGCGGCCGCCACCGCCTCGGCCTCGGCGCTCGTTCCGCCGTCCTCTCCGCCAGCGGGAGACGGGGACGCGATGGTGCCCCCTCCTCCGGCATGCGCGCCCGGGTCGCTTCCCGAATTCCCCGCGCCCGAGATGGCCACACCGGCGCCGGACCCGCTCGCCGGCCCAGAAGGACCCGCCGTGGGTGTCGAGGCAGCGGCCTGACTCGCGCCATTCGCCCCCGTTCCAGAGTCACTGGCGGCCGGGGCCTCGACGGAGGCGCCCCCCTGGACGGGTTCTTGGGCCCCCAGGAGCAGAGCGAGGGGAAGCAGCGCGGCGGCGGACAGGAGGCGGCGGCGAATCGTCATGTGCGGCGCGAGGGGGGCGGCTGAGAGGGGGCAGGAGCAGCACGCGAATCCTAGCGGCTGGAGGCTCGCTGTCCACGGACGCTTCCCTGCCCGCCTGATTGCCGCTCCTGTCAGAAACTTGGCGGTGGAGTGTGCAAGTCCGATAGGGTCACCCACACTTTGGACGGACTGAAAGAAACCCTGGTCATCTGGGGCGCCGAGCTTCAACGGGCCGTGCGCAGTGGTCGCGCGGTGGTGTTGCTCGGGCTCTACAGCATGTTCTCCGCGCTGGTGCTGCTGGTGATTGGCAAGCTGACCAGTGACCTGCGCACCGCGATGAACGAGCGGCTGGCGGGCGCCGGTGCCGACGCCGAGTCGGCCACGAGGCTGATGGAGGAGACGCGCAAGGGCGTGCTGGGCTTCCTCACCAGCAACGACACCTCGATGATGGAGGCGCTCGCGCAGGTCCCCATCGAGGTGCTGCTCGTCTTCAAGGTCACCCTCTTCTTCCTGCCGGCCTACGTGGCGCTGATGGGGTTCGATCAGATCAGCGGCGAGGTGGCCCCCCGCTCCATGCGCTACCTGACGGTGCGCGCGCGGCGCTCGTCGGTGCTGCTGGGCAAGTTCCTGACGCAGGCGGCGCTGCTGGTGGGGCTGGTGCTCGTCATCGACCTGGCCATCTTCATCTACGCGCGCATCGCCAACCCCGACTTCGGCTCCGCGGCGTTGATCATCAACCTGCTCAAGTTCTGGTTCGCCGCCATCGTCTTCTCGCTGGCGTACGTGGCCCTCACCACGCTGTGCTCCAGCCTCTTCCGCACGCCCGGGGTGAGCCTGGTCTTCAACTTCATCCTCCTGTTCGTCTTCTGGCTGATGGACACGGTGGGCCGGGCCTCGGGAGAGACGGGCACGCTGCGCTTCCTGCGCTACCTGTCGCCCTCCAACTACGCGGGGGACCTGTTGCACCCGAAGTTCACCGAGTTCGGCATCAGCGGCGCGGCCTACGCGGGCTTCGCGACCCTCTTTCTTCTGGGCGCCTACGGGGCCCTGCGCGCGAGGGACCTGTGAGCGACCTGGCCATCGAACTGTTCGGCATCACCAAGCGCTTCGGCCCGAAGGTCGCCGTCAACGGCGTCAGCTTCTCGGTGCCCCGGGGCGCGGTGTATGGCCTCATCGGCCCCAACGGCGCCGGCAAGACCACGACCTTCTCCATGATGTGTGGGTACCTCTACCCCTCCGAGGGCACGCTCAAGATCATGGACGTGGACCCCTCCACGCCCGGGGCCCTCAAGGGCCGCGTCGGGGCGCTGCCGCAGGACGCGGTGCTGCCCTCGGGCTGGGAAGTGGGCGCGCTCCTGACGTACTGGGCGAAGCTGTCGGGGCTCGCGACTCCGGAGAACGAGGCCCGTGAAGCGCTGGAGCAGGTGGGGCTGATGGACGCGTGGAAGGTCCAGACGCAGGCGCTCAGCCACGGCATGGCCAAGCGCACGGCCATGGCGCAGGCGCTGATGGGGCGCCCGCCGCTGGTGCTGCTGGACGAGCCCACCGCCGGCCTGGACCCGCGCATCGCCGCGCAGGTGCGTCAGGTCATCAAAGACATGAAGGGCAGACAGACGGTGGTGGTCTCCAGCCACAACCTCCAGGAGCTGGAGGAGCTGTGCGACGCGGCCGCCATCCTCGACAAAGGCAGTCTCGCGCAAGCGGGCACCATGTCCGAGCTCACCGGACAGGGCGCGGAGTTCCGCGTGCAGATCGCCAGCGGAATGGTCATCCCCCCGGAGCTGACCGCCCTGCCCGACGTCACCGACGCGCGCATGGACGGTGAGGGCATCCTCGTCGTGCGCTTCGGCGGACAGGCGAAGCCCGAGGAAGTCATCAGCCGCGTGGTGGCCCACCTGCTCCAGAGCGGCGTGCTCATCCTCGGCGTCAGCCGCGGCCGGCGCCTCGAGGACCGCGTCCTCCAGCTGCTCTAGAGAGGGAGTGCGCTCGGGCGTCAGCCCGCCTTGCGCACCCAGCCCACGTAGCTCGTCCCTCTGCGCTCCAGACGGACGAGCTCGTGGCCCGTCGCTTCACACCAGGCGGGCAGATCCGCCTCCAGCCCCCGGTCCGTGGAGATGAGCTCCACCAGGGCGCCGACGGGCAGGCGCCTCATCACCTTGGCGATCTCCAGGATGGGCACGGGGCAATATGCCCCAGAGGTGTCCACGCGCACTGCGATGTCCATTCAAGGACTCTCTCGCACCGCGCAGATCCGAGCATGCGGAATTTTTCCGAGAACCGCCCAGTTTCCGGGCCCCTGAGGGGCCTGTTCGCCGAGCGGAGTGCGTCTCCACTCGGCTTGCGTGTCTGGAAATCCCTCTGTTAAGTACCCCGGCCCTCTCAATCTTTCTCGCACATCCACGCTCGGGGCCGGAGTCGGACCTATGGCGAAGGAGCAGAACCCACCCATGAAGCCCAATATCATCGTGGCCCTGCTGGTCGGCCTGGTGCTTGGTTTCGTTGGCGGCCGTGTGTACAGCGGCCCGTCCTCGAAGACCGATACCACCAAGCCCGCTGCGCAAGCTGGTCAGGCCAACCCCGCGCGTCGTCCGGTGGACCCCACCGTGTTCAAGGTTCCCATCGAAGGTTCCCCCACCCGGGGTAACGCCGATGCCCTTGTCACGATTGTGGAGTTCTCGGACTACGAGTGCCCCTTCTGCAGCCGCGCCAATGTGACGGTGGAGAAGCTGGAAGAGGACTACGGCAAGAAGCTGCGCGTGGTGATGCGTCAGAACCCGCTGTCCTTCCACCCCCGCGCCAAGCCGGCGGCCCTGGCTGCCCTCGCGGCCGGTGAGCAAGGCAAGTACTGGGAGATGCACGGCAAGCTCTTCGCCAACCAGAAGAAGCTCGATGACGCGTCCCTGCAGCAGTTCGCGCAGGAGATTGGTCTGGATCTGGACAAGTGGAAGGCCGACCTGACCAGCCCCAAGCTGGCCGAGGCCATCCAGCGGGACCAGGCCCTGGCGAGCCAGCTCGGCGCGAGCGGCACCCCGGCCTTCTTCATCAACGGCCGCTTCCTCTCCGGCGCGCAGCCCATCGACAACTTCAAGGCCCTCATCGACGAGGAGCTGGGCAAGGCCGAGGCCCTGGTGAAGGGTGGCGTTCCCGCCAGCCAGGTGTACGCGAAGATCATCGAGAAGGGCGCCGAGCGCGCCGCGCCGAAGGCGGCCCCGCAGCAGCAGGCGCCCGCGGTGCGGAAGATCGACGTGCCGGCCGACGCGGCCGCCTTCGGTCCCGCCACCGCCAAGGTGACCATCGTCGAGTGGTCCGACTTCGAGTGCCCCTTCTGCAGCCGCGCGGGCCCCACGCTCGCGCAGATCAAGAAGGACTACCCGAAGGACGTGCGCGTGGTGTTCCGTCACCAGCCGCTGCCCTTCCACGCCAACGCGAAGCTGGCCGCCGAGGCCTCCGAGGCCGCCAACGAGCAGGGTCGCTTCTGGGAGTTCCACGACAAGCTCTTCGCCAACCAGAAGGCGTTGGATCGCGCCTCCCTGGAGAAGTACGCGCAGGAGCTGGGCCTGAACGTCGCCAAGTTCAAGGCCGCGCTGGACAGCGGCAAGTACAAGGCGAAGGTCGAGGCCGACGGCGCCGCCGGCACCGCCGTGGGCGCCAGTGGCACGCCGACGTTCTTCGTCAACGGCCGTGAACTCGTGGGCGCACAGCCCTTCGACTCCTTCAAGCGCCTCATCGACGAGGAGATCGCCAAGGCCGACAAGCTGCTGGCCTCCGGCACCAAGGCCGAGGAGCTCTACGCGAAGCTGAACGCGCAGAACGTCGCCGAGGCTCCGGCCGCGCCTCCCGCGGGCGCCCCCGCCGAGCCGCCCGTGCAGAAGGTGGACGTGGGCAACGCCCCGGTGAAGGGCCCGAAGAACGCGCCCGTCACCATCGTCGCCTTCTCCGACTTCGAGTGCCCCTTCTGCAGCCGCGTCGTCCCGACGCTCAAGCAGATCGAGGAGCAGTACCAGGGCAAGGTGAAGGTGGCCTTCAAGAACCAGCCGCTGCCCATGCACGGCAACGCCAAGGCCGCCGCGGCCGCCGCGCTGGCCGCGCACGAGCAGGGCAAGTTCTGGGAGATGCACGACAAGCTCTTCGCCAACCAGCGCGCGCTGGACCGCGCGTCCCTGGACAAGTACGCGCAGGAGCTGGGCCTGAACGTCGCCAAGTTCAAGGCCGCCCTGGACGAGAACAAGTTCGCGGCGCAGATCGACGCGGACGCCGCCGAGGGCTCCCGCCTGGGCGCCACCGGCACCCCCACGTTCTTCATCAACGGCCGGACGCTCGTGGGCGCCCAGCCGCTGGACGGCTTCAAGCGCATCATCGATGAAGAGCTGAAGAAGGCCGGCGCCGTCGCGGCGGACGGGAAGTAATCCGCTCCACCGGGCTGCTTCTCGAGCCCTGAAGCACCAGAGGCCGTCGGACCGACAAGGTCCGGCGGCCTCTTGCTTTGGACGACGGGGGAAGGACGCTCAGGAGACGGCGATGGCGTCGATCTCCACCTTGGAGCCGCGGGGCAGCGCGGCCACCTGCACGGTGGCGCGGGCCGGCGGCGCGCCGGTGAAGTAGCGGCCGTACACCTCGTTCACCTTGGCGAAGTCACCCAGGTCCGTGAGGAAGATGGTGCAGCGCACGACGTGGCTGAAGTCCAGCCCGCCCGCCGCCAGCACCGCCTGGAGGTTGAGCATCACCCGCTCCGCCTGGGCGACGACGTCCCCCTGCACCATCTCCATGGTGACGGGGTCCAGGGGAATCTGTCCGGAGAGGAAGGTCAGCTTCCCGGCGTCCACCTGCACCGCCTGCGAGTACGGGCCAATGGCCTTGGGAGCCTGGTCCGAGTGAAGAGTCTTCCGAGCCATGGAGCGCACCTCGAGGGTTCGGGCGGCCCTGAGAGACAGGCCGCCGGATTTCTCGGGCGCTCTAGCACGAAAGGCGGCGGATTAGATTCGCTCCACGGAGTAGACGCCGCTCAGGCGCTCGATGGTGCGCATCAGGTCCGTGAGCTGCTTCAGGTCCGAGATGATGACCTCGAAGGTGTTCACCGCCCGGTCATCGCCCGTGGCCCGACAGTTGGCCTGGGAGATGTTGACGCCCTTCTTCGAGAAGATGTTGGAGATGTCGGCCAACAGACCCGTCCGGTCCGCCGTCAGCACGCGCAGGGTGACGGGGCGCTTGAAGTCACCCCGCACGTCCCAGCTCACGTCCACGCGCCGCTCGGGGTCCGTCGCCAGCGCCTTCTCGCAGCCCACCGTGTGCACCGTGACTCCCCGTCCCCGGGTGATGAAGCCGGCGATGGGGTCGCCGGGGACGGGGTTGCAACACCGTCCGAAGCGCACGAGCACATCGTCCACGCCGCCAATCTGCACGCCGCTGCGGTTGCTGCGGCCCACCAGGCGCTTGGCCAGGTCCGTCACGCGGGACAGCCCGGGGAGCATGGACGAGCCCCCCGCGTGCGAGCCGTTGCCGGAGCCGTCGCCTCGGGGCGTGGCCTCCGCTTCGTTGCGCTTCTCCTCGGGGACCAGGCGCTGCACCAGTTGCTGCGGCGTCACCTTGCCGTAGCCGATGGCCACCAGCAGGTCGTCTTCGATCCGGAAGCCCAGCTCCTCGGCGACCTTCTTCACCTCGCCGGACTTGAGCAGTTTGTTGAAGTTGAGCTGGAAGCGCTTGAACTCGCGGTCCGTCAGCTCGCGCCCCAGTTGCAGGCTCTTCTCGCGCTGCTGCTGCTTGATGAAGCCGCGGATGCGCTGCTGCGCGCGGCTCGTCTTGACGAAGGTGAGCCAGTCCTTGGACGGGTGCTGCTGCGGGCTGGTGAGCACCTCCACCGTGTCGCCGTTCTTCAGCTTGTAGCGCAGGGGAACAATCTTGCCGTTCACCTTCGCGCCCACGCACCGATTGCCCACGTCCGAGTGGATGGCGTACGCGAAGTCCACCGGCGTCGCGCCGCGTGGCAGCGAGCGCACGTCGCCCTTGGGCGTGAAGACGAAGACCTCGTCGGTGAAGAGGTCCACCTTCACCGTCTCGAGGAACTCCTTCGGGTCCTTCAGGTCCTGCTGCCACTCCATGAGCTGGCGCAGCCAGGCGAACTTCTCGTCATCCTTGGAGATGACGGCCTTGCCCTCTTTGTACTTCCAGTGCGCGGCGATGCCTTCCTCGGCGATCTTGTGCATCTCCGCGGTGCGAATCTGCACCTCCACGCGCTCGCTCAACGGGCCAATCACGGTGGTGTGCAGCGACTGGTACATGTTGGGCTTCGGGATCGCGATGAAGTCCTTGAAGCGACCCGGCACCGGCTTCCACATCTCGTGCACCAGGCCCAGCGCCTCGTAGCAGGCGGGCGCGGCGGGGGAGATGATGCGGAAGGCGATGATGTCGTGGATCTGATCGAAGTCGATGCCCTGCGACTTGATCTTCTTGTAGATGCTGTAGACGTGCTTGAAGCGGCCGGAGACCTCGCCCTTCAGTCCGCGCTCCGCGAGCTTGGAGCGGATGAGGTCGCAGGTGTCCTCGATGTACTTCTCCCGCTCCTTCTTGCGCTTGTTGAGCTTCTCCTGGAGGCCGAAGAACTCCTGCGGCTTCACGTAGCGGAAGCTCAGGTCCTCCAGCTCCGTCTTGATCCAGGAGATACCGAGCCGGTTCGCCAGGGGCGCGTAGATGTCCAGCGTCTCCTGGGCGATGCGCGCCTGCTTCTCCTCGTTCATGTGGTCCAGCGTCCGCATGTTGTGCGTGCGGTCCGCCAGCTTCACGAGGATGACGCGGATGTCCTGCGCCATCGCGATGATCATCTTCCGGAAGTTCTCCGCCTGCTTCTCCTCCTGGGAGAGCGTGGCGGACGCGGAGAACTTGGACAGCTTGGTGACGCCGTCCACCAGCTGGGCCACCTCCGCGCCGAACAGCTCCGTGAGCTCCTCCGCGGTGGCGAGCGTGTCCTCGATGGTGTCGTGGAGCAGACCGGTGACGATGGACGCCTCGTCCAGCTTGAGGTCCGCGAGGATGCCGGCCACCTCGAGCGGGTGGACGAGATAGGGCTCGCCTGACTTCCTCAGTTGGCCCTGATGCACCTTGGCCGAGTAGACGTAGGCCTTCTTGATGATGTCCAGGTCGGGGTCCGGGTGGTACGAGGAAACCCGTTGGAGGATGTCGTTCAGGCGGATCATCGAAGCAGGGGGAATCGTAACTTCGTGCCGGAGGGGGGGCAACGTTGCCCCACGGAACCTGTCACATTTCTCTTCCGGGCTTGTCCCACCCATCGCGTTCGCTTTCGTTGACCCGACGTTTTACGCGCCCGTAGATTCTGGTTCGCCCATGTCACAGCTCTTGTTGTCGGCTCTCTCCGTGGTCTGCCCGAACTGTGACGGGTTCAATCCGCCGCGCTCGGCCTCTTGCGTGCTCTGCGGCCAGGCCCTCGGGGATGCCCCGGCCGCTCGGCCTGCCGCCGCGAAGCCCGCGGCGACGGCGCGCCCACCCGCCGCGACGCCCCAGGGGGGCCGGCCCGCGGCCGTGGCCTCCTTCCCTGGCCCCCGGCCGGCGGAGCCCGCCAGCCCCCCCGTCACGCCGCCTCCGCCCAGCGCCATCCCTCCGGGAATGCGCCCCTCGGCCCGGACGCCGCCTCCGACGGCCGCTGCCGGGTTGATGGTGGAGCGGCCCGCCGCCACCCGCCCCCCTGCTCCGACCGCGCCTCCGGCGACCCCTCCCTCCCTGTCCCCTCGAGGCACCGCGCCCGCAGGGCCCGCCAACACGCGTCCGCCGCCCCCGGTGCCCGACTCCGCCCTCCCTGGCCGGACAGGTGCCACGGCGCCCCCGGTCGCGGCCCCCCGCCCCGCTCCTGCGGCCTCGCGCTTCGGACTGGCGGTCATCGCGGGTTCGACGCGGGGTCAGCGCTACAAGCTTCCCGTCACGGGCTGTGTGGTGGGCCGCCAGCGAGGCGCCATCCTCTTCCCGGATGACGGCTTCGTGTCGCCGCTGCACGCCACCTTCCTGGTGAAGGACGGTGCGCTCTTCGTGCGGGACGAGTCCAGCGCCTCCGGCGTGTTCGTCACGGTGGCGGGCACGGAGGCCATCACCGCGCGCACCCACTTCAGCGCGGGTCAGCGGTTGTTCCGCTTCACGGGCCGACTGGAGACGCCCGCGCCGGTGGCCGGTCGCCCCATCGTCTACGGCGCTCCCGTGCCGCTCGGGCAGGCCGTGTACGGCGTGGAGGAGGTCATCTTCGGTGGCCGGGGAGGCCGCGCGGTGGTGACAGCCGCCCCACTGCTCACGCTGGGACAGGCGCACTGCGACCTGAGCTTCCCGGGCGACGAGGGCCTCGCGGGTCGCCACTGCGAGCTGTCCCCCACGCCGACCGGAGCGCTCCTGCGGGACTTGTCCGGCGGCCTGGGCACCTACGTGCGCATCCCCGCGGGCGAGGAGCGCCCCCTGCGTCCCGGAGACCGGGTCCGGCTGGGACAGCACGTGCTCCAGGTCGAAACGCTCGGTTAGCGCGAGCGGCTCGGGTACCGCGCCTCATGTGCTCGCTGAGACGACGCGCGGCCATTGCGAGCACCTCTGGGCACCGCGCCTCATGTGCTCGCTGAGACGACGCACGGCCATTGCGAGCACCTCCGGGCACCGCGCCTCATGTGCTTGCTGAGACGGCGCACGGCCATTGCGTGCACCTCTGGTGTCCGCGCGTCACGTGTTCGTTGAGACGACGCACGTCCATTGCGTGCACCTCCGGGAGCACCGCGCAGCATGTGTTCGCTGAGACGACGCGCGGCCATTGCGAGCACCTCGGGGCACCGCGATTCATGTGCTCGTCGAGACAACGCACGGCCCTTGCGAGCACTGATGGTGTCCACGCGTCACGTGTTCGTTGAGACGACGCACGTCCATTGCGTGCACCTCCGGGAGCACCGCGCAGCATGTGATCGCTGAGACAGCGAGCTGTCGTTACGAGCGTCTCGGGGCACCCGCGCGTCACGTGTTCGTTGAGACGATGCTCGGCCATTGCGCGCTTCGTGGGGCACCGCGCGTCACGTGTTCGTTGAGACGATGCTCGGCCATTGCGAGCGTCGTGGGGCACCGCGCCTCGTGTGTTCGCTGAGACGGCGAGCGGTCGTTGTGAGCGTCTCGGGGCGCGGGCGCGTCACCTGTTCGCTGAGACGACGCGCGGCCCATGCGAGCACCTCTTCTGGGTCCGCGCAGCACCTGCTCGCGGAGGCGACGCGCGGCCATTGCGAGCACCCGTTTGGGGGGCCACGCGTCGCGTGTTCGCCGAGACGACACGCTGCCTGTCCTCCCGCGCGAGCGGCCCGGGGTACCGAGCACCGCGTACTCGAGGGAGAGACACCCAGCCAGAGCGAGCGTCTCGGGGGAGTCGAGTGACGCCTCGCTACGGACTCGACGGGCGGGCCACGGTGCCCCCCAGGCGCTGCTCGATGAGGGGCCGGGCCTTCGAGTTCGACACCTCGCGCAGATGCCGCGACCACCAGCCCCTGGCCTCATCGAGCTGATCCTGCTGCCAGTACAACTCGCCCAGCTTGAGGGCCAGCTCCGGGTCCGGGTTGCTCTGGAAGGCGTCCTTGTACTTTGACTTGGCGAGCCCCAGGTCGCCGCGCTCCAGCGCCTGATCTCCCGCCTGCGCATGGCGGCTGGATTCCTCCAGGTTGCGGTTCGCCGCGGGGATCTGCTGCTCGTAGAGCGGCTGCTCGGAGTCCCCCGCCGTGCTCCCCACGTTCCCGGGAACGGGCGCGTTGCGCGGCAGCGAGAAGGGGGAGACAACGCCCGGCTTCCCCCCGCCGTTCAAGTAATAGAAGTAGTACGCGAAGAAGAGGCCCGCGCCGACCACCAGCAGCACGGTGAGCGACTTGAAGAAGAAGCCCAGCCCTCCGCCCCCCACCCCGGGCTGGGTGGGAATGATGGAGTCCGTCTTCTCCCGCGTCGCGGGCATCGCGTCGGCATTGGAGGGAAGCGGCGAGAGCACGTCCGGAAGCGCGCGGACGGTGGCTTCCACCGTCACCTCGCTGCCCCACCCTGGAGCCGTGGCATCGCGACTGTCGTCGTTGCGTCCCGTCGACTTGCGCGGCAGAGGCGCGAGCACCGCCGAGGGCTGGGGCCGCCGAGGAGGCGCCTCCGAGCGACGACGCTCCTTCTCCACCGCCATCAACTCCGCGCGGAAGGCCTCCGCGTTGGCGGGCCGGTCATCCGGGCTCTTCGAGAGCGTGCGCAGGATGAGCCGCTCCATCGCCGGGGAGATGCGCGCGTCGGGCCGGCGCCGCGTCGGGGGCGGCGGCTCCTCGGTGAGGTGCTTGGTGGCGAACCCCACCGCCGAGTCCGACTCGAACGGCAGCAGGCCCGTCATGAGCTGGTAGAGGATGACACCCACCGCGTACAAATCGGAGCGGTGGTCCAACGTCGCGCCGCGCGCCTGCTCCGGCGACATGTACTCGGGCGTGCCGCAGACGAAGCCCGCGCGCGTGAGCGCCGGTCCGTCGTCGGTGGAGTCGGTGATCTTCGCGATGCCGAAGTCGAGCACCTTGACGAAGTCCGGCTCGTTGCGCCGCTGCTCCACCATGATGTTCTCGGGCTTGAGGTCCCGGTGGATGACGCCCGCGCCGTGCGCGTCCGACAGCGCGCCGAGCACCTGGCTCACGATGCGCACCACGCGCCCCTCGCCCAGGGGCCACTCGCGGCTGAGAATCTGGTGCAGGTCCTGCCCCGCCACGTACTCCATGGCGATGAAGAGCGCCCCGTCCTCGGCCTGGCCGAAGTCCAGCACGCTGATGGAGTTGCGGTGGTTCAGTCGGCTGGCGGCCTTGGCCTCGCGCTGGAAGCGCGCCACGGTGCGCTCGTCCGACAGCAACGTGTGCCGGAGCACCTTGAGCACCACGACCTTGTCGAGCGAAATCTGCCGGGCTCGGAACACCCGCCCCATGCCGCCCTCGCCAATGAGGGCCTCGACCCGATATTTCTGGGCAATGGTCAGGCCGACGTAGTCGTCAGCATCCGGCGTGCGCACGAGGGTCGCACCGCAGGCCGGGCAGAAACGGGAGGATTCTTGGGCGTCAGCGCCGCAGGAGGGGCAGTGCAAGTCAACTTCCCCGAAGGGTGGGTCACGGAGTTCACCACGTCGCTCGGGTACTGAGCAAGCCGCTCGCAAGACGAGCAACCTCGCGTCACCCCTGGTAGAAACGCGGAGCCCTCATGGAAGCGATGGAATACTGCCCCCGCTGTGATACCGAAAACCCCCGGGACGCCACCGTCTGCCGAGCGTGCGGCTCGCCGCTGCGCTCCGGAACGATGGTCATGGCCGTGGCCAGCCTGTCCTCCCGCCCCCAGGTCTCCATCCGCGTGGTGCGGGCCGACGGCGGCCCCGAGTCCGTCGTCCGCATGCAGCGAGACACCCTCACCTGCGGCCAGCAGGGGGAACTCTCGCTCCCGGACGACCCCTTCATCATGCCCGTCCAGATGCGCTTCTTCTTCTCCGGCTCGCGCCTGGCGGTAGAGGACGTGGGCGGCGCCAACGGCGTCTTCGTGCGGCTGCGCCAGGAGCGCGAGCTGTCACCCGGCGGTGAAGTGCGCCTGGGACGTCAGCGGCTGGTGCTGGAGCCCATCCCCACCGCGACGCAGGGGCCTGGAGGAACGCAGATCTGGGGCTCGCCGGATCCCGGCTACCGCCTGCGGCTCATCCAGTTGCTGGAGGGGGGACTCCGGGGCGCGGCGTATCCGCTTCGCGAGGGCGACAACCTGCTGGGACGCGAGCAGGGCGACCTCACCTTCCCCACCGACGGCTTCGTCTCCGGGCGTCACGCGGTGCTGCAGGTCCGCCAGGACCGGCTGACCGTGCGTGACGTCGGCTCGTCGAACGGCACCTTCATGCGGCTGGCCGGCCCCACCTTCGTGGACAACGGCGACCACTACCTCATCGGCCGACAGCTGCTCCGGGTGGAGATCCAAGCGCCCCTCGCCTGAGGCGGCGCCGTTCTTCCCCGGACTCACCCGGGCCGCACGGGGGATTCCCGCGCGGCCCTGGGCTCCCACGGCACTCAGCCGTAGGACTTCTCTTTCTTCTCCTGCTCCTCCTTGCAGCGGATGCAGAGCGTCGTCACCGGACGTGCCTCCAACCGCTTGGGGGAGATGTCCTCTTCACAACGCTCGCAGACGCCGAACGTGCCGTCTTCGATCCGGGTCAGCGCCCGATCAATCTTCTGCAGCAAGAACTTCTCTCGGTCCCGCAGTCGGAACACCATTGACTGCGCGTACTCGGAAGAGGCCAGGTCAATCTCATCGGGGAGGTCGTCCGTGTCGAAATTCGACTCCTCCACCAGGGTCTTCTTGGCGCTCTCGAGCAGGCTCGTCTTGCTGTCCTCGAGCATCTTCTTGTAACGCTTGAGATCTTTCTGGTTCACAGCCTTCGCTCCAGTGCGCGAGGGTTTTTGGGCCCTGTCCCCCAAAAAACGGGCCCGAAAGCTTTATTCAGAGAGCCGTCGGTGTCAAGCTGACCCAGTCACGACTGCGGGTGAACGGGAGGGCGGTTGAGCGAGAACACGAAGTTTGATCGGGAGTTCCTGCGCTCGGCCCTCTCGCTGGCCGCCAAGAGCGATGTGGATCATTTTCTCTACATCTGTGACACGCCCATCCCTCCCGAGGAACTCCGGGGCCGGCCTGCTCGCAAGAAGCTCGTGTATGCGGTGACGCTGGACAAGCTGGCACAGGAGCACCTGCTTCGGAAGGTCCGTGCGCTCGTCATCCCCGCCTACGACTATTCGCGCACCGAACGGGTGAAGGTGGCCCTCGTCTCCGCGCTCTCGCAGGGAGCGTTCAAGGAAGGCGACCTGGTGCTCTGCATGACGGGGCGTGTGGGTCGTGCTCCCGACACGCTGATGCAGATGCGGATTGGTGGTTCGCTGGATGATCGGCTCGCGATTGAAGGCGTGAAATTGGGCGAGGAGTTTAACTCCCAGGTGGTGGACGCGCTCATCCAGTTGGCACTCCAGATTGGTCAGGAGGGCTTCGAGGGTCATCCCATCGGCACCATCATCACCATCGGCGACCACACGACGGTGCTGGAGAAGAGCCGGCAGATGACCATCAACCCGTTCCAGGGCCTCTCCGAGGCCGAACGGAACGTGTTGGACCCGAAGATTCGCGAGGCCATCAAGAACTTCTCCGTGCTGGACGGAGCCTTCGTCATCCGCGAGGACGGCGTGGTGCTGGCCGCCGGACGCTACCTGTCCGCGCAGGACGAGATGGTGAAGATTCCGCTCGGCCTGGGCGCCCGGCACGCGGCCGCCGCGGGAATCACCTCTTCCACGGCCTGCATCGCGCTGGTGGTGAGCCAGACGTCCGGCGCGGTGCGCCTCTTCAAGGGCGGCAACATCGTCCTGGAGCTGCACCAGACGGCGCGCCGCACCTGAGACGGCTGGTTCAGTCCGCCTTTTCCCGGCGCTCCTCCCGGTAGACCTCCGCCAGCGCGTGCGCGCGCTCCACCTCGTCACGCGCCGCATCCACCACCAACGCTTGCTCGAAGCGGGCCACACGCTCCTTCAGCGCGTCGGTGACGATGCCGCCCAGGGTGAGGCGCGCGGAGGCGCTCTCCCGCTCGCGGCGCAGCTCCTCCACCCGGTCCCCCAGCTCCGCGGCGGCTTCCAGCAGCAGCTTGCCGTCCGAGTCCGCGCGCTTCAGCGACTCCCGGGTGGTGGCCAGCAGGGCCTCGGCTTGGGTGGAGTCTCTCGCGAGCACCCCCACGGCCTTCGAGTCCCCTCGCGACGCGGCGGTGGCATGGCGCGAGGCCAGGTCCTCCAGGCGGCGGGAGTAGCGCTCCACGGCGCGAGCAAGGTCCCCCTTCAGGGCGAGCAGCGTGGCCGCGGACTTGCGCAGCTCGGCGGCCTGCCGGTCCAGGTTCTCGAGCAGCTCGTCGAAGGCGACGAGCGGGTCCGCCGGGCGGGCGGGCTCCTTCTTCCGTTTCCAGAGGCCGAAGAACATGGCGTGGGCCGGAGACTACCCGAAGGGCCGGCACAACAGCCGCACCCGCGCGAGCGCATCCGTCACCGACGGTCCACCCACGGACAGGGCGGCGAGGTACCGCGCAGGGGTCAGCCCATACACCGCCAACAGGTGCTGGAGGAGCACCACGCTCTCCGTTGCGCGCTTGTCCGCCGGAGCCAGCGAGGCGGCTTCCACCAGCGCGCCGAGGATGTCCACCACGCGGCCCACGACGTCGGAGCCGGGTACCTGTCCGCCCTCGGGGCGCGGCGGTGATTCAGGGAAGAGGGCCTCGAACGAGGCCTCCACGGCGACGGTGGCCGAGGTGCTCCGCCCACCGGCGACGCGCTCCAGTGCCTCCAGGTGAGGCGCGAGCTGCTCCAGCGAATCCGGCGTGGCGGGCACGTCCCGAGGCAGCAGCGTGCGCCAGGGCGTATCGAACTCGGTACGGGCCCACTGAATCTCCTCGTCGGAGAGGTGGTGGTAGAAGGCGCGGATGCCGGAGGCGCGCTGCTCGCGAACCAGTGAGCGGAGGTCCGGGTTCTCCTCGCCCAGGGAGATGAAGCTCAGCGCGATGTCGAGCGAGCCCATGGGCGCGCGGGTCCGGCGGATGAGTTCCAGGTCCACGCGGTCCTCGCCATCGGTGACGAGGACGACGGTGGCCCGGGCGAGGTACGGGTCCCTGCCCTGCGCGGCGCGGATGGAGTCGAAGGCCGACATCAGCGCGAGCGAGATGTCGGTCTGCCCCTCGGCGGGCGAGTCCCGGAAGAGTCGCTCTATCTGCCGGGTGGCCTCGGCGGCGGTGTCCACGCGGGCCAGCTCGGTGGGCACGTCGTTGAAGAAGCTGAAGTAGAGCGGGTCGAACGTCTCCCCACGGCGCGCCTTGACGCGCAGGTTGTTCAGCTCCGCGATGATGAGGGCGTCACGGAAGCGGGCCCGGGCGCCATGCATGGAGCCGGAGGCGTCACAGACATAGACGCGCACGGCGGTGCGCTTCACCTTCTTCGACTGGGGAGGTGGCGCTTCTTCCAGGTAGGCCCGCACGAGCTGCCGGTTGGCCGCGAGGTCCCTCAGCAACATCCTCGGGTCTGTCAGGACGAAGTTGTTCACCTCGTGCAGGCCGCCAGTCACCTCGAAGGTCATCGTCTGGGTGGGATAGGGAACGCGCCGGGGCACGGGCCTCGCCACCTGGGTCTCCGCCAGGACGATTTCCTCGGAGAGCGCGTCCTCCACGTCGAAGTAACGGGCACACCCCGCCGCCAGCTCGAAGGTGGCGAGCTGCTCGGGTCGCAGCGAGAAGGCCAGGTCCGCCAGCAGCTCGTCCGGACGTGGAGTGGCCACCTCGGGCTTCTCCTCCGGGGGAGACTCGCCGAACCAGTGGGCCAGCGCGTCCCGCTCGGCGCGCTCCACCAGGGCCGTCAACTGGGAGGGTGAGGGCAACAGGGGCTCCAGGGCCGCTCGAGCCGCCGCCGCCAGCTCCAGGTCCCCCGCCTCCACCGCCCGCTCGTAGAGGCCACGCAGCGAACGGTAGGCGGCCTGGGGGTCATGCCGGGCCGCGTGCCGCACGTGCCGCAGGAGTTCCTCCAGGGAGCGCACGGCCGGCACCGCGCGAGTGCGCTCCCGGGCCTCGGCCACCTCGCGGCGCAGGGGCAGGCCGCGCTCCCGGTCGTGGTCCGCTCCCAGGCGCAGCAACATCTCGTGGGCCAGGTCCAGGTCCCTGCGCTTCTGCACGACGTCGACGACGTTCTCCCGGGCGCGCAGCGCGAAGTACTCGGCCACGGCCATCCGGGAGCTGCTGGGCGCGCGCTGCCTGCGCGGGGAGGCTGGACGCTCGAAGGCGATGAAGCCCTCGTCGTCGTCGACGTCCTCGGTGGGCGGACGGGCGAAGAGGTCGGCCACCTTCACGGCCCTCGCGAGCTGGACAAAGGCCCTGTCGAGCACCGTGAGGGTTCCCGGCGGCATCACTCCCGCCCGCCAGGCGCGCTCCACGCGCTCCACACACGCCTCGAGCTCTTGAAGTGCCTGCCCGGCCCGGGCCTGGAGCCCCTGGGACAACGCCCCCGCGAGCCCTCGACGGGCCCCCAGCTCACGCAGCAACTGCGCGTCCGCCGAGGTGTGGATGCCCACCTTGTCGAGTTCCCGGTCCAGCACCGCGAGCACGGGAAGGGCGAGGTCGCCGGGCCCCGTCACCTTGCGCCCGAACGTCCACCGGCGCATGCCGCCTACCGGAGGCGCGGGCTGACGGAACATGTCCAGGCGCCGTCGCAGGTCCGTGAGCCGCCGGGAGAGCATGCTCAGCCGTCCCTCCGCGCCCTATGCGACTCGGGCGTGCTCATGCGGCGGACCGCCGCTCCAGCACCTGACGGCTGTACCGCCCGAAGTCCTCGTCGATGCCCCGGAGCTGCGCCTCCAGCCGCTGCGCGCTCTCGCCCACTTCGCCTGGAATGGCCGCGAGCAGCGACAGCACCCCCTTGAGGCGCACCAGCTCCCCTTCCTTCAAGGCCAGCAGGGGGAATCGGCTGCGAACCAGTCGGTCCACCGTGCGCTCCACCTCGGGCCGCTCCGTCAGGGCCTCCGGCGAGGGCAGCGAGGTGAGCAGCTGGGTCAGCCAGCTGCGCAGGTACTTGACGCGCGTCTGGATGAACGTGAGCTCCGCCTGGGCCACCGCCGCGCGGGCGTTCTCCGAGAAGAAGGCCGACGCCGAACCCCCTCGGGTGAATGCGAGCTGTCCGTCCAGGCCCAACAACGCCGCCAGCTCGCCATCCGGGGCCTTGGCGGAAAACTCGCCCCGGTAGAAGACGTACGCGTCGCCGTTGAGGACGGAGGCGGCCGGCGGAGGCGGGCTCGGCACGTCGCGCGTGAGGAGTCGAGCGTGCTCGCGCAGCCGACCGTCGAGGATGCTCTGGCACTCTCCCATCACCACGTCGACGGGCAGTCCTTCGCGCCGCAGGTTCTCCGCCACGGCCTGCACCGCGCGCCCGTATTGTTCGATGCGCTCGAACGGCGTGGAGGCCAGCACCTCGCGCGCATAGGCGAGGCCCAGGGGCAGCAGCAGCTCCTCCTTGAAGCTTCGCTGCGTCGGGTCCAGCGCGACCAGCGACTGCTCCAGCTGCGACAGTCGGCGCGAGTCCGCGGCCAGCGTCTCCAGCGGCTCCTTGCGTCCGCGTGCGGATGCACCCTGGAAGGCAACGGTCGCCCGGCGCCGCAACGCCCCCACCACCCGCTTTCGCGCGGCGGCCTCCGACTGGCGCAGCCGCTCCACCGCCACCGGAGCACCTTCCGCCAGGATGCCCACCAGGTCCGCCGACCTGGACAGCTCCTCTTCCAGGTTGTCCGCCAGCCCCACCAGCCCCTCCAGCTTGAGGCCCTCCTCGAAGTCCGCGCTCTCCGCGGTCAGGGCAATCATCTCCAGGGCCCCCTCGAGGAATCGGGCCGTGGACTCACTCAGGGGGGACAGGCCGACCTTGAGCTCGGGGATGACGCGGCACAGCCCCAGCACGTCCTGGAATGAGGACAGCAGGGCCAGCCCTCCCCGTCCCTCTCCCTGCCCCGCCATGCCGCGCGCGAGCCGCTGGTCCATCGCCGCCACCAGCGCCCGGGCGGACACCAGCAACGGAGCGCGGTTCTGCGCATGACGCGGACCGGGGACGAGCTTCGTCAAAAGGCCCCGCGCGGAGGTGGACGCCATCGAAGGCTGCCAGTTGCGTGAGAGGGCATCCACGGCCGAGGCCTCCTCCGCCGAGCCCAGCACCTGGGCCTCGCGTTCCAGGCCCCCGCCCAGCTCCTGCCGCACCTTCGCGATGACCTCGTCGAACGTGCGCTGCTCCAACCGGACGATTTCGAGCTGCGCCCGCTCACGGGGGTCCACCACCGACTTGAGCAGCGCCTCCGTCTCCGTCGAGGGGGGACCGCCCAGCAGGAAGAACCAGCGCAGCGCGTCCAGGTCCTCCACGGACGCCTCCAGCGGTCGCTCCGGCCGCCGGTAGATCTGGTCCCGCACCACCGCCGCCTTGAGTGCCCACAGGGCCTTCACCGCCGAGCGCTGGGAGAAGTACTTCGTGGGCACGTAGTCGGGCAGCTTGGACACCTGGGCCGTCAGGGCCCGCTCCAGGGCATCCGCCAGCAACTCCACGCCCTCCAGCACGTCACTGGGCACCTTCACCCGCGAGACGGCGTCCTGCAGCAGGTCCATCTGCTGCAGTGAAAGAGGAGCCCGCAGGTCCGCGCGCGCGCCCTGCGCGAAGCGCTGCAGCATGGCGGCCCGGCTCTCCTTCCGGGCGAAGGACTTGGGCACGAAGCTGATGAAGCTCAGCCGGTCAGCGAAGGCGAGCAACAGCTCCGGCGAGCGCGCCAGCACCTCGGAGAGATACCGGTTGCTCGTCATGATGACGCACTCGGTGCGTCCCGCCGTCACCCGCCGACCGTGCTTGAGTTCCCGTTCGAAGAGCACGTTGAGGATGGAGCGCAACAGCATGTCCCGGCCGTCGAAGATTTCATCCAGGAACGCGTGCTGCGAGCCCAGCATGCCCTCGTCGGTGAGGTACTCCGTGCGCCCCGTCTCCGTCAGCACCTTGAAGTCCACCGGACCCAGCAGGTCCGTCTGCACGGTGGACTCGGCGAGCTGCTTGGAGAACAGCGAGGGCAGGCCGGTGTGCTCGTCGAAGATGCGCCCCAGCACCGCGCTGGCGATGGCGCTCTTGGCCGTTCCGGGTGGCCCTACGACAAGCACGTGCTCCCGGCTCAGCAGCGCCAGCTCGAGCTGCGTGAAGAGCGTTTCTCGCTCCAGGTAGACGTCCCGCAGCTCGCTGAAGAAGTGGCGAAAGGCGCGAGCGGCCTGGAGGTACGGCGGCGGATGAGCTTGCACGAACAATCCAGGGGCAGCGGGGTTGGCCCCATGCTACCCGCCGGCCTCTGTCTATTTGAAGTGGACCTCGCAACCGCCGTCCGAACAGGTCCGCCCGGCAATCTTGAACCGGTAGCGGGCGAAGGCCCGGTAGAAGACGTCGACAAGCTGGCGGAGGCCAGGGACGTAGTAGACGTACAGCAGGCGGCCCAGGGGGTGCCTGCCCAGCGCCCGGACGATGGCCTCCGCGCCTTCCAGCACCCGCCCATCCGCCTGGACGAGCTGCATGGCGTTCTCGCACCGCTCCGCGCTGATGCCCGGGAAGCCCACCAGCACGCCCTCGTCCCGGAACGAGCGCAGCTGCGTCCCCCGCCCTCCCAGCAGCTTCTGGAACTCGCGGGCCGCGCCGCTGCAGATGCGGCAATGCCCGTCGTAGAGGATCACATCATGTCCCGGCGGCGTCGTCCTCAGCACCATCCGCGTCACCTCCAACCCTCGGTTCTATGTCAGCGTGAGACGAGCGTGTCATGCAGATGCGAATGTACGCCGCGCCAGATGTCATGCTGCCGTTCGATGGGGTCCATCAGCATGAGGCCCACCGCCGTCGCGGGTGAGCTGCCCTGGAAGGCCGAGTACTGGCGCAGTCGCGTTCCACCCTCCCCGTCGTCCTCGAAGACGAAGCGGTTCGTCCCCCGCAGAGGGTGCCCGTCCAGGGTGGTGATGTGCACGGTGTTCGTCTCCGCCTCCAACCGGAACGAAACCGGGGCCCAGACAGGAGGAGGCCCCTTCTCTTCCAGGAACACCTTCGCCCCATCCGTCAGCGCGATGGTGGATGGCTGGATGCGGATGCCGGCGGACTCGAACACCGGCCCGGGATTGCGCACGAAGTAGCCCCAGGCCGCCTCGGGAGGGACTCCCGGAAGCGCGCTGGTGTAGTCCGTCAGGGACGTGGGCGCGCCCTGGATGGGAGGGCTGGGCTCCAGGAGCCGCAGGTGCCCCCGTGCATAGGCGTCCACGACGCTGCCGCCCTTCATCAGCAGGCTCGCGGTGGCGGCCTTCGACTGGGCGAGCGTGAAGGCCCCCTGCTTCATCTGCTCCCGCACGTTGCCCGTGGGGCGAGGAGGAAAGGAGCCGCCCACCGCGAAGTCGAAGCCATTCGACTCCCCCATCCTGGGCCCGCAGCGAGGCCCGGGCACGGAGAAGGCTCCAACCGTTCCGGACGGGCCCTGAAAGACCTCCAGCGTGCTGGCCGACGGACTCTTCGTCGGAGACAGCGTGCCGCGGACTGGAGCGGAGTCGAGGGAAGCAGCCGCGGACTCCCCTTCGATGGGCAAGGACGAGGCGGGAGACAGCGGGGACGAGACGCGGGACATGCCAGGCACCTCTCAAGAAGACGTGGAGCCCCAGCCTGTTGCACCTTCGTCACCAGCCCCCACCCCAGTCCCCTCAACCCCTTGCACCCGCCCCAAGTCTCGCCACGCACACGGCCATCCATCCTTTCGGAAGGTCCGCCCCGAGTCCCGCAACGCAGAAGGGCCGGCCCCCCGCGTGTAGCGGGAGCACCGGCCCTCTGCTTCAACACCCGGGCCTCACGGCCCCGGCGTCACGACTGGCGGAACTCGGCGTCCACCACGTCGTCCTTCTTCGCGCCCGGCTGAGCCCCGGGAGCAGCACCCGGAGGCGGCTCGCCACCCGGCGCCCCACCAGTGGCCTTGTACATCTCCTCCGCGGCCTTGTAGCTGGCGGCCTGGAGCTTCTCGAGCGCGGACTTGATGGCGTCCTTGTCCTGGCCCTCGCGCACCTTGTTGAGCTCCGCCACGCTGTCCTCGAGCGCCTTCGCCACGTCCGGAGTGAGCTTCTCCTTGTTCTCCTTGACGAGCTTCTCCGCGGCGTAGGACTGGGCCTCCGCCTGGTTCTTCAGCTCCACCAGTTCGCGGCGCTCCTTGTCGGCCGCCTCGTTCGAGCGGGCGTCGGCGACCATCTTCTCCACCTCGTCCTTCGCGAGACCGGACGAGTGGGTGATGGTGACCTTCTGCTCCTTGCCGGTGGCCTTGTCCTTGGCGTTGACGTTGAGGATGCCGTTGGCGTCAAGGTCGAACGTCACCTCGATCTGCGGCACGCCGCGCGGCGCCGGGGGCAGGCCCGTCAGGTGGAAGCGGCCCAGGCTCCGGTTGTCGTTCGCCATCTCGCGCTCACCCTGGAGCACGTGGATCTCCACCTGCGACTGGCCATCCGCGGCCGTGGAGAACGTCTCCGACTTGCGCGTGGGGATGGTGGTGTTGCGCTCGATGAGCTTGGTCATCACGCCACCCAGCGTCTCCACGCCCAGGCTCAGCGGCGTCACGTCCAGCAGGAGGATGTCCTTCACCTCGCCGGAGAGCACACCCGCCTGCACCGCCGCGCCGACGGCGACGACCTCGTCCGGGTTCACCGAACGGTTCGGCTCCTTGCCGAACAGCCGCTTCACCGCTTCCTGCACCTTCGGGATGCGCGTGGTACCGCCCACGAGCACGACCTCGTTGAGGTCCTTGAGGTCCACGCCCGAGTCCTTCAGGCACTTGCGGCACGGCTCCAGCGAGCGCTCGATGAGGTCATCGATCATCGCCTCGAACTTGGCGCGCGTGAGCTTCAGGTTGAGGTGCTTGGGACCGGTCGCATCCGCCGTGAGGAACGGCAGGTTGATGTCCGTCTCCGTCGCGCTCGACAGCTCGATCTTCGCCTTCTCCGCCGCCTCCTTCAGGCGCTGGAGGACCATCTTGTCCTTGCTGACGTCCAGCCCCGTGTCCTTCTTGAACTCGGAGATCAGCCAGTCCATGATCCGCTGGTCGATGTTGTCACCGCCCAGGTGCGTGTCGCCGTTGGTCGCGAGCACGTCGACCACGCTCTCACCCACCTCCAGGATGGAGATGTCGAACGTGCCGCCGCCGAAGTCGTAGACGGCGATCTTCTCGTCCTTCTTCTTGTCCAGGCCGTACGCGAGCGCCGCGGCGGTCGGCTCGTTCACGATGCGCCGCACCGTGAGGCCCGCGATTTCACCCGCGTCCTTCGTGGCCTGGCGCTGGGCGTCGTTGAAGTACGCGGGGACGGTGATGACCGCCTCCGTCACTTTCTCACCCAGGTAGTTCTCCGCCGCCCGCTTCAGCTTCAGCAGGATCTGCGCGCTGATCTCCGGCGCGCTGTACTGCTTGCCGTCCAACTCGATGCGCGCGTCACCGTTCGGCCCTCGAGCAACCTTGTAAGGGACGAGCTTCGCCTCCTCGGTCACCTCGTCATGCCGCCGGCCCATGAAGCGCTTGCTGGAGTAGATGGTGCGCTCCGGATTGGTGATGGCCTGGCGCTTCGCCACCTGACCAACCAGTCGCTCGCCGTCCTTGGTGAACGCGACGACCGAGGGCGTGATGCGGCTGCCTTCCTCGTTGACGATGACCTTGGGCTCGCGACCCTCCATGATCGCCACCACGCTGTTCGTGGTGCCCAGGTCGATCCCAATAATCTTGCCCACGGTTCGTATCCTCCGGAAATAACTGCGTTTTCTGCGAAAGCTCCTGATGTACGCCCAACGTAACCACCCACCCCCCTGTGTCAAACCGGAGGTGGCGTCGGGCCCTCTGGCACAAGGTGGTGCTCCCGGGTGCGTAGCGCAGTGCGCACGAGGCTGGTTGCCGCGTCACGTCATCGCCACCTTCACGGCACGGGTGCGTAACGCGCTCTACACCGCCGTCACCTCCAGGTAGCAACCGGGCGACCTTTCGAACAGCAACCAACGCTGCAACCCCTTGGAATGACATGCCTGCCCGCCTGCTGACGCCTCGCGTCACCGGTTGGCAATGAAAGTGCACATTGCGGCGACGCGTCGATGTCGGGTTCCCCCACCCGCACCTACCCTGGAGCCATCCTCATGTTGGTTCAGCCCCTGCGCTCTCCGGACCTCCGCCGCTCCCCGTCGGCGGACGTATCCGCTGAACCGAAGGTCGCGGTGCTCCTCAACGCCAATGCCCGGAAGGTGGACGCCCGGGTGGTGAAGTCGCTGTCGCACGTGGTGCCGGAGCAGGACCTGTTCCTCTCCCGCTCGCAGTTGGACGGCCGCCGCATCGCCCAGACGGTGCTGGAGCGCGGCTATCCCCTGGTCTTCACGGGCGGCGGCGACGGCACGTTCATGGGCTTCGTGAACGAGGTCCTCCAGTTGGTCGGCCCCCGAGGCCGCTTCGCCGGTCAGCAGGCGCCCCGCTTCGGCATCCTCAAGCTGGGCACGGGCAACGGTATCGCCGCCCACGTCAACGCCTCCGGCACCCGGGGCGACGGAATCCTCAACGACGTGCTGCGCGCCCGCACCGGTGAAGTCCCGGGCTTCCGCCCAATGGACCTCCTGATGGTGGATGGGCAGCGCGCGCCCTTCGCGGGGCTGGGCGTGGATGGCAAGGTGCTCAACGACTACATCTGGGTGAAGGAGAACCTGGGCAAGGGTCTCCTCAAGAGCGTGCTGTCCGGCAGCGGTGGCTACTTCTCCGCGGTGGCCTGCAAGACGGTGCCGCACTACCTGACGAACTCCACCTGGGTGGAGTGCGAGGTCGTCAACGGGCAGGCCGGCGAGGCGTACCGCCTGGGCGCGGACGGCCAGCCCATGGGCGAGCCGGTGGCCCCTGGCGAGCTGCTCTTCCGGGGCAGGCTGATGATGGCCGCCGCGGGCACCATGCCCTTCTACGGCTATGGCTTCCGCATGTTCCCCTTCGCGTGTGGCCGGCGCGGCTTCATGCAACTGCGGCTGGGCCAGGTGACTCCCACGCAGGTGCTGGCGAACCTGCCCCGCCTCTGGAACGGGCGCTGGTTCCCCGAGGGCCTGCACGACTTCCACGTCCGCGACGCCACCATCCGCTTCGCGCGCCCCATGCCCTTCCAGGTGGGCGGCGACGCGGCCGGATATCGGGATCAGGTGTCGCTGTCCGTGGCGCCCGAGTCCATCGAGCTCGTCGACTTCAACGGCGCGCTGAACTAGCCCGCTGGGCTGGAAGGGGGCGGCCAGATTGCCGCCCTCCCCCGCCTGGCCGACTAGCCCCTGTCGCGTGAAGCCGGGGGCTTCTCGCCCGGCTCCTTGCGGCGTCCCACCACGAAGGCGTAGCTGACCGTGGCCTTGCCGTTGCTCTCGCGGTGCAGCGCCAGTTCCTCGCGCAGCGCGGACGCCTGGGAACCCGACATGGGCTTCAGGCTGGACTCCACCTCTCGGTAGTAGTCGTCGAGTTCCACGTCGTGCAGCGTCTCCGCCGACTCGGGCTCGAATCCGCCCAGCTCCAGCGACTGGAGCAGCTCGCGCGGCAGCAACAGGGGGGCGCCCAGACGGCGCTCCCAGAGCTCGGCGGCGGCCTTGGGGACGACTCGCGCCACCCTCGCGGGGAAGGTCATTCCCAGCCGCCCTCTTCTCGCCAGGAGCGGCCGCAGGGACGACAGCGTCCCGCGCAGGGTGTACAGCACCCGGCCCTGGACGAGGATGGCGTCGAAAGCGCCGTCCGGCAGTCCGAGCGAATCCAGGGCCACGCCGCGCACATCGATGCGGTCCGTCAGCCCTTGATGGCGCACCCGCTCGCGGGCGGAGGAGACCAGGGCCTCGTCCATGTCCGCGGCCAGCACGGTGCAGCCCATCTCCCGGGCGAGCAGCAGCGCCGCGCTGCCATCCGCGCCACACCCGAGCACCAGCACCCGGGCGCCCGGCTCCAGTTGGGCCACCTTGGCGAACCGCCGAGTCACGTCGTCCGAGCTGAACGCGCGCCGGGCGTCCGCGGGGTGGTACAGCGGAAAGGGATCTGCCGGGCTCATGGGCTCCTCATATACCCAACCCCGCCCGGACTTCCAGAGACGGCGCGGGCCCCCCACCCGACAGAGGAGGCCGCGCGCGTCCGGCGTCACAGGTAGTAGACGACGCGCGGGTCCTTTTTCAGCTGTTCGTAGATGGAGCGCCGCTGCTCCTCGGACAGCAGGTACACCGACACGCTGAGGGACAGGTACTTGCCCTTGCTGCTGGGCTGCTCGTGGATGGAGTCCGGAGAGATTTCGGAGCCCATCATCTTCCGGAACAAGTCCCTCACGTGCTCGGCGAAGCCGGGCCCCTGCAGGCCCATCACCTTGAAGGTGTAGACCGCGGGGTACTCGATGAGGGGCTTCTTCTCTCCGTCTTCCGGAGGGGTGTCTCCAGGGCCGTCGTTCGTCATGACACGTCTCTTCGCGCAGGCACCCGCGGGTGCCTAGAGCAGGTTGGCGGCGAGCTCGGCCAGGGCACTGCGCTCGCCCTTGGCCATGGTGATGTGCGCGGCGATCTTCTCGCTCTTGAAGCGATTGACCACGTGCACCAGGCCGTTGTTGGTCGAATCCACATAGGGGTTGTCGATCTGGAACGGATCCCCCGTGAGGATGATCTTCGTGTTGTCACCCACGCGGGTGATGATGGTCTTCACCTCGTGAGGCGTGAGGTTCTGCGCTTCGTCCACGATGATGAACTGGTTGGGGATGCTCCGGCCACGGATGTACGTGAGCGGCTCGATTTCCATCAGCCCCAGGTCCAGCAGTTCGTGATAGCCGCGGCCGGCCTTCTTGTCCGCGCGGCTGAGGTTCATCAGGAACTCCACGTTGTCGAAGATGGGCTGCATCCAGGGGTTGAGCTTCTCCTCGACGCTGCCGGGCAGATAGCCGATGTCCCGCCCCAGGGGGAAGATGGGACGGCTCACCAGGAGCTTCTGGTAGAGGTTCTCCTCCGTCACCTTCTGGAGCCCCGCGGCGATGGCCAGCAGCGTCTTGCCCGTGCCCGCCTTGCCGACGATGGTGACGAGCTTGATGTCGTCGTTGAGCAGCAGGTCCAGGCAGAAGGCCTGCTCCATGTTGCGCGGACGGATGCCCCAGGTGCCTTCCTTGCTCTGACGGAGCAGCGGCACCAGCCGGTTCTTGAGCCCGTGCAGGCGCCCCATGGCGGTGTGTGACGGGTTCGTCTCGTCCTTGAGCAGCACCAGCTGATTGGGGAAGAGCGTGTCCACGTCCGGCAGCTCCACCTCCGCGCCGGGCCTGTACATCTGGTCCACCAGTTCCTTGGGGACGAGCCGCTCGGTGAAGCCCGTGTACAGCTCGGTGATCTCCACCCGCTCGGTGTCGTAGTCCTCGGCGATGAGGCCCAACGCGTCCGCGCGGATGCGCAGGTTGGTGTCCTTGGTGATGAAAACGGCCTGGGTGTCAGGCTCCTGCTCCATCAGGTCGATGGCCACCGCGAGGATGCGGTTGTCCATCAGGTTGCTGTCCGCCATGGACAGCGGCAGGTCGCGGTCCGTGAAGCACACGCGCAAGAGGCCGCCCCTCGGCATGGGCACCCCTTCCTTCAGCGAGCCCTCCGCGCGGAAGGTGTCCAGGTAGCGCGCCACCATGCGGGCGTTGCGCCCGAGTTCGGAGAGATCTCTCTTGAACTGATCAATCTCCTCGATGACGTAGATGGGGATGATGACGTTGTTGTCCTCGAAGCCGTAGATGCTGCGCGGATCATGGAGGAGGACGTTGGTATCGAGGATGAAGTTCTTTCGCATCGTGGGTTCGCGCGACCTGATTGGTTCGGGTGCGACCGCTGGGGACCGTGCGACGTGACTGAGCCTGACGCCCACTCCAATATAGACAGCGGCTCCGACGGAAGCAGCCAGGTTGGCGTCGGGGACGCCGGTTGTTCGAAACCCCACGCCTTGGCGCTCAGTGCGCGAGCACGGGGGCGAGCGGGTCGTACCCCAGCAGCTCCGCCAGCCGCTCGGGGGGCGGCCCCGGGGGCATGCGCTCCCAGGGGAAGCGCTGCTGGAGCGCCTCCTCGTCGAGCGTCACCACCTGTCGCCCCGTCTGCTCGCGCGCTTCGGCCCAGGCCTTGGCGTCGAACGAGCGGATCAGCCGGCGACTGAGCGGCGACAGCATGGGCATGGGGGTGAAGGGGAGCGGCTGCCCTTCCGCGTCGCGCATGCAGCCCAGCTCCACGGCCCACGCGAGCAGCCAGCGAGGGCGCTTGCCGCCAGCGCCGCGCAACGCGAGGAAGCGCCCCTGGGCCGCGCCGTCCACGAAGAGGAAGCGCCGGTCATAGACGCTCGCGGCGGCGAAGGTGGAGGGAGTGAGGGCCAGGGCCTCCGCGCCGATGCGACGGGCCATGAGCATCAAGAGTTCCAACAGGGGCGCGGAGAGCGCGAGCCCGGGGTGGCTCTGCCCTGGCAGCGGCGGGCGGTGCCAGTCAAACGAGCGGCCCGGATTCTGGAGCAGCAGCGCGTCCACATAGAGCAGGGGCGCGGTGGCGAGCGCGTCACCGAGGCCGACCTCGGCGCCGGTGGCCATGCGCAGGGACAGGTCGGCGACGGGGGCGTAGAAGCGGCGGCTCCACAAGACGACCCGGGGGCGGAACGGATCCTCTCCCTGGATGCGCAGTTCGATGGGCCCCACCCGCTCCTCTGCGCGCTGGAACAGGCCGTAGGTGCGCAGGACGCGCTCGAGGCCCTGGTGGCTGTAGGTCCCGAACAGCAGGCCCACGCGGGTCTTCTGGGAGTCGCCCAGGCCCAGGTCCTCGAGGGAGAGTTCCTCGGGGTCGAGCGCGGCCAGGTCCGCCCCGCTCAGGTGCTGATAGATGCGGCGGAAGCGGGGGTTGATGGGGAGCGTCCGAGGCATGGGGCCTCCTAGTCGTAGCGGATGTCGATGACGGTCAGCTCGATTTCGCCCCGGGGGCGGTGCACCTCGACGGAGTCACCCACGCTCTTGCGAAGAAGGGCGCGACCGATGGGGGACTCCACGCTGATGCGACCTCCGGCGGCGTCGATTTCGTCGGACCCGACAATCTGGTACTTCGTGCGTGCTCCGTCCTCGTCCTCCAGGGTGACCGTGGCGCCGAAGTAAACGCGTGCACGGTCGCTCTGTTCAGAAGGCGTGACGATGGTGGCGGTGTCCAGGCGCCTCTGTAGGAAGCGGATGCGGCGGTCGATTTCGCGCAGGCGCTTCTTTCCGTAAATGTACTCGGCGTTCTCGGAGCGGTCCCCCTGGGCGGCGGCGGCGGAGACCTCGGCGGTCACCTTGGGGCGCTCCTCGTTGAGCAGCCGGACGAGCTCCCGGTGCATCCGCTCGGCGCCCGGGCGGGTGAGGTAGCGGCGGAAGGGAGCCTTCTCGTCGCCGTCCTCGGCCTCCGTGTCTTCGTGTTCTTCAGGGGGGAGGTCCTGGGCCATGCCTGCTGTATACAACCGATGACTGACGGCGGCGTGTGGCGGGGCCCCAGGCGTTCACCGGGAGGCGGTGGAAGCGCCGTCAGGATGGGAGACATGCGCTCGCCAGTGGAAAGCGCGAAGGAGTTCGGGTAGGAAGCGCCTGCCTTCGGGCCCAGGCGGGCCGCGCGAGTTTTTTTGAACAAAAGAATAGTGCGAGTCGCTAGCTCAGATGGTAGAGCACCGGCCTTTTAAGCCGAGGGTCGGGGGTTCGATCCCCCCGCGACTCATGTAGGTGGCGACGTCCCCGTCGTCTAGAGGCCCAGGACGCTGGCCTTTCAAGCCGGTAACACGGGTTCGAATCCCGTCGGGGACAAGTAGAAACGCGGGGTTGGACGGTAGCTACCGTCCAACCCCGTTCGTTTTTGGCCGCTCCGTGGCGTTACGCTGGTGTTACGGCGAGCCGGGTAACGCCACCGGCTTCTTCAGGTGAAGCACGCCCCGCCCGCCGAAACCGTACCCTTCACCGTCAGTCAAAACGCAAGTTGCCAGCCCTCCACTCGGAGAGCGTCACCTCTGCATCGAGCCTCGTAACGCCAGGGGGGCCGCTCGCGAGGCGCTCCAGCTCGGCTTCCGCCAACTCGGGAGCAAACTCCAGGACGTGAGATGCTGCCCACGCGCGAACTGCCGGATTGCCACTCCGAATCAACTCCATGAGTGTCGACCGCCCTTCGTCCCCCCTGCCCCTCAGCTCTCGCCAAGCAGTAGCGATCCGTTTGTACTGGGCGTTCGCGGCTCGATGGTTACCCGAAGCCGACGCCCGACCGTGCAAGCTCGCGGCCTCCTCGTACGTCGACTTCAGCTCCTGAATCGAAGCCCGGCTCAGAGATTCCTGCATCACGGAATGACCCCATGGTCACGGAGGACCTTCAGCCCGAATGCCCGCTGACTTGCGAGGGACTGCGAGCTTAGCCACGCACGCACGGTCTTGCCCTGCGAGTAGGCGCGAATGGACGAGTAGAGGGCGCTTATCTGCTGATGGATGGCCACCTCAACCGGAATCAGGTTCTCCGTGTTGTGGATCGCCTTCGGGCCGAACCTCCCCACGTTGCCGTCGGTCTGCTCGACGATGTGATGCCACTCCTTCCCGGGCCCTGCTGGCCCCATCGCCCGCTTGAAGGACTTGAACGACGAGTAGGACTTCACTCCAGTGGGATCCGTGGGCTGCGTCGAACCTGAACTGCCACCCTCCCCTGCTCGCTGAAGGACAATGGCCGCTCCCGGCCCACCACTCAGTACCGCCGCAGCTCGCCCCACCGGCACAGCCACGCGCCCCATGACGAGCGCGCCCTGGGCGGAAAGCGACAACACCGGCACTTCCGCCGTTGCGAGAGTCGCACCTTGCAGCGTGCGCGTCGCGGCTGACGCTGTGCCCCATGTGGCGATGAGGTTCGTCACCAGCTTGGAGACGGCCTGAATCTGCTCGCCCCTCGTCATGTACTGGAAGCGCTCCAGGTACTCGGGCGACGACTCCAGCAACGCCACCACGGCGGCTGGCATCTCCCGAAGTGCCGCGAGGTTGTCGGCTGGCGAGGTCGAGAAGAACTTCCCCACCGCCAGCGCCAACCCGACGAAAGCCTCTTCGGCCCCATCCAGCGTGCGGCTGATGACGTCGGCATCGTCGTGGACGTCCGCGATGGCGAAGCCGTTGACCTCCCGCAGCTCGTCGTCCAGCAACCGGAAGACGCCCGTGCGCCCATTGTAGAAGCGTCCCAGCTCGAAGCCGTGCGCACGGAAGCCCCCATTCCGCCACTCCACCGGGGCCACTCGCTGCTGCGTCCTGCCACTGCCCACCCAGGCTAAGCACCCGTCAGGCCGGAGCACTGCCAGATGCTTGAAGCGCTCCACCCGCTGCACCAGCTCGGCGCGCGACACCTCGCCCGCGCCCAGTACCTCGCGCAGCATGAAGCCCACCGCGACGCGTGCCGGGAACTGCCCCAGCGTCACGTCCCTTCCCAGCAACGCCTCCAAGAGTCGCGCGGCCTGTGCGGACGTGAGCGCGCTGCCCGCTATAGGCCGCTCGTCCCGGTCCTCCAGGCCGGCATCCGTCAGAAGCTTCTCCCAGGCGTCCGCCCCTGCGACCTCACGTGCGGAAGTGCCGCGAGCGTTGCCCATGGCCTCTTGCGCCGCCCCATCGCGCGAGCCCCGACGATGCCGCAAGCGCGAGACATCGTTCGACTCACCGGAGGCCAGGACACGGCGAGGCTCTCCACTCGCGCTCTTTCCGAGGGACACCCCCACCATCCCGCGCGGCGCGAAGCGAAGGGTTCCGCCATGCCCGGGAGAGCGCGACACGGAGGCGCATCCCGTGGCCAGAAGGACCACGGCAAGCAGCAGGGCGTTAGCGCGCATTGTCCACCCCCAGGCCCACCGATGCGAAGGCGCCAGGCCGCAACGTTCCTTCGGTCGTGGGGAACAGCAGCGTGCCGCCCGTCCCGAGCGCGTAGAACTTCCCTCCCAGGAAACGCCAGCGCACTTCCGCCGCTCCCAGGTAGCGAGCCCCCGGCTTCCCAGCTCCGACGGCGAGCCCCTTCAGCGCCACTTCCAAGCTGCGCTCGAAGAGCTGCACCGCCACGCGCCCATCCACGTCGAAGCGGCCCCAGGAGAAGGCTTCCGCCCCCAGCGACAGCTTCAAGTGCTTGTAGAGGCCCCCGTAGCTGACGGCATCCCAGCCCACTTCCGCCTCACCAAAGACGGAGTAGCCCGCCGAGAAGGGGGCATCCGCGAGCGGACCGCCAGCAGGCCCTGCCGCCTGAAAGCGCGCCAGTTCGTAGTCCGGCCCGAAGAAGCCCTGTCGGAAGCCGCCCTGCTGGCGCCGCACCTCCAGTCGCAACACCATGTCCAGCGTCGGAGTCACCGCGTCCGCGCCCACCCCCACCACAGCGCCCCAGGCGCCACCCTCCCCGGGCCTTCCACCCCAGCCCGCGAGGATGTGCGCCTCAAACCCAGGACGAACCAGCACCACCGCCGTGGCGTCCAGGTGCGCCAGCGTCACCGAGGCCGCACCTCCACCAGCACGTCCCCAGTCATGCACCCCGGAGAGCGCCAGCGTGTAGCGCTGCCTTTGCTCAGGCTTGCCGAAGAGAAGGTGCTCCACGTCCAACTCGACTTCCGCCCCCATCAACCGCGCACCCAGCACGTCCGACGCGAATGCTTCTGTGTAGACGGGCCCCATCCGTCCCGTGAGGAAGCCTCCTGCCGGGTGGTAGTTGGGATTGGTGCGGTTGGAGTAGCGCCGGACCAAGTGCCCCGACAACAGGCTGTAGCTGTCGAGCTTGCCGAACCAGATGCCCAACGGCGCGTTGTCCGAGCCCAGCTTAAGACTGCGCACCAGTTGCCCCCAGTCCGAGAGAGTGTCCCAGTCCTCGCGCCGAACGACACCGCTCCCATCGGGCCCCCATAGGCGCAACCGCACCGGAGCCCCGAGGTTGACGCCAAACTCCGGGCCGCGCTCGAAGACGACGGTGGGCTCGACCTGCACGAAACCCTCGTCAGTCCCCACTCCCGCACGGGGCAGCAGAGACCATGCCGACGCCTCGACTCGCAGCAGGGAGGCCCAGCGCGTGGAGGGGTCGACCGAAACGACGTCCGGCACTGATGCGGCTTCGGTCGCTACGCCCTCAAGGGGCAAAGGCTGCGCCGTCCCCTCGGGTGGGAGCAGGTTCACGGCCTCCTCTTCTTCGGGCGGCGGTGGGTCAACAATCTCTTCCGCCCAAGTCACTCCAGGCAGCACCAGCAACAACGCGACAATCCAACCTCGCATCCTTTGCATACACGTCCCCCATGCGCGCCCCGGAATGAGGCACGAAAGACACACGTCTCCCGGTCGGCGCAGCGACTTGCGTCGGGCCGGTGGTGAATCAGCAACAGTGAGTGGAGATAGGTGCCGACGTCAGGCGGTCGGCGGCGCCTTCTCAGCGCGACGAGCACCAGGACGGGGGTCCGTCGTCAGCTCGTCTTCGTTGCGCGCTTCGGGCTGCGTCTCGACTTGGTCGGGGTGGGCACGCCAATCGGCAGGGACGAAGCCGCCCTCGTCGTCGAGAAAGTTCAGCTCCTCCATCCTCTCGCCCGCCTCGGAGAGAGCTTGCTCTACTTCTTTCACCGCATCATTCGGGCCGAAAGGAGGCAGTTCGGCCAGTCGGACGCGCAAGACACGCTCCAACTCGGAGGCTGTCTGGAAGCGCGTCGCGGGGCTGCGCTGAAGTTGCCAGCCGAGAATGGCGCTGAGCCGCTCGGGCAGCCCCTGCATTGCCGCATCTACATCCCCGGGGCGGTACGCCATAGACCAGTGAATGGCGTCCTCCGCGATAGACGTCAGCCCCAAGTCCATGCTTCTGACCGTCGCCTTCAATAAGAGCCTCTATCAAATGTGAGGATAGAGGCTTCGGAAGAGCATGACGCAGCAGCCGAGGACGAGGAAGCCGAAGTGGACGTCGTCCCTGCGCTCGTCACGGACACGGAGCCGACGAAGTTGATTTTT
>NZ_JABUMU010000028.1:0-165635 GCF_013336625.1 Myxococcus sp. CA033 | reverse complement strand
GGGGCTCATCCGGCGCAGCGCCGGACAGGCCCGCAGCATTGAACTGCTGCTGGCCCCGGAACTTCTGCCCGTCCTACGCTGAGTCGCTCAAAACCAATCGGTCAGAACCTCTGTGCCGAGGTACTAGCAGGAGTGAACTGAATGTGGGAATGAACCCACTCCCTCTTCGCTGCTTTCTCATGAAGGCCCTCCGCGACGACTGACAGCGGAGCACAACCTTCCCATCGAGGAGTCGGTCCACAAGCATCCTGCCCCCAAGGTGGACGCGAACGCCGCGAGGGCCCCGGGACTCCTGGGCGGATTGGGCTCGAAGGTCTACCCGGCCCAGGGAGCGCAGCTCTACATCCTCTCGCTGAGTGGCGGTGGCAGGACGCTCGTCAGCCCCCTGCAGCGCGACAACGTGAACCAGAGCCCCTCTGTCCAGCGGGCGGTGGTCTCTGGGGGCTCCCTCTTCTTCTCCCGTGTTCGCCCCGGGCGCCGGGATGGGCCGCGGCGCTGTAGCCACGGCAGGAGCGCGAGCAGCACGAGACCCCCAGGGAAGGCGCCCACCGTGGTGGAGCACCCGCCCTCATCCGGGGGCGCGGGGGGCGGTTCCGGCCGATACGCGGGGACCAGGACGACGGGGATGGTCGCGGACAGCCCTTCGTCATCGGTCACGGTGACGCTGAAGCCGAGCTGCTTCTCCCCTCGAGCCCACGACTCCGAGGCCGTCCAGGAGAGCCGTCCGGTGTCGCTCAGCTGGACCCACCTGGGGGCGTTCGCGCTCAGGGTGAACCGGAGCGTGTCACCCGCCACGTCATGGGCGGGGACCTGGTACTCCATTCGCTGCCGGGTCGTCACGACCTGCTCGGGGATGGGAAGGACAAGAGGGGCTGTGTTCTCGACGGGAACCTCGAAGGTCCGGTCGAAGTGGGTCGTCGCCGTCTCCGCGCGCACGATGCCCCGCTGCGAGGACTGGCCGGTGACGTTGTCCGCATACACATGACGGATGAAGGGGCTCTCGCTCTCCGCATCGAAGCTCCCGTCCGCGTCGAAGTCCCAGCGGTAGCGAAGGATGGGCTCGCAGGCCTGAACGGCGCGGGCGGTCAGCCTCGCGTCGACGGGCTCCACGCGCCCCGCGCTCTCCCACTCCACCTCCTGGATGAAGGGAGGGCCGCAGACCGCGACAGCGCCCCACGTCTGGATGGGAGAGGTCTTCCCTTTCGCGTCCATGACTCGCACGGCGAAGCGGTGGGGCCCCCCATGGGATGCGGAGAACACCCGCGTGAGTCGCCCGATGGCCTTGGGCCACTCCCCTCCCGCGGTGCTCAGGACGAGGTCCGCCGCGTATGGAGTGAAGCGCTCTCCGTCATGGAACAAGTCCCATTGCACGACCCAGGGACCGATGGTGCCGTTCGCCCGGAACCAGACGGTCAGCTCGAACGGATGAGAAGTCTCGGGCACCAGGATGTTCGCGTCGACCCGCACGTCGGAGGGATAGGGCTTCTGGTAGTCCGTCAAGAACTGCAGGGTGGGCGAGACGACCCCAAGGGAGTCGATGAGCTTCACGGCCGCAACCGTCGCCTCGGGGGCCTGTGGAACGAGCCGGACGGACGAGTTCGTCTCCTCGCCGGGGTGGGAGGTCCCTGGCGCCGCCGTCGAGATATCGACGTCGAAGCGGCCTTTGTAGTCGACATCCCACTGGACCTCCCAGGGCCCTGGAGAGCCACGTCCGCTGAAGTCGATGGAGAACAAGGCCACCTCTCCCAGGGCGGGATTCCAGGATGCGCGCCCCTTGTGGATGGAGGGGAGGGCAGGGAACCTGGGATGAACCGTCACCGCATCCTCTCCCGGGAAGGTGAAGGTGACGGCGCCCGTCTCCGGGGGGGACCAGTGCGCGGTGGCGATGCCATCACCGGCCACCAGGTCGGCGCCCAGGCCGTCGTCGAGGAGGTCGATGCTGCCAGGGGGGCTGCTCATGAGCACCGTCACGCGACCCGCGGCCTCGCCACAGCGGATGTTCAGCGCGGAGAGGGTGACGCGATCACCAGGCTCTCCCCAACTCGTGCCGCTGATGAACACCTCGCCCTGGGGCGCCAGTCGCCTTGCCACTGTCTGGTTCTCACAGCTCATCGAGCCCACTCCATCCGTACCGATGGCGCGGATGCGGCGGCCCGTCACGCTGACGTCCCGCAGGGCGGGCACCTGCTGCCCTCCGCTGAGCACCAGGTTGCGCAAGGTCCGCCAGTCGCGCGCGGGCACCTGCGCGGACAGGAGCGCCACGAGGCCGGCGACGTGGGGAGCCGCCATGGAGGTCCCGCTGTAGGCGGCATACCCGCCTCCCGGCACCGTGCTCAGGATGGCTTCTCCGGGAGCGAAGACGTCCACGCGCTGGGGACCGAAGTTGGAGAACCAGGCACGCCGGTCCGACGCGTCCGAGGCACCAACCCGGATGAGGTGCGGCAGCGAGTACTCCGCTGGATATTGGGAGCCCCAGTTCTCGTCGAGGCTCATGGCTGTATTGCCCACGGCGGTCACGAAGAGGATTCCCGCGGGCAGGTTGCGCGCGATGGCTCGTTCGAGCTCTTGCGAGGGGAGGCGCCCTCCCCAGGAACTGTTCGTGGCGACCACGTTCACCGGGTGTCGTGTCCGCGTCTTCAGCTCCGCGACGTAGTCGAGGCAGCGGATGGCGGCCGCGCCCGACAGGTTTCCATTCGCGTCCGTAATCCTGCAGGCGATGAGCTTCGTGCGGGGGCTCACACCCGTGACGCCGCGTCCGTTGCCACCGCGCGCGGCGATGATTCCAGCCACGTGTGTGCCATGGCCATCGTCGTCCCTGGGCGGCCTGGCCCCCGCCGCGTCCGTCGCGTCGATGCCGTGGATGTCGTCGATGTAGCCGTTGTTGTCGTCGTCGATGCCGTTGCCGGCGGTCTCCCCGGGGTTGACCCACAGGTTGTCGACCAGGTCCGGGTGCGTGAGGTCCACGCCCGTGTCGATGACGGCGACGACACCCAACTCACGCCCTTCGATGAGTTCCCACGCCTCCGGCGCATTGATATCCGCGTCCACGACGCCGAGCGTCTGCCCGACGTTGTGCAACCCCCACTGTTCGCGGAACCGTGTGTCGTCCGGCTGCGCGTTTTTCTCGAGGCGGTAGTTGGGCTCGGCGAACTCGACGCGAGGGTCCGCGCGATACTGTTCCAGGGCGCGCTCGACGCTCAATCCCACCGGAAGCCGGACGTGCTGAAGCCCGGGAGCCCCGCGGTACGCGTGGAGGACGCTCGCGCCCTTCACCACGTCAGCGCCGCTCGTGGCAAGTGCCTGCACGCCGCCACGGAACCGGACGAGGAGCTCTCCGTCGAAGTAGGGGCTCTCCTCGGTCGTGGGGCGGGACTCCGGCGACGGGGGCGGCGGCTCGGAGGGAGGGGACTCGCAACCGACCATCAAGACCGCCGCGAGCAGGCATGCCGCCGAGGGATGTCGAACGGGCAGCGTGGCACGCGAAGGCGTGTGCGGAGCAGAGCTGCGCATGGGGTTCTCCAAGGACGGGCCGAGGCCTGACTGACCCGGGTTCTCCCGTAGACCCCGCGCCCGCCCCGATTGCGCAACATGGGTTGTTGTCGCGTGTCGCGTGGCACTCATGGATGAGTCTGGCGAGCGGTGTTCAACGCGCATCCATTCTCGCGGCAAAATTGCGCGCCGCCGAGCGTGGGGAGTGGGTGGTGGATGTGTGGCTTGCGGTGATGCGGGAGGGGCATGTTAGCGGTGGGCCCTTCACGGGGTCCGCCGTCGCGCGGTCCCACACCCCGAGGTCCACATCATGAAGACACTGCTGTCGAAGACGGTGCGGCTGGCGGCGCTGGGCGGACTGGCGTTGGTCGGCGCTCCGGCCGTGGCGCAGACCGTGCCGTTCTCTCCCTTCGTTCCCTTCGAGCTGCGGGTGAACTTCCAGCCCGCCAACGTGGCGGTGCCCGCGGGCTTCGTCGCGGACTCGGGGCAGGTGTTCGGGAGCCGGGGCAATGGCCACACGTACGGGTGGAGCGCGGACAACACGGCCAACACGCGAGATCGCGATGACGCGAACACGCCGTCCCAGGCCTACGACACCGTCATCCGCACGCAGAACGGCGGCAACTTCACGTGGGAGCTGGCGGTCCCCAACGGCTACTACCAGGTCCGCCTGGTGGCGGGGGACCCGAGCTTCTTCGACAGCGACTACATCTTCAGCGTCGAATACTACGGCCACGTGCTGAAGGGCACGCCCACCACGGACAAGCGCTTCGTGGAGGCGGTGACCACGGTCGACGTGAATGACGGCCGGCTGACTATTCGCAATGACAGCGCCGCGGTGAACAACAAGCTGGCCTTCGTGGAGGTGACGCGGAAGTTCGGAGTGGACATCAACTTCCAGCCGGCCTCGGCCTCGCCCGTGGAGATCTACGCGATGCTCACCGACTACGGCCAGGTGTACGGGGGCCGGGCGTACGGCTTCAGCTATGGGTGGAACGTGGACAACACGGCCAACATGGTGGACGCGGGCTACGACATCGACATCCTGGCGCAGCGTCACGCGCGCATGCAGCAGGGGGGCGACCGGGTCTGGGAGATCGCCGTGCCGAACGGCGTCTACGCGATTGACCTCCTGGCGGGAGACCCGAGCACCAAGAACGGCTCATACCGCATCCAGGTGGAGGACTCGGTGCTGCTGAGCGGTGTGCCGACGGGTTACGGCTTCACCAACGGCTCTGGCGTGGTCGCGGTGTCCGACGGCCGGCTCACCGTGCGCAGCGCGCCGGGAGCCGCCAACAACAAGCTCAACTTCATCCGCATCCACCAGAAGTAGCCGCGCGCGCCCCTGCGTCAGCGCTGTTGGGGCGGAGTCGATGCGCGCCTGGAATCCATTTCCGGGCGCCGTGGCATCCCTTGAACGATGGGGTAGGGTGCGCGCCCCATGAGCAAATACTTCGCCAGGCTGAAGCCGCCCAAGGGGCTGACTGTTCCTCCGTTGCTCGCGCGTTTCGCCAAGTGGGTCGCGACGCAGAAGTATGGAAACTTCGGCTCGTTCGAACTCATGACCTCGGAGGTGCCTGGGGAGCTGAGCGACGCGTGGTGCTTCCTGTCGCTGCCAGAGGGCTCGTTGCTCGCGCTCGTCTCGACCGTGACGCCGCGGCCGGTCGTGCTGTTCGACTCGGAGTCGGACGTGCTGAAGGTCGTCGCTCCCAGCCTCGAGGCGTTCCTGCTGGCGCTCGGCGCGGGCAAGACGCGCTTGGATGACCTGGATGAGGGCGATGAGCGCGAGGCGCTGCGTGAGTGGCTCGCGAAGGAGAAGGTCAAGGCGCCGAAGCCCGCGAAGTTCAACGTGAAGGCGTACCAGCGTGACGCCGCGCCCGCTCCGGTGGAGAGCGAGGGCGTGAAGAAGCTGGCCCCCCTTCCGCGAGGGCTGGTGGCCCTGCTCGGACGGCCCGTGACTGACCCGAAGCTCTCGGCGGAGCTCAAGAAGCTGAAGCTGCCGACCAGGCCCCTGAAGGCCGGAGGCGCGCTCAGGGACAAGAAGCGTGGCATCACGGTCCACATCGGCCGCAATGGCGTGATTTCCGAAGTGCACCTCGGCGAGAAGTATGACGGCCCGCTCGCCTTCAAGCTGCCTCAGGGTGTGAACGACTTCACCGCGAAGAAGTTCCTCGGCAAGCCGACGGGCGTGCTCAAGAAGAAGGACGGCGGCAGCGTCTGGGAAAAGGTGCTCGATGCCGGACGCGGCATCTACTTCTCGCGGAGCCGAGGCCACTTCGACTGGTGGTCGGAGCACAGGTTCTTCATCAAAAAGAAGAAGTAGGCGAAAGCGAAGTCGGCACGCAGGCGCCCATTCAAGGGCGCCTCGTCGTCGAGTCGCTCGGGGTGTTGATACAAGCCGCCCGCTCTGCCTGGAACTGCGTGCGCGGAGCCCGCCTCTCGGAGCGAGGCGAGGCCTGCCCCCGGCGCCACAAGGGCCCCGGGGGCATTGAGCGCTCCCTACTGCCCGAGAACGACGCGGAAGATCTTCTCGTTGCTGTTGTCGGGGATGCTGTCCTTGTCGCCCTGGTTGGTCGTGGTCATCCAGAGGTTGCCGTCGGGCGTCGGCTCGACGGTGCGCAGCCGGCCGTAGGTACCGACGAAGAACTGCTGCACGTTGGTCAGCTCGGTGCCGCTGATGACCTCTCGGTAGAGGCGTGAGCCGCGGGCGCAGGCCACGTAGAGGACGTCGCGGACCACCGCGATGCCAGAGCACGAGCCTTCCGCCGTGGAGTAGGTCCGCTTCGGGGCGATGTACCCGGCCGTCGCGCAGCCCGAGCCTCCCTGGGACACCGTCCCTTCGCAGTTCGGCCAGCCGTAGTTCCCACCCCGTTGGATGAGGTTCGTCTCATCCATCACCGAGTTGCCGAACTCCTGCTCCCACAGGCGCCCCTGGGAGTCGAAGGCCAGCCCCTGCGGGTTGCGGTGGCCGTAGCTCCACACGAAGTTGCCAAAGGGGTTGTCGGACGGGCGCGTGCCGTCGGCATTGAGCCGCAGCACCTTGCCAGCCAGGTTGTTGAGGTCCTGTGCATAGGCGCCGTTCTGGGCATCCCCCGTCGACGCGTAGAGCTTCCCGTCCGGGCCAAAGCGCAGGCGCCCGCCGTTGTGGAACTTGTTGCGGCCGATACCCGAGAGCAGCACCTGGAGCGAGGAGGTGTTGAGGGCGCCGTTCTCATACTTGAGGCGCACGATGCGGTTGTCGGTGGGGGAGGTGTGCATCACGTACAGCCAGCTGTCGGTGGCGAAGGTGGGGGAGAGGGCCAACCCCATCAGCCCGCCCTCGCCGTCGGTGCTCTGCACGTTGGGGACGACTCCCACCGACGTCTTCTGGCCCGTCGCCGGGTCCAGGCGGACGATGTTCTGCGCGTCCCTGCGGCCGTAGAGCACCGAGCCATCCGGCAGGTTCACCAGTCCCCACGGGATGTCCGTGTCGGTGGCGACCTGGGAGACGGAGCAGACGTCGTTCGTGCAGGCCTGGCCGGTGGTGACCGTCGCGGCCGAGCTCTGGGCGGACGCATTGGCCTGGGCGTCACGGGCGAGCACGGCGTAGGCGTAGGTCGTGTTCGGGGAGAGTCCGCTGTCGACGAAGGTCGTCCCGGGCGGCGAGCCGGACACCGTTCCAATCTTCACGCCCCCTCGGAACACGTCGTACGCGCTCACGCCCACGTTGTCGGTCGACGCCGTCCAGCTCACCGTCACGCTGGTGCCCAGGGCGGTGGCGGTGACGCCTGTGGGAATGCTGGGGGCCTGGGTATCCACCTGGCATTGCGGCGGGGTGATGGTGAGCGTGGCGCTGCCCTGAGAGACGTTGCCGGCCGCATCCCGCGCATTCACATACAGGCCCCACGTCGCCCCGGGGACCACCGTGAGGCCGGTGGACACCACGGCGCCGGAGACTGCCTTCATGTGCTGTCCGTCGTGGTAGACGTCATAGAAGGCGACGCCCTCGTTGTCCGTGGACGGCGACCACGTGAGCGTGGCCGAGTTGCACGTCACGTTGGACAGGGTGAGTCCCGTGGGCACGGTGGGAGGCTGGGTGTCGACAGGCAGCGACCACTGCTGGTTCGTCTGGCCGTTGCAATTCCAGACCACCACGGGGGAGCTGTTGGCGGTGGCCTGACCGGAGACATCGAGGCACAGCGAGGTCGCCGTATGGACCACCGCGCCGCTGGTGTTTCGGACCCATCGCTGGTTGGCGGCCCCGGTGCAGGCGCTGATGACGGCTCGGCCCCCCGCGCTGGCGGTCGCGGGCTGGACGCACCAGGCGCCGTCGAACACGCGCAACTCGCCCTCGGGCGTGAACAGGAACCGCTGGTTCGCTTGTGCGTGGCAGTCGTAGATGTTGAGGCCTTGCCCCGACGTCTGGCTGTTCTGGGACACATCGAGGCAGCGGCCGGACTGCACGCCGATGAGCCGGGTGCCCGAGGTGACCGCGGCGGTTTGCGTTGAGAGTTCGGGATCGTTCTCCGTCTTCACTCCACAGGCAATAGCAGTGGCGAAGAGGAGGGCGAGTACGGCGCGGTGAGCTGCGAGGCGAAGGCGACCAACATGCATTGACACGCTCCTGGGTGTGCCACCTCCTTCCCGGTATTCCGGGTTGAGCTCAAGCAATCTTCTTGTGACTGCATCCTCGGATGTTGAACTCTCGGCAGCAGCGGCTCGCAATACCTCGCGCTCTGTCGCACCTCTCATCCGCTTCCCGCAATCCGCTCGCACCTTTTCGTCAGGGCGCGAAATTAATTTTCCACTGTCTGTCGATTTTTACATGAATGTCGAGTAAGACCATTTAAGGCGCGAGTGACGCCCGCCGCGAAACCCGCAGGCAAGACAGCGCCGATGGGACAGCCGACAGGCTGGCTCATCTGTCGAATTGTAACAGCCATTCCACTGCAAATGATGCGCAGCGCCATGCGGCCATGGGCCGCGAGAGGGAGAAGTATGCAGAAGCTGTCCATGACAGGCGTCCTGCTGTTCGGAGTTCTGGTATCGGCATGCAATGCAGGAGAGTGGGAGGAGCCCGCCCACGAACAGCCCGGTGGCACCGGCACCGAGGCGTCCGTCGGGTCCACCCGACAGGCCATCACCTCGCCTGAACTCATGGTGTCGCTCGCGTGTGTCGAGACGTATGTCAACGCGGGGACCTGCGACTGGGACCACTGGAGTGAGCTGTGGGAGACGTGCGCGACCTACGATCACCCGGCGCTCGAGGATGGCTACTTCCTGGAGGAGGTGCAGTCTGGGAACTGCACGGCGGCCAACTGGCCCACGATGCGCGAGTACCTCAGCACCCCTCGCTCGATGGAAGTCCGCCTGCGCGAAAGCTGCCACAGTGATTCCCAGGTGATTCAGGGGGCCGAGGCCAATGGCTGCTATATGCTGGAGCCAGCCGCTGGCGCCTCCTACGTCAACGTGGCGTCCGGCAAGGCCGTGACGCTCCATGCCGGCACGGGCTGCACCGGGGACTCGGTCACCGTTCAATCCGACGCGAGCCTCTGTGATACCTCGTTCGAGTCGGGCGCGAGCGCGGACGGCAACGTGCAGTCGTTCCGGATCGCGGACGCCGAGGTGCCGTCATCGGATTACAACTACACCTGCGCCGTCGGGGAGTCGGAGTGCGTCAGGAACTACAATCCCAGATTGGGCGTCGTGAACAGTGCGCACAGGGTCAATGTCGTTCGCGTCGCGCTCGCGGGCAAGACCACGCCTTCGATGAGTTCCATCATGGCCAACGTCCACAATATGTACGACTTCTTCGTGGTCGCGTCTCGCAATCAGGTGCACCGGAATATCATCGGCACGCAGACCGTGCAGGTGACGAGCAGCAACTGCGGGAAGGCGAAGGAACAGGCCGTCGCCCAGATCAGCGCGACCGCGTTCATGACCGTGTATGTGCTGCCCACCGGGCTCTGCTCCATCTCGCACGCCACCGGGGGCAACATCTACCTCAATGACAACCTGTTCCGGACCTACGTCCACGAGACCGGGCACATCCTCGGCCTCGCGCACGGCAACGCGCGAGATCCTTCTACCAACAAGCCCATCGAGTACCGCGACGCGAGCACGTTCATGGGCAGATTCCCGTCGGATAACTACAACCTCCCGCAGCTCCACTGGCTGGGATGGACGAAGAAGGCGGAGCTCACCCAGGTCAATGCGGTCCTCGAGCGCGATCGCTTCACCGAGGTCATCCTCCGGCCCGTGGACGTAAACGCCAACAAGCCCGACAGCCCCATCGACCACAAGCTGGGCGCGGTCTGGGAGACTCCCGACGGCAAGAATCGGCTGTTCATCGTCGTACCGAAGGCGCGCCTCAACAGCGCGAACGATATCGAGGGCGGCACGGTGATTGTGTATCGTGCTCCCACGTGCAAGCTGAGGGCGGACTGCCCGACTGTCATGGTCATGGGGACGTTGACGCTGGCGCGCTTCATCGCCACGAACACCAATGTGCACGCGGTGTTTGAAAGTCCCCTCAAGCTCTCCGTGGTCGGCTCCAAGAGCAAGAACGTCCAGGTGGCTGGAAAGACCGTCAAGGAGTACGAGTGGGTCAAGCTGCGCATCGCGCTTCCGCCACTTCCGTAACGCTCGCGCTCCCCGCCGCACGTTCACGGAGCGGCCGGTGCGCCTGCTGTCCGCGCAGGCGCACCGGCCACGCCGGCTGGCCACCGAGGGGTGCTCCGTTGCAATCACAGCGGGAGCAGAAGCCGGGGCCCGGCTGCTCAAGCCCCTGGCCACGCCCACCAGTCTCGCTCCCCTCCTGTGGCTGAGGCGCCGCGCCCCATTGCTTCCTGCCAGCCCCGCTCGAGTCCTGGGCCTCGACGACTGGGCGCTGCGCAAAGGGCTATGCTGGCGAAGTGAGCCACATTCTGAACGAGCTCCTGGCTCGCGCGACGGAGTCCTTCGAGCGGCACGAGGAGGAGGAGGCGCTCCAGAGGCTGTTGGAGGCCTGGGCTGAGGCCCGCGCGGAGCCCATCATCGCGCTCGCGCAGCAGCTCTCGGACCGCCTCGTGGTCGGCCTCACTCCGCTCGACGTCAACGCCTCTTGGTGGCAGAAGCGGGATCCGAGGCATCTGATGGACCTACCGAGGGAGCTGATGCCGCTCCTGGCGCATGCGCGGCAGGGTCATGGGCAAGAGACCGCGCGGCAGATCCCGAAGTTTCGAGAGCGGGCCGCGGACCCCCGGCTCATTCAACCGCTGCTCGCCATCGCGCTCATGCCGGTGGCCAAGCACTCTCAGGTCCTGGACGAGCTGTGCGGCCTGTTCATGCACGTGGGGCCGCCCTACGACGTGAACGTCCTTCATGCGCTGAGAGTGAGACTCCCCGCCGAGCTGTTCTTCGTGGCGGAGAAGCTCGACATCGTCATCCGTCTGGGGACTGGCTGGGTCCCTCCCATTCTCGACGAGGAGACCCAGGCGCGGTGTGAGGCGTTGAGGGAGGCCATCGACGCGCGCACGGCCGTGGAGCAACGGATCTCCTCCACCCGGGATGTGCTGCTCGCTCGCATCCATGCCGTGCCGGAGGATGACTCCTCGCGCAGAGTGCTGGCCGACCAACTGCTCGAACTGGGCGACCCGTTGGGTGAATTCATCGTGCTCCAATGCGCCGAGGTGCCCGACGAGGACCGCATCACTCAGTTGCTGGTGGCGAACAGGGAGAAGTGGGAGGCCCCGCTGGGGGCCGTCATCGAGCGAGGGTATGCACGCTTCGCACGAGGCTTTCCGGTGGCGGTCCGGATGATGGAATCCAACGTCATGGAGGGAGCGCCCGCGCCAGGACCGGCCTGGGGCACGGTGGAGGAAATCGACTGGAACGGCATTGCCGACTGGACTGGCCCCGCCGTGCATTGGAGCCGGTGGCTTGCCCATCCGCACCTGCGCGGCGTGACACGGTTGAGGAACGTTTCGGAGGCTCTGGCGCGTGAGCTGGGCGCCCACGCGTTGCCGGTGCGGCGCCTGGAGGTGACGGGCGCACGCGGGCCTGGGCTGTTCGAGGCACTGGCCGCCCTGCCGCACCTGTCCTGGCTGGAGTTCCCCAGGGCTGAGCCGGGCACGGTGGTCCTCTGTGCCGATTCTTCCCTGGCGCCCAGGCTGCAACGCTTCGATGCCGCCCTGGCTGGAGCCTGGAAACTCTCGGTGGACCTCGGCGCGGAAGTGCCTGTCCAGGCGACGCTGGTGAGTGAGCGGCACGTTGAATCGCTCGTGACAGTCCTTCGCGCGGCGGTGAGGTTCAGTGACCGGGGCCTTCACCTTCGCTGCCAGCGAAAGCTCGATGCCAAAGCCATGGAACGGTTGAGGGGCGCCGCCTCCCTCTACTCGCGTGTCGACTGAGAGGAGTTCGAGCCGAACCCATCACCGCGGTCATCCATCAGCTCTCGGACCTCCTCGCGGTCTGTCTCCCTCCGCTCGAGATGGCCTTGCCCGAGCGCCACTGCCAGGGATGGTCAAACCCGGAGGGCTCGGCTTTCATTGGCCGGCGCCAGTCCTGTTCCGGCACACTCCGAAAGGCCCCCCCGTGAAGCTCCCCAGGACGCGGACGTGGGAACGGTGGACTCCTCCCTATGTGAGGGCTGGGAGGCGGGTGGGCGCCGCTGCTGCTTCATCTGCACCCCGGGGTTCCCCTGGATGTGCATGGGTGAAGGGGTCCCCTATGAACAGTGCCAGAGTGTCGCGAACACCTATTGTGGGAGTCCCGCCATCAATGTCTGCTGGAGCCGCTGAACGCCGAGGCGCATGGGCACGCGGCGCGCGCAGCTCCGGCGCATCCTCGTGGAGGTTGGAAGAATCTAGAGGCCCGTGCTGGCGTGGAGCGCGTGCACACCCTGCTGCGCGGGCTGGAGCCAGGTGGCTCGGTAGGAGCCCGCCGCGAAGTCCCAGCTCACGCTGCCGTCGATGACGGGCTGGGACGGCTCGTGGGGCGAGGCGCCCTGCTGGAAGGCGCTCGTGCCCGGCGCGTAGGACAGCGCCAGGTTCACCGGCGTCCCGAAGACAGGTCCTGTCGCCAGTCCACAGCCCTTCGTGTCGCACCGCAAGGAGCCCGTGGCGTGAGGGCGGCTGACCTGGGTCGCCTCCTTCACCCACTCCGACCCGCTCCACTTCCACCAGCTCATGCCCGTGTGGAGCCGCAGTCCCTGGGGCGATGCGGCCAGCAGTCCCTTGCCGTCCGCGGGAGAGGAGAGGGTGCGCTGCGCAGACCAGGCGGTGCCGTTGTGGACGAGGTACCGGAACTCGTTCTCGAAGCCGGTCAGCAGCATGACGGTGCTCGCGTCGGCGGCGAAGTCAGGCGCCGTGTTCGACGCGGTCGCATCGGCCCGTGTCTGCCAGGCGCCCCCTGCGTGGACGCTCGCGCTCAACGAACTCCCGCCACGCTGGACCGATATGGCGTAGGAGGTGCCCGCCACCACGAGTCGCAGGCGGGTCGCGCTCCCGCCGGACACCGCGCGCGGGATGGCGGTCACCGGCGCGGACCATGTCTGTCCATCCACGCTCTGGGCGGAGCGAATCTCGAGGTCACCCCACACGGCCATGAAGCCGCTGGGGCCATGGGCCAGGGCGAGGTCCGCGTTGGCGTAGGTGGCCGCCACGCTGTCCAGCTTGAGGGGCGTCCCCGGTACGCCGGCCTCGTGCGTCACCCTCCATGCCTCCACATTGCCGGCGGTTCCAGGCTGGAGGTACGCGACGACGGCCAGGTTGTCGTCCACGGCCACGCGAGGCCTGGAGCCACCTCGCGCCACGCGCACGGGCTCGTGCCAGGCCGTCCCGTCGAACTCGGCGAGGAGGATGCTCCACGCCCCCGCCTCGAACTGCTCCCACGCGGCGGCGCCATGGCCGTCGGCGGCGAAGTGGACCGACGGGTTGCGCACGCTGCCCACGAGCTCCGGAGTCACCAGTGCGTGACTCTCCTCCCACTGCCCGCTGCCCAGATAGGCGCGCAGGGCCACCAGACCCGGAGCCGCGAAGACGGCACCCACGCGGGCGCCTTGCATGGCGAGCCTCGCGCCGGCCTTCTCCATGTCGCGCAGTCGGACGCTCGGCCGCCAACCCTGGGACGTGAGCGCGGTGCCCCAGATTTCATACGCGGAATTGTCGACGTTGTTCCTCTCGGTGAGGACCAGCAGGTCGTCACCGGCGGCGCGGACGTCGCGCACGCGGTTCGCGCCGGTCGTCACCACTCCCTTCGCGGCGGACGCCCAGGAGCCACCTGTCTGCGCCGCGGCGTGAAGCTGCGTGGCGGTGCTGCTCCACAACGCGACGGAGTTGCCATGGTGCTGGACGAGCGCCCAGAGCTCCCGGACTGGAGTGCTCTCCAGCAACACCGCGGGCTGCCAGGTTCCGTTCACGCGGTCGGCCCCGAAGAGCCCCGACGAGGCACCGAAGACGGCGGTGATGGTATTTCCATCCGAGGCGATGCGCACACTGCTCGCCTGCGTGGAGGAGATGAGTTCGGGGGCGCTCCACTGGTGGGTGTCGGCGTTGAAGAGCGCGAACTCCGTGCCTCGGCTGGACACCCACGCCCGGCCGAAGCGCGTCCCCACGCGGATGTACTGTGCATCCACGTTGGAGATGACGGAGGACTCCGACCACCGCGCGCCGTCGAAGACGACCGCGACCTCGGGGCTCGTGCCCCACCCGGAGCTCACCAGGATGGAGTCTCCATTCTGGAGGAGGGAGAGGATGGGGGAGCCGAGGTTCGGGCTCGTGTGGACCTCGGTCCACTGGGTGCCATTGAGGACCCTGAAGGTCTTCCCGTTGAGGACGTAGAGGTTGTTGCCCAGGCCGAACAGGTCACCGCTGACGTTGGGTGTCACGGAGGTGAACGACGTCCCGTCGAAGAGCATGACGCGTTTGCCCAGGGCCCACGCGTCCGACCAGCTGACGATGAAGCGATTGCCCCACGAGGACACCTCTGGCGGCAGTGTGTTCGCGCCTGCCTCGCCAAGGACGGTGGAGTCCGCGAAGCCCGCGCCGGTATCAAAAGCCGCACGGACCTGGATGCTCGTGCCGGTGTCCACGCTCCAGACGGCCAGTGTTCCCAGCGGGCCGGTGGCGAACGCTGGCAGGGCGGGCTGTCCAGGGAGGTCCGCGCTCACCTTCGTCCTCGAAGCCACCGTGCGGAGGGCGTACGTGAAGGGCGAAGCGAGGCTGGCGCCCTGCGGAGTGCGCACGTCCCTCACCGTCACCGTGTAGTCCGTGGCCGGCGCGAAGGGTGGCACGGGTCGGAACACCACCGTATTCGTGGAGGCCTCGTAGTTGACGAGCCCGGTGACACCCGCGACGCCAAAGTTCGCCGCGTTGACGGTGGCCGGGTCCAGGGGGCGGTCGAAGCTCACGCGGAGCGGGCCTCCGAGTGAGACGAAGCGCATGTCCGGAGCAGGCACTGCGCCACGGACCATCGGAGGCGCGGGCGGCAGCTCCGTGATGAAGTCGAAGTCATTGAACACCCCCAGTGAGTTTCCGGCGAGGTCCTCCACGGCGTGAGCCCGACCCCGGTAGCGGGTCTGGTACTTCAAGGGCGCGCTCGGAGAGAAGGCGGCCTGGAGTCTCGCGTCGTCATACCGCACGGTGCCCGCGATACGCCGCACCGCCTGGGTCCCCGCTTCGTTCAGCTCCTCCAGGTAGACGGCGTCCGTCGTCACGGACTCGGGCCGAAGCGGCTCATCGAAGCTCACGGTGAAAGGGGCGTACCGCACCGCGACACCCACGGTCTGCGAGACGGGCAAGGTGCCCAGCACGCGCGGGGGCGAGGTGTCCCTTGATGCTGTCACCGCGAATGAGAACGAGTACGCCGCGACGAGCGCGTTGCCCGCGAGGTCCTTCGCCTGGGTGGACAGCGCGCCCGTGACACGGGCTCCGGGAGCGGGAGCGGGGCTCGTGCGGAAGTACACCGATTGGGTCCGAGGCTCGTAGGAGATGACACCGGAGAGAGGGGCGGCGGGATTGGCTCCCAGCACCTGTTCGAACCGGAGCGACTCGGCCGTGAGCGACCGGGGGTCCATCGGTTCGCGGAAGGTGATGACGTACACGGGACGCGTCGGCGCCACGCCCGCGGCGTTGTCCAAAGGCAGCGTCGTCAGTACGGTCGGTGGCGTCGTGTCCCTCTCTTTCCCCACGGAGAAGACGAAGACGTGGGGCGCGGGCAGGGACCTACCCGTCACGGTGCGCAGCCCGGTGGAGACCGCGACTGTCACCAGCGAGTCGGCGGTGAACGGCCGCGCCGGGACGAAGCTCAGGGTGCGGGTGGCGGCGTCATGACTCACGGCGCCCTCCAGCGCCACGCCGTTCTCCGACAGCGTGAGACTGGTGGCGCTCACCGAAGTGGCCTCGAGCACTTCCGTGAAGGCCACGATGACGCGCGCGTTCAGGGGCACGGCTTCCATGTCCGCCGAGGGGAGCGTGTAGTCGATGAAGCCCACGCCGTCCGAGGTCTGGGGGCCGCCATCGACGGGCCCTCCATCGGGGTTCACGCCTCCATCGGAGCCACCCGCGTCGGGCTCTCCGTCCATGGAGATGGGAGGGTCCTCGTCGCCGGGCGCGGCGTTCTTGCAGCCGGGGGTGAATGCCCAGAGGCCAAGGACGGCGAGGGCGCATCTCATCCAAGTGGTATCGAAGGTCATTGGGGGGCGGGCATGGCGCGGCGAGAGGCGAACAGGTCGCCCCCCTCATTCGCAATCAAGCTGCATCAGTAAGAACGTAGGGAATGCGTGAGGTCGCACGAACTCCCGTTCAATTGCGACCGCTCGACGCCTCGGGGGCCCCATGTCGCGGGCAACCCGCGGAGTCCAAACCCTGTTTGCTGAAGCCACCTTCGGGCACACCGGACCAGGGTTGAAGTGCCCCCTCCACCCACGGCTCCGCTCCCGCCGGGTGATGCCATGCGTGCGGCCCCCTCCACTCCCAGTCCTCCGCGGCCACCGATATCGAGGAATACCCGCGACAAGCCGAGTGGGTCCTCGTGTCTGTTCTGTCCTCCTCCCTGACGTTGCTTGACACCTGGCTTGCGAGAGGGCTACTCCAGCACGCCTGTATTGATTTTGATACTGAGTCTCAAATTCATATCGGGAATTGACCGGATCTCACGGTGCTGACGGACAGCGCTGGGAGGCCGGTCCAGGTTCGAGGAGAGCGCGATGCACCGCGGAGCACTGAGGATTGGCAAGGGCGGTTTCTCGAAGGGGCTCGTGGCGTGTGCCGCCCTGTTCCTGTCCGCGTGCGGCGACGATGAGCCCACCCTCCCTGGGGGGCCGGGTGGAGGCGAGGAGGGCGCGCTGTACCTGGTGCACTCCGCCGTGGAGACGAACGGCAGCCGGATGAACTACTTCACGCTGGTCGACTCCCTGGACGAGCCCAAGACGCTGGACTACTCGAAGTCGCTGGAGCTGCCGGGCCGTCCCCGGCTCTACGCGGCCAAGGGCGTGGGCTTCTTCGCCATTGGCGCCGGAGAGTCTCCCACCATCACCCGCTACGAGGTGAAGGACGGCGCGCTGACGCCGGGTGCCAGCATCTCGTTCCAGAACCTCGGCGTGAAGCGGATGGGCGCCCAGGCCGTGCACTTCGTGAGCGCCACGAAGGCGTATTACAAGGACGACGCCCAGGGGCAGATCATCGTCTGGAACCCCGCGGAGATGGCGGTCGAGAAGACGCTGGCGCTGCCGGCGGAGTTCACCAAGGCGGGCTACGTCACGGGGCTGAGCCAGTGGGCCACCCGCGAGGGCGAGGCGTTCTTCGCGGTGGGCTGGTCGACGTCGACGTACGACACCGTGCTTCCGGGCTCGGTGCTCGTTCGCATCGACACGGCGACGGACGCGCTGAGCTGGTCCTCCGACGAGCGCTGCCGCGACCTCACCAAGACGGGCCGGCAGGGTGACACGCTCTACTTCTTCAGCGGCGTCATCAACGGCCTGGGCTACGCGGTCAAGGGGGCCCAGGACGCGGGCCAGCAGGACTGCTTCCTGCGCATCCCGGCGGGGCAGCAGACCTTCGACACGGGCTTCGTCGGCAGCGTGGCCTCCGCGCTCGGCGAGAACAAGGTGGGCACCATCATCGCCCTCACGGAGAACGGCACCGCGTGGCTCCAGGTGGCGGACACCACCATCACCCCGTCGGCGCCGGGCACCACCTACAGCGAGTGGTACAGCAAGGGGTGGAGCTGGTGGCAGGTGCCGTTGGCGACGCTGAGTGCCCCCTCGCGCGTGGACGCCGCGCCCGGGGCCTACAGCGGCTTCACGCTCACGTCAGGCTCCAGCTTCTTCGTCAGCCAGAGCGCGGCTACCTACTCCACCTCCACGCTGATGGACCTGTCCTCGGGCACCCCCAAGCCCAGCATCTCGTTCCCCGGCTTCGTCCTGGACGTCGCTCGCATCCGCTGAGCGCTCGCCCTCGATTCCCGCGAGGTCTCCTGGATGGATGTCCTGGTTCCCACGCTGCTCTGGCTCGGAGTGGTGGGTCTCTACGGCGCGTGGTGGTGTCGCCACGCGGGCCGGTGGCCGGACTCCTCGCGCGTGCCCTCCGGCTTGAAGGGCGGGGGGCTGGTGCTCGTCCTCGCGGGTTTCGCCATGTCCCTGTCGACGGCTCCCACTCCGGGGGCCGCCCTGGGCTCGGCGATGGCGTACGTCATGGCGGGGGGCACTTCGCTGGCCGTCCTTTCGCCGCTGGTGCGCCGTCCCATCCGGGCCATGGTGCTGCTGGCCCCGGTGGGCCTGTTGCTGGGTGTGCTGGAGCGCGCGTCGTGAGCGCCAGGACGCGGCGCCAGCGGGGCGTGAGCTGGCTGCTGGCGGCCGTGCTGGGGGCTCCGCTCGCCGCGCTGCTGGTCTCGGTCGCCTTGCCCGCGGTGGTGCCCGCCTCGTCGGACGTGCGCTACCTGGTGGCCTGTATCGTCGTGATTCCCCTGATGGCCGCCGCGCCGTGCATGGCGCTCCTGGCTCGCTCCGCGGCGCGTGCATGGGCCGGCGTCCTGGTGGCGAGCGGGGCGGCGCTGCTCGTCCTCTGGAGATGTCTCCCATGAAGCTTGGGTCTGGGACGTACCGCGTCCTCTGGGAGGCGCATGCATGGGCGGGCGCGGTGGCTTCCGTCCTCCTGGTGGGCATGTTCCTGCTCGGCGTCGTGTCGCTGTTCCGCCACGAGCTGATGCCCTGGCAGGAGCCGCGCTTGAGGACGCCCGTGGCCGCGGACGAGGCGCGGGCGCTGGAGACGCTCCAGCAATGGCTGGACGCACGGGTGGGAAAGGACGGGCCCTCCCAACTGGACGTGGACCTGCCCGCTCCGTATTCCCCCTGGCTCCGGCTCGAGTGGAAGGAGCGGGGGGGCGAGAAGACCGCCGTCTGGGTGAACCCGCTCTCCGGCGAGCAGGCCCCGGAGCGCAGCGACCTGGGCTACTTCCTGTTCCTGGTGCACTTCCTCTACCCGCTGCCGGGGGGCATGTTGATCGCCGGCCTGGTGGCCATCGTCCTGTTGCTGGTGGTGGGCACGGGGCTGGTCATCCAACTGGGCCGCTTCCGCAAGGACTGGGTGCGCTTCCGTCCGCGCGAGGCCCTGCGCACCGCGTGGGGGGACCTGCACAAGGTGCTCGGCAGCGTGGGGTTGCCCTATCAGGCGGTCATCGCCTGGACGGCGGCCATCATCTGCCTGAACTCCGCGGTCCTCCAGCCGGTGGTGGTGCGCACGGCCTTCGACGGTGACGTGGACGCGGGGCTCAAGAGCATCGGCTACCCGCGCGGAGCCAAACCCTCCAAACAGCCCGCCGAGGCGCCGCGAGTGGCCACGGTGCTGGCGCGGGCGCGCGAGGCGCTGCCGGATGCGCGGCACTACCGCTTCTCCATGCGCAACCTGGGGGATGCCCAGGCGTATGTCGATGTCCGAGGCTACGCGCGTCAGGGTCTCCACGAGTTCACCACCGTCCGCGTGTCGGGGAAGGGTGAGGTGTTGCACGTGCGGCAGGCTGGAGGGCCTGGCGCCACGGCGCGGCTGATCGAGTCCGCGTACGTGCTCCACTCCGGGCTCTATGCGGGGATGGGGCTGCGGCTCACCTATGCGCTGCTGGGCATCTTCAGCGCCCTGTGTGTGCTGACCGGCAACCTCATCTGGTTGGAGCGGCGGGCGCGCGACATGCGCCGGGTGGACGTCCTCCTCGCGCGCTTCACGGCGGGCGGGTGCGGAGCGGCGGCGTTCGCGCTCGCCGCCGTCTTCCTGGCCAACCAGCTGCTGCCCGACACGCTGACGCGTCGGGCGGATTGGGAACACACGATTTTCTTCGGGAGCTGGTGCGCCTGCGTGCTGGGTGCGCTCCTGTTTCCCCGCCCCAAGGTGTGGTCCCGGTGGTCGCTGGCCATCTCCGGCGGCATCCTGTTCCTGTTGCCCTGGTTGGATTCCTGGCGCAACGCCCGGCGCGTGTTCGACCCCGCGGGCTCACCCTATGTGTTCTGCGTGGAGCTGGGACTGGCCCTGCTGGGCGTCCTGTTCCTGGTCTCCGCCTGGGCCATCGGGCGCATCGTGCCGAGAGATCCCAGGGACGCGCGGGCGCCCGCGCCGGTTCTCGCGCATGAGTCGCCGTGAATGTCCGGACTCCCGACGCACCCTTCACTCGCGTCCCGCTCGATGTGCTCGGGCTCGCCTTCTTCCAGCGCCCCCCCCGTCGTTCGCGGGGCCCGGACTCCTCTCGTGTTTCATGCAACGGACCATGACCCTCCTCGTTGACGCGTTGGCCCGCGCGAAGTGCTCGGTCTCCTGGACCTGTCCCCCGGTGTCCCTCGGGCGGACGTGGCGAACCGTGGGTCTGCTGGCCATGGTCGTGGCGCTTCCCTCCGCCGCACAGGACGCGGCGCAGGCGCCCGCCGTGGAGGCTCGCGCGACGGTGGGAGACCTCGCGGGACGGCTGTCCGCCTGTGAAGGGGGAGAGCTGGAAAAGGCCGAGGTCCTGCTGCTCGAGCCCGAGGGGCGCACCCAGACGCCGCGCCTCGATGCGCAGCGCCGCTTCGAGGTGAAGGGGCTCGCTCCGGGCACCTATGAGCTGCACGCCTATGTCCCGGGCTGTGAGCCCCAGGCGTACCGCGTCCAGGTGGCGGCGGGGGAGCGCACGGAGGTGGACGCGGTGCTCGCGGAGAGCGTCAGCCTGGAGACCACCATCGAGGTGACGGGGCGACAGTTGAGCAAGGGCGAGGAGCGCGCCCTCTCTGCCGAAGCGGTCAAGGTGGTGGAGTTGGAGGAGGCGCGGCAGCAGACCGCGGACCTGGGCGAGGTGCTCAGTCGCAACACGGGTGTCAGCGTGCAGCGGACCGGAGGGCTCGGCTCCGCCAGCCGCTTCTCGCTCAGTGGCTTCTCCGGCGAGCAGGTGCGCTTCTTCCTCGACGGCGTGCCGCTGGAGCTGGCCGGCTTCGGGCTGGGGCTCGCCAACGTGCCGGTCAACCTGCTCAAGCGCGTGGAGGTCTATCGAGGCGTGGTTCCCGTGCGCTTCGGCGCGGATGCGCTGGGAGGCGCGGTCAACCTCGTCTCCTCGGACGGAGACGAGCCGAGCGGGGCCTCCGTCTCGCTGCAGGCGGGCTCGTTCGGCACATACCGGGGGTCACTCGCGGGACAGTACAAGCTGGGGACCGGCGGGCTCTTCGTGAAGGGCCACGCCTTCGGCGACGTCGCGCGCAACGACTACATGGTGGACGTGGAGGCCGCCGATGACCGGGGGCGCCTGGTGCCCGCGCGCGTGCCGCGCTTCCACGATGGCTTCACCGCGGGCGGCGTCGGGCTGGAGGTGGGGGTGCTCGAGCGGCCCTTCGCGGAGCGCCTCTCCCTGCGTGTCTTTGGCACGCGCACGCGCAAGGAGCTGCAGCACAACGTGGTGATGACGGTGCCCTACGGCGAGGCCCGCTCCGCCGAGTCGAGCTACGGCGCGCTGGCGACGTGGTCCCAGGGAGGGCTGCTGTCCGGCAAGCTTCGGCTGGAGGGCGTGGGGGGCTACAGCCGGCGTGACACGGACTTCCGCGACATGGCGGGGTTCGTCTACGACTGGTACGGCAACGCGGGCGTGGAGCGTCGCCAGCCCGGAGAGCTGGGCACCACGCCGGCGGACCAGGTGCAATGGCAACACAGCGCCCTGGCGCGCCTTCATGCCGCCTACGAACTCACCGCGACGCAGTCCCTGCGGCTCTCGCTGGCGCCCACCTTCGTGACGCGCCAGGGTGAGGACCAGCTCAAGCTGGGGACGGGCCAGCGAGACCCCTTGAGCGCGCAGCGCGACCTGCTCACGCTGGTGGGCGGGCTCGAGCACGAACTGGCGCTGGGCGACGGACGGCTCAAGAACGTGGCCTTCGTGAAGGGGTACGTCATGCGCTCGGACTCGGAGGAGGTGCTGCCCGGGGGGGTCTTCCGGCGGGCCGACCAGGCCAGCGAGCATCTGGGCTTTGGAGACAGCCTGCGGATGTTCCTCCCGTATGGCGTGCTGGCCAAGCTCTCGTACGAGTACGCCACGCGCCTTCCCGGTCCGGATGAGCTGTTTGGTGATGGCGTGCTCGTGATGGCGAATCTGGGGTTGCGGCCCGAGGTCAGCCACAACGCCAACCTGGATTTCTCGGTGGATGACTGGCGCACGGGGATGGGGAGCTTCCGCGGAAGCGTGGGAGGCTTCGCCCGGCTCGCCGACGACTTCATCGTCAAGCTGGGAGACGACTCCACGGTGTCCTTCCAGAACGTGTATGCGGCGCGCTCGCTCGGAGTCGAGGCTGCCGCGGGATGGACGGTTCCAGGGGATTGGTTGTGGCTGGATGCCAACGTGACGTGGCAGGACTTCCGCAACACGGGCGGGCAGGGGACGTACGCGGCCTTCAAGGGCGACCGCATTCCGAATGTGCCCTGGCTCTTCGCGAACTTCAGCGCCCGGCTGCGGCGCCGCGCGCTCATCCTCCCCAGCGACTCCGCGTCGCTCGGCGTCACCTCGCGATTCATGAACGGCTTCTTCCGGGGATGGGAGAGCCAGGGCCTGCGCGAGTACAAGCAGGACGTCGATGCGCAGTTGACCCACTCGCTCAGCCTCACCTACGTGCGGGAAGGCTCGCCCACCCTGGGGGGCACGCTGGAGGTGCTCAACCTCACGAACGCGAAGACGTATGACTTCTTCGGCGTCCAGCGCCCCGGCCGCTCCTTGTCCGTCAAGCTGACCGCGGACTTCTGACCGCCACGGCGAATGCCCCGCCGCCTTTCAGCGGGTCGGAGTCCACCTACCTCGCCGCACATTGTCCATGGCGCGGGCCCCTGAAACCCGGGAACCCGTCCGCTGACGCCAGAAAATTGACCACTGACAGCAACTTTCACCCGGACGCGCGGAGAATCGACTAAAACAAATTGGTCGATTGGTTTTTTATCCGCGTTCGCAGCCCGCATCCGAGGAGTGAGAGTCCATGGCCCCGATTCGCCGCGCCGCCACCCCGACACCTTCCGCCGTGCCTCAGCAGCCGACCGTCGCCGCGCCCCCTCCGCCGCCTCCGCCTCCGCCTCCAGCGCCGAAGCAGGAGCCCGCGGCGGGCCACTCGGGGCGCAGCAGCTTCCAGTCGGGTCGGCGTCCCTCGATGGACCTGTTCGGCGGCGCGGGGCCGGCGAGCACGCTGCGCACGGAGGTGTTGGGCGACGGCAAGGCCAACTGCCTGGAGAAGGCCAACACGCTGTCGAAGCCAGGGGACCAGGTGCTGCTGCTCAGCGACTCGCGCGACAGCGTGGGCCACGCGCTGGTGCGAAAGCCGGGCGGTGCCGTCGTCGACCCGAACGAGCCCGGCAAGACGTACGCGAACCTCGCCGAGTGGAAGGCGACGCATTCATCCTACGGCCAGCCGGTGGCGGTGCCGGACGCGCAGCTCGCGCGCATCCTGTCCGTGCCTCCGGGCCCCGCGCGTGAGGCGCTCATCCACGGCTTCGGTCTGACGGGCGCCGCGGCGCGCTCGGTGGCGGACGACGCGGCGGCGACGACGACGGGGGATGCGGCGGACCCGACAAAGAAGAAGGAGCTGGTGGACCTGACGCCGTCCGTCAACATCTCCACCGATGGCACCCTCGAAGTGGGCATCAAGGCCGAGTTCAAGCCCGCGGAAGGGGAGAAGAAGAAGGGCGAGGTGAAGGGCACCATCTCCGGCGGCGCCTACGCGGAGACGGAGGTCAAGCTGAGCTGGAACCCCACGGAGCCCACCGCGGACGGCCGGCACCTCATCACCGTTACGTTCGATGCCACCGGTGGCCTCAAGGGCGGCGCGGGCATCGAGGCGGGCGAGGTGGGCCCGTTCGGCGTGGAGATTGGCGCGGAGTCCGGGAGCAAGAAATCGGTCAGCTTCCAGCTCGCGCTCACCGAGGGGGAGATTGGCCAGCTCATCATGAACCCCGGCGGCTTCCAGGTCCCCACGTTGAGCGACCCGCTGGCGCTGCCGCCCGGCAGCAAGCTCGTCATGGACGCCTCTGACTTCGTGACGACGTCGAGCGGTCTGTCCATCGGGCCCCTGAAGCTCAGTGGGGAGAATGGCAAGGAGCAGACCCAGTCGGTGGCGGTGGAGCGCACCGGAGACACCACGGTGCGCGTGACGGTGGGCCCGGAGGAGACGCTCACGTCGAAGCTGGAGCTGGGCTTGGAGTTGACCCTCAAGGGACACAAGGTCGGCGGCGGCATCGGCTCGGAGCACAGCTACACGCAGGGCAACTCCGCGAGCGTGGAGTTCGACCTGGCCACGCCAGAGGGCCGCACGGCCTACGAGACTTTCGTCCGGGAGGGCACGCTCCCCACGCAGACGGGCCCGGGGGTCCTGGACGTGCGCACCCAGCAGACCTGGTCCGAGGAGGGCTCGCTCAGCGCGGAGCTGCACCTGACGAAGTTCGTCGGCTTCGAGCACCAGTTCTGGGATGAGAGCCTGACGCAGACGGTGACGACGGTGAATGGCCAGACGACGGTGACGGCCGAGGGCAAGGTGGCCGGCACGGACAACTCGTTTGAAATCCAGTTCTCGCTCAACCCGGACGGCTCGCGGAAGTTCGAGGGGATGAGCATGGACATCCTCCAGTACGGCGGCACCGAGTACACCACCATCACCGTGACGGGCGCGGAGGGGCTGGCGAACGTGCAGAACGTCGCGGCCCGGCAGGCGCAGGACATGGTGGTGGGCTTCTTCGCGGACTCCAGCGACCCCGCGGCGCTCGCGGCCCAGCGTCAGAAGCTCAAGGCGGAGGGCGAGCCCTTCGCCACCCTGGCGATGACGCCGAATGACCCGGGCTACAGCCACGAGGCCTGGCTCACCGCGTATCGCGACTTCGACGCGACGCACGACTACCTGCCCGATGTACCCTCCACCACGATGATGTTGATGGAGGCCACGCCGGAGTCGATGCCCACGACGCTCTTCATGAGCCTGGGCACCGCGGGCCACGTGGACCAGAACCCCCTGGCCACGAGGACGGACGGCACGACGGCCAGCTACAACATGCCGGGGTGGATTGACCTGGGCCTCGGCCAGATGCCGGGCGTCGAGGTGAAGTGACGCGAGGACCGTAGGCGGCCGCGGCCCGCTCCTGAGTTCCGGGGTGGGCCGTCAGCCTTGGGATGAGGGAACGACCAGTCCTCACCCCTCCCTCCGTAGTAACTCCAGGGGTCGTGCACGGACGCGTGCCTGCCCGCGCGGAGTTCCTTCAGCGGAGGCGCCTTTCATGTCTCGAAGTAGAAGTCTTGGCAGCAGTGTGCTGTTGGCCGCCGCATTGGTCTCCACCCCCGGCCTCGCTGATGAGGAGGTGACGAACGTGCTCGCCTCGGACCGGTATCCGGTCCCCGCCGTCCGGGAGGGCAAGTACCGCAACCGCATCGCCTTGGAGCTGGGAGGAGGGGGCTGGCAGACGTTCGTGGGGGACCTGCACAACCACCCTCGCGGCCATGACTCCCTGGGCGGCGGGTCGCTCAGCTTCACGCCCCAGATCATCCGAAGCGAGGTGCTGCTGTCCGCCTTCCGCCATGGCTATGACTTCTTCGGCACCAGCAACCACACCACGTCGTGGAAGTCCTATGACGACGATGACCCCATCTCCCAGCTGAGCCCCGTGTTGGATGCGAACGGGCAATCCGAGCTGCTCGTCGTCAGGGGCAGGGAGTCCCATGTGGGCCCGGATGATGGGACGGGCTCCAGCCATGACCACCACTTCAACAGCTTCAACCGCAATCTGCATGTCAACTCCTCCAACATCGGGAACATGCACGACGAGATCGTCGACAACTACTCGGCGGACCCGCTGCTGAGCACCCACATCCAGCTGAACCATCCGAATGACGACGTGTATTTCACGCTCCCCACGGCGCCGGACCGACGCCAGAAGGTGAGAGATGCCGTCGAACTCGCCGAGTACAACGGGCTCCCCAAGTATTTCGAGCTGCTGCGGCGCGGCTTCCGCGTCGCCCCCGTCTCCAATACCGACGCGCACGCCTCCGTCCGCGCGCAACTGGGCTCCGAATTCCAGGCGCAGAACCCGGACGGCTCCTGGGTGCTGCCCTACATCGATGAGCCCGGTGTGCCTCGCGAGAAGATCCAAGGCTTCGACACGGCCCAGGGCCGCGCCGGTGTCGTCCTGCCTCCCGGTACGCCGTGGAACTACGAGAACTTCCTCACCGCGCTGCGCAACCGCTCGGTGTTCCGCACGGCCCTGCCGCCTGCCTCCGGCTTCTTCATGGCCAACGGCCGTCCCATGGGCTCCGAGTTCGCGCTGAGCCCCACCGAGCGGCGCCTGGACTTCACCGTGTGGGGGACGACCAAGGATGGCACCGGCGGAGGCAACCAGTGGACGGTGCTCCAGGTCTGGAGTCCCTTCCAGCCCGACGCCCCCATCAAGGAGATTACCTACGAGGATGAGCATCTCATCAACCTGAAGGAGGTCTTCTCGCTGACGCCGTACGAGTCCATCTACGTCGTCACACTCCGGCAGAATTGGGAGAATGCCGACGTCGTGATGGCGCCCATCTGGGTCACCAATCCCATCAGCAAGCCCATCCTTTCCCTCCCTGTCTCAGTGGTCACCCGTGGCTCCCAGCACCCATTCCTGTCCATCAGCGGCGGAGGCGACACCTTGCTCCTCCAGCGCGCGACAGAGCAGGCGCCCAATTCCTGGCAGACCGTCGCGACCATCACCAACAACTACCTCTATCCTATCGACCACCGCAGCCAGCGGAGGGTCTCCCACTGGCGGGTCGTGGACGCCTACCAGCAGACCGTCGTCTCCAATCCGGTGACGCTGACCGTCACGGATGTGATTGACGTCGACACGCCGTCACTGCCCACGCCCATCCTCGATGGCGTCAACGTTACGATCCACTGGACCTTCCCCACGCCCCTGAACGTCGACTACTACGCCTCGCGCGACGACGGCCTCACGTGGACCAAGGTTGGTGAGGATTCCTCCTGGGCGTATACGAATCGAAGCTGGAATTTCTACACGGGTGGATGGGGCAACTCAAACGTGATGATCAGGGTCGTGGAGCAGGGAGGCGCGGGCAGCGTCGGAGTCACGGCTCCCTTCTTCGTCGCCCCCGCCGTCGAGTACCTGATTCCCGTCTCGTTCACGCATGCCTCCATCAACCCCAGCACGGCCTACAAGGCGACGGATGCCGACCCGGGGACCTGCTGGTACACGAACAACGGCAATGAGCAGTTGGTGTACGTCGACCTGGGCCAGGTGCATCTGGTCAAGCGAATGGAGCTCCTCTTCGGTGCGTCGAATCCGCCCAGCTGGTCCCTGGGCATCAGCGCGAACCAAAGCACCTACACCACGACCGACAGCGGAACGCTGACCTACGCCGCCAACCAGGCGCTTGTCAGGGATTACAGGCTGCAGCCCGGAGGTGGACTCAGTACGCGCTACCTGCGCTTCTCGCTCTCGGGGACCTTCCCGGGCGTCACCACCCAGTCCCAGATCTGCAACCTCCGGTTCTACCGGTAGCCCCGTCACCCATGTCTCGCGCCCTCCTTCCGCCCCTGTTGGGCTGGAAGGAGGGGACATGCCCTATACCCACCTGGAGGATCCCGGGGAGCCCTGTCTCCGTCGGTGCCCGAGTCCCCACCTGAACTGCAAGGGGAGGACCAAAGAGGCTCGAGGTGGGGCGGCCCGGCGCGCTGGCGGGGATTCCGTTGCCAGATGACAAGCATCGGCGGCTCGCTGGGGAACATGGCGCCTCCCTCGCCGTATCGGGGATGACCCTCCACGCCTTCGTGGATGGCTTTGTCACCGAGGCTCCACATGAAGACTCTTTCGCTCTCCCTGGGAGCATGGCGCTCTCTTTGCGTCCTGCTCCCGGCCCTGCTCTCCGCCTGCGGTGGGTCTTCCGCCCCAGGCGTCGACGCCGGCCCTCAGCCCGATGACGCGGGCACCCCCGACGCCGGGCCTCCACCGTGGGACGGCACCGCCACCGCGCTCGAGGACCTGGGCGACTGGGTGGATACCGGCCGCTATGACGCGTGCCAGTTCGTCAATCCGGAGAGCCTCGACCCGCTCCTCTGCGAGAGCCTCACGGCCTTTGATTCATCCAGTTGCTCCGCCCAGGAACTCTCCGGCGTGGAGGGCCGGGGCATCTACCAGGTCAACCTCCGAGGGGAGATGCGCGTTCGCGCCAACCGCCCCACCACCACGACGGTCTCCCGTTCCGCCATCAGCATCGGGCTCCACGACGACGGCACCCCGGACGCGCTGGGCAGCGGGCCGGTCATCGCCCGCGTGACGGAAGGCGGCACGTTCTTCCTCACGGGAAGACGCGGCCTTGCGACTCCCGAGGGCGACATCATCACCACCGCCTCGTTCGCCGGCTGCCATGTTCCGTCGCCCGGCGTCATCACGGGCTGCTACGTGTCGTGTTCCAGCGACGCGCGGTTCGGCAAGACGCTCGGGACCTTCGTGGCCCATCGCATGACCTGGGCGGCCGGAGAGGGAGAGTCCTCCGGTGGCCTCTCGCTCATGTCGGAGGCCGCCACCTCCGTCGGCAGGCCCGCGGACCTCTTCGTCGCCAAGGAGCACGCCTACGTCGTCTCGCTGGATGGTCCGCCTCGGGTGGGCGGGCTCAGCGTCTTCGACGTGAGGGACCGGCGCAACCCCGTCCTGAAGAAGACGGTGAGCCTTGCTGGCGACACGTCCTGGAACGGCGTCTGGGCCAGGGGAGATGCGCTCTACATCGCCAGCAATTCCTCCGGGCTCGTCATCTTCGACATCAGCGACCCGGCCAATCCCGTGTTCGTGCGCCGAGCCGAGGGCCCTCACACCGTCCACACCGTGCTCGTCGACGCGGACCGGCTCTACGCCAACGCCCCGGGCACGGGGACCTATGTCTACGACGTCTCCAACCCCCTGGAGCCCACGCTGCTCCAGATTGTCACGCCGACGCCGGGAGGCTTCAGCAGCGGTCCCCATGACGTCTTCGCCTACCAGGGCCGCCTCTACATCAGCAACGCCGAGTCGGGCTTCTCCATCATGGACATCACCGACCTGAACGACGTGCGCCACCTGGGGGACTACTTCCGGCCCGACGCCATCAGCTACGCGCACCACAGCGCGGTGGGGACCTTCGCGGGTCGCACCATCGCCTTCGAGGGCGGCGAGTTCAATGGCTCCCACGTGCGCGTGCTCGACGTGACGGACCCGGCGAACATCGTCCTCATCGGCACCCACCGCATGCGGCCCGTCGTGTCCATGCACAACCTGCTGCTGCGGGGCCAACTGCTCTACGTCGCCTGGTACCACGAGGGCCTGCGCGTCCTGGATGTCTCGAACCCCACCCAGCCGAGACAGGTCGCCCACTTCAACACCTTCCGGGAGACCGACCCGGGACGAAGCCATGGCGTCTTCGAGGGCAACTACGGAGTCCGTATCCCCGGCGACGGCTACGTGTACCTCGTGGACTCGGTGCGCGGGCTCGTCATCGTCAACGAGTTGTAGCGGCGGACGCACCCCGGAGGTCGTTGGTTCGGCAGGTCGCCCGAGGCGACGACTTCCCTGACACCGGGGGCTTTTCCGCGTCCTGGCGGAACGCAGGCTGGGCGCGTTGGAACGCAACGCTCCGCCCCGACGACGGGCATTCCCGTGGCAGGACCCCTGGCATGGCGGTTGCTGTAGCGGCGGCGTCTCTCAAGGGGCTTCCGCATGAACTGCTACGGGTGTCGGAAGTGCGAGCTGATCTGGTTCTCATCGAAGAAGAGCAGTGTCTGCCCCTACTGCGAGCAGTCCAACTGGCTCATGCTCCTGGAAGACATTCCGGATAACCTCCCGAAGCTCTCGCGCTACAATTGTACGGGCTGTAACTCCAAGATGGATTACGTCGCGGGCATGTCCGTGCAGTGCTGCGGCAGTTGCAGCCAGGTATACGAGGATCCGGATCTCGACATGGAGGTCGTCACCACCGTCACGACCTCCAGCCCTTTCAAGCCATTCAAGGCCCCTAGCAAGAGTATCACGCCCAAGAAGACCGTCGTCATCCAGTCCCCGAAGGTCACCCTCTCCCGGGAAGAGCGCATCGAAAAACAGACGCTCTTCCACATCTATCAGTGCAAGGGCTTTGATTGCCTCAATCTCTGGGCCTCGGATACCCGGCACAAGAGTTCGCGCTGTCCCTTCTGTGGAAAGGGTCTCTTCGAGCTTGTCAAAGCCGACGAGAAGAACGTGGGGGCGATCGGGCTGGCCTGTCTGATCTGTGGCTGTATGATCTGTTACAGCATCGAGCAGTCAGCCCCCCAGCACTGCCCTTACTGTGGGGAGAACAACCTGTCGCGGCAGTCCAATGAGATTCGCAAGGCCCTGCTGGCCTCGGTGCGTGCGCGGAAGGCGAAGTACCTCGTTGACGAAAGCCTCCAGTCCACGTGCCGCATCAACTTCCGGCAGGACTTCAAGAACTCGATGCCCAGCATCAAGGACATCAGCGGCGTCTGGATGCATCGGCGTCACGTCATCCCCCAGCACCTGCTGCGGGCCGTCTGGAACGCCGCGGTCAAGCAGAACAACGCGGGCGGGAAGCACTTGGAGGTACTGGCCTCGGCGTTGGGGCTGAATGGCAAATTCAAGAACGAACAACACCTCGCCTCGGCCATCCTCTACACCCTCAACGAGAACGCCAAGAACCTCTTCCTCGCGGAAGGCACCCCCAACTCCGCCATTGGCGCGCTGGCTCATTCCCTCCATGAGCTCGCCGCGAAGTACTCGAACCTGACTGTCTCCTCGTCAAACCCCTTGAGTGGGCTCATTGAGGAGTTCAAGTCCATCAAGTCTCCGCCCCAATGGGGCAAGGCCGTCGGGCAGTTGGTCCACGAAATCATTCAGACCTACACCGAGGTCCTCGAGGAGGCGTCCTCGCTCCAGGAGGCCGTGAGCATCGTGGAGGACCTGGCGGACACCGCGAACCTGGACCTCGACACCACGGCCCAGGGGCTCGGCAATCAGAACAAGAACGCCGTGACGCTCTACCTGAAGTTCCAGCAGTGGGAGCAGTCGCCAGGGAGCTGGGATGACTTCATCCAGCTGCTCCTGGCGTTCATGTCCACGGACATGGTGGGCTGAGCGCCATGTCGGCTCACACGCTGGCCCCTCAGTAGGGCTTGTCGCCCTTCACCACGCCGAAGCCGGACGCCTCCGCGAAGACGCCGTTCACCGTCGTGCCTCCATTGTGGATGCTGGGGAACATGGGCTGCATGCTCTGGGGGAACCCGAAGGTCGGCTTCGTGAGCGCGTCGAGGCGGCCGAGCTGCTCCGCCGTCAGCTTCACCTCGAGGGCGCCGACGTTGTCCTCCAGCTGCGACAGCCGCCGCGCTCCGATGATGGTGGAACTCACGCCCGGCTGTGCCTGCACCCAGGCCAGCGCCACGCGCGCCACGGTGCTCCCCTGCTCGCGGGCGATGGCCGCGAGCGCGTCGATGAGGGCGTAGGTCTTCTCGTTCAGGTACGGGTCCAGGAAGGCGCCTCGGTCGCCCTTCTGCTGTCCGGCGTTCGCTCGGGTGTACTTGCCGCTGAGCGCGCCGCTCTTGAGCGGGGACCACGGGGTGATGCCGAGCCCGAGCTCGAGCGCCATGGGCACCAGCTCCTGCTCGACGCTGCGCTCCAACAGGGAGTATTCAATCTGCAACCCGATGAAGGAAGACCAGCCCCGGAAGTGCGCCATCACATTGGCCTGGGCAATCTTCCACGCGGGCGTGTCCGAGACGCCGAGGTAGCGGACCTTGCCAGCCCGGACCAGGTCCTCGAGCGCGGCCATCGTCTCCTCGATGGGCGTGTGGATGTCCCAGTTGTGCAGCCAGTAGAGGTCGATGTAGTCGGTCTGCAGCCGGCGCAGCGAGTTCTCGCACGCGGAGATGATGGACTTGCGGCCCGAGCCACCGCCGTTCGGGTCCCCCGGGTAGAGGTTGCCGCTGAACTTCGTCGCGATGACGAGCCTGTCCCGTCGCGCCGGGTGGCGCCCGACGTGGTCGCCGATGATCTTCTCGGAGTGGCTCTTCGTGTAGAAGTTCGCGGTGTCGATGAAGTTGCCGCCGAGCTCGATGTACCGGTCGATGATGTGCTGGGATTCCTCGACGCTCGTCCCCCAACCGAGGTCTTCACCGAAAGTCATGGCACCGAGGCACAGCGGGCTCACGCGCAGGCCTGAACGGCCGAGCGTCACGTAGTGGTTGAGAGGCATGGACGGCTCCAGGGGCGTGCTACATTGTAGGGACGACGAACTAGTTCAAGATGGAATTGGATTAATGTTGAACCAATTCCCGCGCAAGGTGCCATGGCGAAAATCGACGCGGCGAGAATCTGGTCGCTCAACCACCGGCTGTTGATGGCGGTGATTTCCAGTGTCGCCTCCGACATCACCGCACTGGGGCTCGAGACGAAGGAGCTGTTCGTGCTCGCGGAGGTGGACGCCCACCCCTATCCGGCCGAACTGGCGGCATCCCTCTGCATCCCCAAGCCGTCGGTGACGCTGTACGTGAAGCGGCTCGAGGCCGCGGGCTTCCTGCGCCGTGAAATTGACACCGAGGACCTGCGGCGGCACCGGCTGCAGCTCACCCCGGCTGGTCGCAAGGTGATGCAGCAGGGCACCGCGCTGCTCTCCGAGGCGTTCGGCGAGAAGCTCGGGCGGCTGAGCGCCGCACAGCAGGCGGAGCTGCGAGCCCTCCTGGAGAAGATGAGCTGACCGGCCAGGGGTGCGGGCCGGGGTCCGTCAGGCAAGCGCCCCTCGAAGGGGCGGAATTCGTGCGCGGGGATGTCGAATTCGCGCGGCCCATTCCGACCTCGAATTGAAAGCGGATTCGAGGTCGGAGGTTCTGCGCATGCGAGCGAAGGCGTCGGTCGAGGCGGATGTGTCCCAGGTGGCGGTGAGAAATGACTCGGGTGTCACGGGGACGGGGCGGCCCGCCCGTCGCGTCGCCCGGAGCGTGGGTGCGGTGCTCGCGGGGCTGCTCGTGAATGCCCTGCTCTCCACGGGGACGGATGCGGTGCTGCATGCCACGGGCATCTATCCCCCGGTGGGGCAGCCCATGTCGGATGCGCTCTTCGGGCTGGCGACGGCGTACCGCGTCGTCTTCGGTATCCTCGGGTTCTATGTGACGGCGAGGCTCGCGCCGGACAGGCCGATGCGCCACGTGTTGTGGCTCGGTGTCGTGGGGCTGGCCTTGAGCACCCTGGGCGCCGTGGCGACATGGGGCAAAGGTCCCGAGTTTGGCCCCACCTGGTATCCGCTGCTGCTCATCGCCACGGTGATGCCGTGCGCCTGGGTGGGCGGACGGCTGGGTGAAGCCCGGCTTTCAGCCGCGAGGCGGACTTGAACGAGGGTGCCCGGTCCCGCGAGCCGCGCTCGCGAGGAGGAGTGCTCCCGCGGAGGCCGAGAACACCGAGTAGTCCAGCGGTGACTTGAGTCCCTGGGAGACGGCCATGGCCGTGCCGAACACCGCCAGGAGCAGGGCGCTGCCGAGGGCCACCCGGCGTGGCCAGAGCCCGAGGACCAACGCGGTGCCCAGGAACAGCTCGGCGGCGGTCGCGGACCAGGCGAGGAATGGGATGGTCGACGCGGGCATGAACGCGTTGACCTCTGCCGTGTAGCGAATGAAGTTGTCGAACCTCGCCAGACCGAGGTTCCCCGTCCATACGCCGAAGCGACTGGCGACCGCCGACAGGAACGCGGCCCCGAGCGCGAGCCGCGCGTAGAGGACTCCCACCCGGTCAAGACTCGGGATGGGTGTTCCATGGGCCGCCACCGGGGCCGCGCTCCCTTCCTCGCGGATGCGGTCGGTGGCGACGGCGGGGGTTGAGATGGACGGTTCGCGAGTCATGAGGTCTCCCGGGCCTGGTGAGCTGCCGGGGAGATTCTCGCGTCGCTGGCCACCTGGAAGGGCCAGTTCCGACGGAAGTCACTGGGCCAAACTTCCGACGGACACACGCGGAGGTGCCCTGGCGTCCAGGGCACCTCCGGTCCTTGCTGTCAGTGGAAGAACTCGACCGGGCTGGTGGAGTTCTGCGGCTGCCGCGAGGCGCGAGTCACGATGTCAGCGCTGTTGTTGTCCGTGTCCTGCCCGTTGCCGCGCGTGGCGTGCGCGCCGCCCACGGCCATGACGGCGGTGGTGGAGGAGACGACGGCCTTTCGCTCCAGGCTTCCACCGGAGGCAGGGTGCGAGGGCGCGGCGGTGCCCTCGGGGGCGTTCCCGGTGCCGTAGCCCAGCCGGTCCACGTCGATGTAGACCGTCCCCGACAGGCGCTGGAGGCGGATGTGACCGCCCCCGGTCGTGGACGAAGACGAATCGATGTTGTGGGTCGTGTCCGCGGTGACCGCCCCTGCGTAGGCCGTGCCGCCCAGCAGGAAGTAGCCGTGGGCCGGTATGCTCTTGCCAGCGGGGATGGTGTACGCCGTGCCGTAGTTGGTGCCGGTGGCGGACTTGTAGCTGAGCTGCCAGCCGGACAGGTCCACCGCCGCGCTCGTCGGGTTGTAGAGTTCCACGAATTCATCGCGCGCGTTCGCGGTCGTTCCTCCGCTGAACTCGCTGATGACGACGTGGTCCGTCTGCGGCCCCGCGAGCACCGTCACGGAGCCGTATGTGCCGGCGGGGGGCACGGCCACGCCGTTCTGGTCGCAGTACGTCCACGGCGCGCCCGCGTCCGTGAACCGGTAGCGGAAGCCGTAACGGTACGTGCCTGGGGTGGAGATGCTCAGCGCGGCCTTCACCTCATCGTTGTTGGACCCGGGCGGGTTGTAGCTTGCGTTGAAGTCCGCCGACGTCCACGTCCAGCCCGCGGGGTCGGTCGCATCCGTGCCATGGCCAAGCTGCGCCTCGATGCGCGGGTAGATGTCGTTGCCCGTCTGGTTCCTCGTCGTGACATCGAAGCTGTAGAACTGGCTGTAGATGTCATACGGGTCGAACGCGAGGATGCTCGCCGGGTAGGTGCCATCCCCGGTCGGGAACGTCTTCGGGTACTGGATGGCGCAGTAGTTCACCGGCTTCTCGACGTTCATCCCGCACTCGTCGTTGGCCCCGTGAGGGGTGCCCCGGTCGCCGCCCTCGAGGACGCCGGTCGAGTCACACCAGTACCAGGGCTTGGAAGCCGCCGCCGTGCCCACGATGCTGGACGCGAGGCTCATCGCGCGGCCGACCGTCTGCGGGAACGCGTTCGTGTACTGGAGGCTGGCCACCGGGGTGCCTTCCTGCGTGAAGGTGATGGACCCGGTGTTGTCCAGATGCACGTTCGTGCCGTACGCGTGGTTCGCGAACACGCCGCCGTTGGTCCCGAAGTTCGCGTTCTGCGCGAGCACCACCCTCGCACCCGGGTCGACCACCAGCGCGTGTCCATGGTTCATCGTGAAGGTCGTGGCCGTGCCCACGCCGTCCACGAAGCTCACCGACATGCCATTCAGGTCCAACAGCTTCGTGCTGGTGTTGGTCAGCTCCACGTACTCCGTGGTGCCCGTGGACGGGGAGTGCATCACCTCCGAGATGGCCAGCTCACCCGCGCCCGGATGCGGCGCATTGGCGCACGCGCCCGCATGGCAGACGGCGTCCGCGCCAGGGCAGGCCTGCAGCTCCAACTCACCAAGCTCGCAGGTCGGCTGGCCTGAGACGATGACGCACATCGACGGGTACACCTCCAGGGACGTGCCATCCTCCGCGCAGGTCGGGGCCGGCGGAGTGCAGACGTAGTCATCACAGGGATTGGTGGTGCTCGCGCTCGCGGTGGTCAGGGCACTGCCGTTGCCCGCGCCGTCGAACGTCTTCAGGGCGAAGAAGTACGTCGTTCCCACCTCCAGGCCGGAGACAGTGAAGGACTCCGACGTGCCCGGGGCCTGGGGAGCGCTCACCCCCGTCACCACCGTGGCGGCTTCGAAGGTGGCCTCGGTGATGGCCGCCGTGGCGTACCGGAGGTCGTACCGCGTCGCGGTGCCCAGGTCGCCGTCATCGCCAGGGGCCGCCCAGTCCAGGCGGATGCTGGTACCCGAAAGCACATGGGTCGCGAAGCCAGTCGCCACGGCGGGCGCCACCGTGTCGGAGATGAGCAGGTCCGCGGAAGAGGAGGGCGGCAGGCTGCCCGCGTTGGCCTCGAACCGATACGTGCCCTCGTCGACCACGATGAGGCCGGCGAAGGTCGCCACGCCGTCCACCGGGGTGCGGGTGGGCGAACCCTGGGTGAAGCTTCCACCCGTGAGCGACAACGTCACGTCGGTCTCGGCGTCGGTCACGGTGTTGCCGTACGCATCCCGCAGCGCCACCTGCACGTCCGCCAGCGCCTGTCGCACCGAGCCCGTCGTGGGCGCGGAGACGAACGCCAGGGCGTCGAGTGCGGCCGGAACGATGGACCAGGTGTGCGTGCCTCTCAGGGTCGCGGTCACCACGTCCTCCGCGATGACCTCCTGGTCACCGGCGGTGCGCGGCTCCACGCTGAATACGTGCCGCCCCGCGTCCGCCAGGGTGAACGTGTAGGCGCCGGGAAGCACCGCCTGCGCGTCCGAGGACGAGAACGTCACCGTGGAGGCGTAGCCCGTCGCGACGTTGCCGTAGGTGTCGCGCGCCACCAACTCGTAGCTCTGCGTCTGGCCCGCGACGAACGGCCCCGCGCCCGCGATGACCTCGAAGGACGCGGCGGCGATGGAGCGCACTTCGGCGTCCACCGTGGCGGAGAGGTCCGAGGTGACGGTGTCCGTCGCGGTGAGGGACTGCGTCCCCGCCGTCTTGAACACCAGTCCGGTGAGGAACTTCTGGCCCTGGTCCGCCGAGGTGAAGGTCGCATCCGGAGGCAGCTCCGCCTGCGCGTCCGAGGACGTGAAGTGCACCGTGCCGGCGTAGTCCCGCGCGAGGTTGCCGAAGGAGTCCGTCAGCGACACGCCCGCTTCGAGCGCCTGGCCCGCATCCACCGGCGCCGAGAATTGCCACAGCACCAGCTTCGACACCGGCCCCGCGCGCACGGTGAAGGACTGGCTCTGCTGACTGATGGCTCCCGCCGTGGCGGTGAACTTGAAGGCATCCGCCGTGTCCACGCGCAGCCCCTGGAAGGTGGCTACGCCGTTGATGGCCGACACCGTCGCCGCCGGGAAGGAGGCCTGGCCCGTCAACGTCAGCGTCACCGCGGAGGTGGCCGTGGTGACGACGTCACCGCGTGCATCCTGGAGCGCCACGCGCACGTCCGCGAGCGTCGTGCCCGCCGTGCCGTCCGCGGGCTGCGTCACGAACGCCAACTGCGTCACCTCTGGATGGGCCGTGGACACCGTCAGGCTGTCCGAGCGCGCGGTGTTGCCCTGCTTGTCCGTCACCTTCAGCGCCACATGGTACGTGGTGCCCGTCGCGAGCCCCGACAGCGTCACGGTCTGCACGGTGCCGGGAGGCACCGGACTTCCGCTGGCCACCAGCGTGCCGGCCTGGAAGGCCGCGTCAGAATCGATGGGAGACGTGGCGTAGCGCAGCTCCTGCGCCGTCAGGGTCCCTTGGGTGCCGTCATCGCCCACGCCTGTCCACTGCACGGTGAGGCCCGTCTCCGTCGCCGCCGTCTGCGTCAACACCGGCTTCGCGGGCGCCACGTCATCCACCACGGTGAGGTCCGCGCTGCTCGTGCCCTGCAGCCCATCCGCGGTGGCGTTCAGGCGAGCGACTCCATGGCCCGCGATGCTGAGTGTCGTGAACGTCGCGACGCCGTCGACCGGGGCCGCCTCCGTCGTGCCCGACAGCGTGAAGCCCGCCTGCGAGAGCGACAGGCTCACCGTGGGGGTGCTCACGCGGGCCGTGTTGCCGAAGGCGTCCTTCAAGGTGACTGCCACGGTGCCCAGGGATGCACGCGTCGACACGCGCGTGGGCTGCTGCGTGAATGCGAGGAGCGCGGGAGGCCCGGCGGTCACGTTCACATGAAGGGTGAACGAGATGGCGCTCGTGCCGTCATCCAGCGTCAGTCGCTGGCTCCCGGCGGTCTTGAAGGTGATGCCCGTGAAGGTGAACTGCCCCGCGTCCGAGGGCGTGTACACATGCGCGGCGGGAAGACTCGCCGCCGCGTCCGTGGACGTCAGCGCCACCGTGCCCGTGTAGTTCGTCACGGTGTTGAAGTGCGCGTCCTGCACCGTCACCTGGAGATCCCGCGCCACGCCCGCCACCGCCGACTCCATCTGCGTACTCAGCCCCACGGCCGCCGGAGCGCCGGGGTTCACCTTGAAGGAGGAACTCGTGGCCGGCTCGAGCCCCGGGGCGTTCGCGGTGAACTGGTAGGTGTCGCCCGCCCGCTTCAGCACCACGTCCGGAAAGAGCGCCACGCCGTCCACCGCCGTCACCGTCAATTGGCCCTCCGGGAAGACGACACCCACGGAGGCCAGCGACAGCGTGACTTCCGCCGTGGCGTTGGAGACCGTGGCCCCGGTGGCGTCCTGGAGGACGACCTCCAGGCCAGCGAGAGGAACACCCGCCACGCCATCCGGAAGGGCCTGCCGGAACGCGAGGCGCGAGGCCGTGGGGGTGACCGCGACAAACTCCACCGTGGCGGTGGCGGTGAGCGGAACCGTCAGGCCTTTCGCGTCCTTGACCGACGCCCTCACCGTCTTCACGCCTGGAGCCGTCGATACCACCAGCGCACGCGCCGAGCCGTCGCTGCCCGTCTGCCCCGGAGGCACCGCGATGGAAGCTCCCTCGCCGTCCACCGTCACCGTCACGGCGCGCCCGGACATCCGCGCGCCGTCCTTGCCCACCACCGTCACCGTGACGGCGGCCTGGTCCGTGCCGTTGGCGAGCACACCCGTGGGCTTGTCCACCGCCACCGAGGAGGCCGCCGCGTCCACCGTGTCCTCCGCTACGGGAGGCGGTCGCGGTGCGCTCCCGGAGTCGTTACAGCCAAGCGACAGACCCAGACACAACACGCTCAACCCCAGACAGCGGGCGAGCCCTTCGAAACGTGGGGACATGGATGTCTCCGTCCAGCGGGCGGCCCCCGCGCGGCAGTGCCTGCGTTCGCGGGGTTGCACTGCTTTCTAGCAGACATCCCTCGTTGCCACGACAGCGGGGATGGAACATTGTGGTTCAACTGGAGTCCTGAAATTCCCCGTCTGTCTGGAGGAGCGGGGCGTGACCTGGGGTGTCGAGGGGGTGATGACGGACTCGCCTGGGTCGCGGGACATCGATGACACCGTGGGGCTCCTTTGTGTTCGGGCAGGTACCGTCAGGGCTGCCGGGCGGCTCGTGGCGCTGGCGTTCCGCCTCCGCGGGTCTGGGCGGATGGGGGCGACCTGACCGCTACTGTCTTTGTGTCGTGCGAGCCTCCACACTGGCGTGCTCCCACGCTGTCTTGAAAAGGCTCCTCTTGCATGAGTGCCTACACCCCCAGGATTCCGAAGGACCTGGCGACGATTCACGACGCCGCGCGGGGGCAAGGCCAGGGTGGCACGACAGTCCAATGTCTGGCGAACTCCTCGCATCCTGTGAGCCGGCTCAGCGCCATTCAGGACACCGCCACCCAGAGCCCTCGTGTTCAGCGGTTGGTGCAGATGAAGGCGCGGCTCCAGCATGGGGGCACCGCGCAGCGGAAGCCGGTTGAGGCAAACAGGACCGGCATGTCGGATGAACTCAAGACTGGCATTGAGTCGCTCTCTGGCGTGAGCCTGGATGACGTACGCGTTCACTACAACTCCACCAGGCCGGCCCAGCTTCAGGCGCTTGCGTACACCCAGGGGGCGGACATCCATGTGGGACCGGGCCAGGAGCAACACCTGCCCCATGAGGCCTGGCACGTGGTGCAGCAGAAGCAGGGCAGGGTGACTCCCACCCGGGACTTCAACGGCGCGCCGGTGAATGACTCGCCCGCGCTGGAGTCAGAGGCGCAGGTCATGGGCGACAGGGCCACCCTTCAGCCCATGATGGCGGGCTCGCTCCACGAACCTCCCGTGCAGCGGATGACCGGGACGCAGGGGGCCGCGCCAATCCAGTTGATGCGCGTGGTCCGTTGGATGGATGCTGGAAAAGAGAGTGATTATATCTCGAAGCTGGGGGCCCAGGACCCCGAGGCCTATGCCAGGCTTCATCGCGAGCTGGTCGGTGGCGGGCGAGGGGGCATCCTGCAAGCGATAGACAGGCATGGGCAGGGAATGCTGGGGGACGAAACGCCCTTTGTCTCCGTGGCTGTCAACCCCTACTCCCTTTCCTGGGGGACTGACGACTCGGAGAGTGGCGTGGGTGATATCCTGCAGGGCGCCCGCCATGATGTCTGGTTCGATGTGCCTGACGAGTACCTGTATCCGGGCTCGACCGAGCTGTCTCAAAGTGAGACGGAATTGCTCGTCCTCCTGCCGCCGGGTGTCAGCCTTGAACGCTACATCGCGACCCGCGCAACGCAGCGGGGCCAGGAGCCATTGATCAAGGGCAATCCGTGGAGGGGGATGACGACCGAGGAGCGGCGGACCGAACTAAGGCGGTTGAACCCTGAGTTCACGAGATTGGCGGTTCGCGGCTCACGTGAAGGCGAGCCTGGCTCGTTCGTGATGCGGCAAGAGGTGGTCCCGGCCCCATGGGAGGCGCAAGCGGGGGGCAATGGAGCGCTCGACTTCGGCGGGTTGCCCAGGGGCATCCAGGAGCGAGTCATCGACCTCGCGGCCGAGAACTGGGCAGGGGGCGCGGCTGCTTTCAGGCAGGGACTGGCAGGGGGCCAGGCATGGGCGCGCGCGCATCTGGAGAGCACCCTGCGCGACAATGAGGCCGGAATCCGGAGGGCCATGTCGTAGCGGTGGACCATGCGGGCCCATGTGTGGGGCCCGCGCGGCACGCAGGGACTTCGCTAGTCGTCGCCGTAGTACGAGGCGGTCGCGGTGAGGGTGGCGGACCACTGGCCCGTCAAGTTGTCGTAGACGCGGATGCGCTGCGTCAGCGTGTCGTACTTGTTGATGACGGTCATGCAGCTATAGCCCGTGTCCTGGTAGTAGCCATGCCCGTAGCAGGAGTCGAGGAACTGGATGGTGTAGCGGCCACCCGTCTGGTCAATCCCGAGGACGCCCCAGGAGACAATCGTCGAGTACGCGCTGCCACTGGCGGAGCAGGCATATGCGGAAAGGTAATCCCAGTTTGACGTGTCCACGAAGCAGGCCGGCATGGCACTGGAGACATTCAATCCCTGGGGTTCGGATGCGCGAGGCTCCTCGGCCAGCACCGCGGAGGACAGCGACATCGCGGTGGCAACAGCGACTCCAGCAAGCGAACGGTGCATGGACACCTCTCCTGTGAGTGGCGCGGGCATGGTAGTGATTGTGGTCTTGAATGACAATCGCCGGGCGCGTGGGACAAAGGCGCGCTCCAGGGCGTGAATTGGACCCACGGCAACCACTTACCGCGGCTGTTCGCCCTTCGGGGGGAAGGTCCCCGGGCGGCTGGGGTCAGTGGGTGATGACCCGCGCCCCTTTTCCGTGCTCTTTTCGGATCCTGCGTCCAAGGAGGTTACGTGCTTCAAATGCGTCCAGGCTGTGAGTGCTGTGATCGCGACCTGCCACCCGACTCGACGGATGCCCGCATCTGCACCTTCGAGTGCACGTTCTGCGTGAGCTGCGCGACGGAGCGACTGAAGGGCATCTGCCCCAACTGCGGCGGCGAACTCACGACGCGCCCGCGTCGGCCCGCCAGCAAGCTCGCGGCATACCCTCCGTCCACCCAGCGCGTGTTCAAACCGCAAGGGTGAGCTCGGCGAGAGGGAAAGCCGGTTGCTTCGAGTACGTCTCACCCCGCGCCGGGTACGGAAAAACCGGGGGACACCTCGTTGTCACAAGTCATTGTGACAAACGGAGTGGGCCTGGTTTCCCGGCCGAGGCACCGCGCGACGCCGCTCTGCTCGCGTCGTGGCATGTTCTTGAGAGAATCGTCGCTCAACCTTGACGTTTCCGTCGGGGAAGGAGGGTGCATCTTGCGCGGGCCTGGATGTCCAGCAACCCATGAAGGAGCCGGAACTCTCATGTATCCCCGAAGATTGGTGACGCTCCTCGCGGCGACGCTCGCCGCGTGCATCACGATTCCCGGTGCGGCCCCCGCCGGAGACGACGCGCTCGCGGTGCGCGCGGCCGAGGAATCCCGGTCGGAGCACGCGCCGCCGCGCCGACTCAACGTCCAGGTGGGCGCTCGTCCCTACTACCTGGTCGAGGACATGGATGAGAGCCCCCTGAAGCGCAGGCTCCAGCAGTGCTCGGAGGGGCCGTTCTCCCGGACGGAGTTCTCCATCGGCCATCGCGGCGCGCCGCTCCAGTTCCCGGAGCACACGAAGGAGTCCTACGAGGCCGCCGCGCGCATGGGCGCGGGCATCCTCGAGTGCGACGTCACCTTCACGAAGGACCGGCAGTTGGTGTGCCGGCATTCGCAGTGCGACCTGCACACCACGACGAACATCCTCGCCATTCCCGCGCTGGCGGCGAAGTGCACGCAGCCCTTCCAGCCGGCGGACCCCACCACCGGCAAGCCCGCCTCCGCGCTCTGCTGCACCAGCGACATCACGCTCGCCGAGTTCAAGCAGCTGTGCGGGAAGATGGACGCCGCCAACCCCTCGGCGGCCACGGTGGCTCAGTACCTGGGTGGAACGGCTCCCTGGCGCACGGACCTCTATTCCGCGTGTGGCACGGTCCTGTCCCACAAGGAGAGCATCGAGCTCTTCAAGCGCCTGGGCACGAAGTTCACTCCGGAGCTGAAGGCCCCGAGTGTCCCCATGCCGTACCAGGGCACCTATACGCAGGCCGCCTATGCCCAGCAGATGCTGGATGAGTACAAGCAGGCCCGCGTCCACCCGAGCCAGGTGTGGCCGCAGTCCTTCAACCTCGACGACGTGAAGTACTGGATTCAGCGCGAGCCGCAGTTCGGCAGGCAGGCCGTCTACCTGGACGGGCGCTATGAGATTCCGGGCACCCGGTTTGATCCGAACGACCCGAGCACCTGGGTGCCGGGCATGGACGAGCTGGCCGCGTCGGGCGTGGAGGTCATCGCGCCGCCCATCTACGTGCTGCTCACGCTGGATGCGCAGGGGAGAATCATCCCGTCCGCGTACGCCAGGGCGGCGAGGGCCGCGGGTCTGGACATCATCGCCTGGTCCCTGGAGCGTGACGGCCCGCTGGCGAAAGGCGGCGGCTTCTATTTCCAGTCCGTCAAGCAGGCCATCAACAACGACGGCGACATGCTCGTCGCGGTGGACGTGCTCGCCCGGCACGTGGGTGTCATCGGCATCTTCAGCGACTGGCCGGGCACGGTGACGTACTACGCCAACTGCATGGGTTTGTAGACCGGGTTCAGGACGTTCAAGGAGGATTCTGTATGCGATTGGACCGTCGTGACTTCCTTCGTCTCTCCGCGCTGGGTGGCGGGGCGCTGGGCATGGGACCTGGATTCTGGAAGGGGGCGTATGCCGCGCCCGCGCAGCCGGGGCCGAGCCCGTACGGGGCCATGTCCGGCTCGCCGGATGCCAACGGGGTGAGACTGCCGGCGGGGTTCTCGTCGCGCATCCTCGCGCGCTCGGGGCGGGCCGTGGCGAGCACGGGCTACACGTGGCATTCCGCGCCGGACGGGGGCGCCTGCTTCGCGCTCTCCGATGGCGGTTGGGCCTACACGTCCAACAGCGAGCTGTCCTCGGGGGGCGGCGCGAGCGCGCTGCGCTTCGAATATGTGCAATGACTTGGCGCGGCCAGTGAACTGGCGGATTGAAATGTGTCGTTGCTCGGGAGCGGGGTGAGAGGGTCGGCGCCAGTTTGTCATCGTCCCCATGGACGGCAGGCGCGGAGGCGCTGCTGCTGGCTACGGCGCGGACGCGGAGGGTGAACGTGGAGCTGGCGCGGCAGGAGGAGTGGTTGACGTGGCAGGCCCGGACCTGCGTCCCGGCGCGCGTTTCTGTTCAGCAACCGACCTCAACTCATCGAAGCCTTCACTCCTCCTGTCGCTTCGACCCGCGCGCCTGTCGTCCCAGCGACCGCTGCTGGAAAAGGCCTTGATTCACCCGCGCGCGTGCGCTCCAAGCTTCACCACTTCACGAGCACACGCCGCGAGGGCGTGTCGTTGCGCAAGGTGGCGGGCTTCATGGTCTCGATTCGTTCCAGCGTTCTCTCCTGCATCGTCGTGCTCGGCGTCATCGTTGCTTGCGGGAAGGACTCCACTCCGCCTCCCGTCGATCCACCCGACGCGTCCGTGCCGGAGCAGTGCGACGGCGGCGGAGTCGTGCTGTGTGGCGGCTCCTGTGTGAACACCGGGGCCGACCCGGCGCACTGCGGTGGCTGCGGCAATGCCTGCGCGGCTGGCCAGGGCTGTGAAGGGGGCGTCTGCGTCCTGCGCTGTCAGATTGACGGCCAGCAGGTCGCGTCAGGGACGGTGAACGCGGCGAACGCGTGCGAACAGTGCGTACCTGAGACCTCCGCGACCGCGTGGACGCCACGGGCGGACGGGACGCAGTGCGGCGCGGGACAGGTCTGCTCGGCGGGCGCGTGCGGCCCGAAGTGCTTCATTGACGGCAGCCTCTACGACGAAGGCACACCGAACCCGGCGAACGCTTGCGAGGCGTGTCTGCCCACGACGTCGACGACGCAGTGGTCGGCGCGGGGGAGCATTCCCCTGCTGGTCGGCGGTGAAGACATCACGGCGCAAGGTTGGAGGGCGATCACCCAGGCGCCGAACACGCTCACGTACGGCGAGGACTACGTTCGCCTGGAGACGTCGACGAACAGCGGAGCGCGGACGAGCGGGCAGTTGCTCCTCACGCGGGCGAACGTGGTCGACGCAACGAAACCCTTCAAGCTCGTGGTGACGGCGCAAGTCGAGTCGGCGAGCCGCCACAACCAGCTCGACAGCGGCGCCGCCATCCTGGGGAGCTTCACGTCGCCGTTCGGCAACTCCGTGGACCGTTCGCAGATGATCTACCTCGACAGCGCGGCGATCGGCTGGGCGGATGACACTCAGTCCGCGGCGTTCCCGGTGATCAGCGGCGGGTATCATGTCTACGAACTGGCGGTGGATGCGGCGAAGGTGGCCACGGTGAGCATCGACGGCGTCGCGAAGCTCACGCGGAACAACTTCATGGCGGACGGGAACATCGCCATCGGCGACCAGACCAACGACCCGAACGTCGATGGCGTGATGCGCATCAAGTCCGTCGAGCTGCTCTGCCCCTGAGGCTGGTGGGGGCCGCGACGCATGCGAGGGGTGGGGCCCGCTCGGTCCTGCCCGCGGAGCCTTCCATCCCAGTTGGAAGGCACGGGGTCGTCCTTGCCAGAGAGGTGCTTCCCCGCGGCGTCCCGTCCGGAGGCCCGCGCGCGGAGGGGTTGGCAGATACGGGCCGAACGGGGATGCTTACGGGAATGACCTGGACACAAATTGGCATCTTCGCCAGCGTCTTCGGAGTCGGCCTTGGGGTAGCGAGTGTCATTGGCTACGTCCGTTGGCGGCACTGGACGCAGCAACTCCAGACCTGGCAGGACTTCGCCAACACTCGCGGCTGGTCCTTCACTGCGACGTCCGGGTTCATGTACTCCGCGGGGACGCTGGAGATGAAGGGCCGCCACGCCGGGCGGACGATCACCGTGGAGACCGAGCACCGGGGCTTTGGCAGGAGTTTCCACATCGTCACCATCATCCGGCACGGGCTGGGTGACGGCTTTCCGCGCGAGGTGACCATCCGGCCCGAGACGCTGGGCGACACGTTCCTCCGACTGTTCGGCGTGAAAGACGAGGATGTTGGAGATGCCGGCCTCGATAAAGCGTTGGACCTGAGGAACGTCACTCCCAAGGCCCGCGCCTTCCTCCTCAACGCGGAAATGCGGCGGCCCCTGCTGAACCTGGCCCACGTCTTCGAGACCTTCTCCATCGAGAGCGGCGTCCTGACGGTGGAGGTGATCTCCGTCCCGCGCACCTCCATCGATCTGTATGGATTGCTGACGCCCGTGCGTGAACTGGCCGACGCTGTCCGGGGCGCGCGCGGCCCTACCGACTGATGGCCCCGACGAATCGCGCGAGCACCTCAATGGGCAGGCGAGGGTAGAGTGGCCTCGGAGGTGGCATGCGCCTTCGTCTTTTCCATCACGCGTTGTGGGTCCTGTCGGTCCTGCTCTTGACGTCCGCGGTGGCCGAGGAGCCCTCGGCCAGGGGCTCCCATTTCATCGAGGGGCTCGTCGTCTCCTCCTCGGGGCCGGTGCCCGACGTGGAGGTGCGAGCCACCTTCCGTGAGCACGTCCTGAGCACCCGCACCGACGCGCGTGGCCACTTCGTGTTCCGAGGCGTGGCCGGCGCACCATGGGTCCTGACAGCGACGCGTGGCTCCGAACTGGGGACCCAGAGAGTGACGATGGTGATGGGCAACGAGCGCTTCGTGGGAATCGAGCTCGCACCGCCCCGGGTCGTGAAGGGCCGTGTGCGCGGGGCGGCCGGCACTCCCCTGAAGGGCGTTCGGGTCCGAGCAGGAATCCAGCAGCGGCTCGGGCTGCTGAAGTACCAGGAGGTGCTCACCGGCGAGGACGGCGGGTTCGAGGTGCCTGTGCCCGGGTTCTCGCCCATCGCGGTCCTGGTGAATGCTCCCGAGCACGTATCGCGGTACATCGCCCCCGTCTCGGTGGTGGCCCCGCTGGACGTGGTCCTCGAGCGCTCGGAGACGCTGCGGGGCGAGGTCGTCGACAGCGATGGGAAGCCCGTGGTCGGCGCCTGGATTCACCTCAAGCACTACGGCCGAGTGGGCTTCCCCTCGACGTGTTTCTGGCCGCCGCCGCTCTCGGCCCAGACGCGGGCCGACGGCTCCTTCGAGCTGCCGGAGCTGGCGCGGGGCCGCTATTCCTTCCTGGTCGAGCCCAAGGACCGGCTCTCCGCGCTGGGCGAGGTGGTGATTCCCTCACAGAAGGTGCGCTGGGTGGTGCCCGCGGGTGGGCGATTGACTGTCGCCGTCGTGCTCCCCAAGGGATTGATTCACCCGATATGGGTGCACGTGGACGGGCCGCTCGGGCACCGCGATGTCCGAACCTCCTCCAGGGCTCGGCGTCCGGATGAAGCCGGGAGCGCGAGCTTCGATGGGATGGTTCCCGGCAGGTACCTCGTGTCCTTGAGCTTCGACGTGCTGGAGGAGTATCGGAGGGTCTCCCGTGAGTTTCGCTTCGAGGGCGAAGCGCGGACGCTCACGTTGGACCTCCAAGGCGCTCGCCGCTTTCGTGGCCGGCTCGTCGACGAGCGCGGCGTGGCCATCCAGGGCGGGCACGCGGAACTCAACCTGGAGCTGACAGGAGGGACGAAGCTGCTGATTCGCCGGGCGACGGCGCGCAACGGGGGCTTCGCGTTCGAGCACGTTCCGCCGGGCGAGGCGAGTGTGTTCGCGGACGCGCAGGGCCATGACGAATCGCAGCGGGTGAAGGTCCTGGATGAGCAGCCCGAGCCGGTCAGGCTCGTATCGAAGCGCGAGGCGAGCGTCCGCGACGCGGTCCGGGTGAGTGGCCGGGTGGTGGATGCTCGGGGCCGCCCCATCCCGTCCTTCCAGGTGGCGCACCAGTCATTCGAGAACGCGCAGGGGCGCTTCTCCTTGTCCTTCCCTGTCGAAGGGAACAAGCCCCTGTACGTGAGCATCTCCGCGGAGGGGTTCGCTCCCGAGCTCCGGAAGCTCGCGCCTCGCGCCGGGGCGACAGTCCGTATCGGGGACATCAAGCTGGGGATGGGGCGGCTGCTCACGGGGCGCGTGGAGGCACCGAACGGGCAGGGGCTCTGGGAGGCCACGGTGCGGTGCAGATGGCCCGAGCTGCCCGGACGTGACGGGCCGGATGTCTGCTTCGGAGCCACCTATCCGGATGGAAGTCTCTATCTCTCAGGCGTTCCCGACGAGCCCTTCCTGCTGGAGATCCAACATCACGAGTGGCCGAGGACGCGGCGGCTCATCCCCGCGGGTGTCGACACCGCGCACCTGCGTCTGTCGCCCGGGCTCACGCTGGAAGGCGTGGTGAGGGATGCCCGGGGCCTGCCCCTGGAGTCGGGCGGCGTGCTCGCGCGAATCGATGGAGAGGACCACTTCGGGACGCTCTCGACGGACGGGACCTATGTCCTGCGGGTCCCGCCCGGGGCCGGCGCCATCGAGGTGCTCAATCGACCCAGTGAGCCGGTGCCCTTCGAGGGCGCTGAAGGCCAGACGGTGCGCGCGAACCTGGTGGTGTTGACGGGAAATTGATGTGAGGCCGACAGGGGCCGGGTGAGAGCTACTTGGGGGCGCGGGCCGGCGTCTCAATCTCCCGCCGGGCCCTGGCCTCGGAATCGTCACTCGAGCAGCTTCCCATTCAAGTCGTACCGCTCGCGTCCTTGGCCGACTCACCGGCCGCACCCAGCGCCACGCCTGGCGCGACGAATCACCTCCAGCCGCGCTCCTGGCGTGACGCCGCGGCCCCGCTGCCCACCCAAGCCGGAGAACCTCCCGTGTCAGACTCATCTCGCTCCCTCTTCTTTGGCGCCAATGCCGCGCGGACCGGTCACTTCGAGGGAGCGGGACCTCTCGTGGTCAAGAGGGCCCGCTGGAAGTTCGCGCCGAGTTCGCCCGTGACCACTCGCAACACGCCTGCAATCCATGATGGCGTGCTGTTCGCGAACTTCGATAACGACAAGCTCTACGCGCTCGACCTCTCGAAGGGAAAGGAGCTGTGGAACGTGCGGGTCGGAGGGGGCGTTCCCGAGAGCATCTCGAATCCGATGGTTGCGCATGGGTTGCTCTTCGTCGTCGGTGGCGGGCAGTGCCACGCCGTTGACCTGGGCACGCACGCCATCCGCTGGAGCGTCTCGTGCGACGCCGAGGCGACCTCCTCTCCCATCGTTGTCGACGATGACGTCTACGTGGGAACGCGGCTCGGTGAGGTGGTCGCCATCGACGCGCGCACGGGAGCCGAGCGATGGCGCGTGCAGCTGCGCCGTGGTGAGAGCGTGCAGTCCGCGGTCGGCGTGACGCGCGAGTACGTCGTCGTCGGGACCAGCCAGGGCTTCGCCGAGGGCCACGTCGTCGCGCTCGACCGCGCCACGGGAGTCGAGCGATGGTCGGCGAAGGCCGGTGCGATGGGTCATGGCGGAGCGCCCGCCATCAACGGCAGCACGGTCTATGCCCTGTCCGGTATGGGGAAGCGCCTTCGCGCGCTCGACCTCGCCAGCGGCAAGGAGCGTTGGTCCTACGAGACGCGCGGCGCGCTGTGGGGGACGCCCGCCGTCGCGGATGGCGTCGTGTGCTTCACCGGCGATCACGCGATTCTCCACGCACTGAACGAAAAGACCGGGAAGGAGCTTTGGTCAGTCACGCTCGACAAGTCGCCTGCCGCCACGGTCTCGCCGGCAATCGCAGGGGACGTCGTCTACATGGGGGCTGGCAACGCCATCCACGCCTGGACGCTTCGGGAGGGAACAGAGCGCTGGCGGTGGAAGGCGCCCTACCGCGTGACGACGGCGCCGCTCGTCGCCGACGGCACGGTCTACGTGGGCTGTGAACGCGCGGTCATCGCGCTGGCGTAGCGTCCGGGTCCGGACCCGCCCCTGAATCGTGTGCGGTGGGTTCGGAGGGGCAGCCGAAAGGCATCACGGCCGCCTTGCCGAGGGGCGTCGTGAAGGAGGGGGCTGTGCCGCGTCGACCGCGGTCGAGGGAGCGATGTCCTTCCCCGAGAGTGTCTCCAGGTACGCACAGAGCATGTCGGCCAACGCATCGGAGTAGCTGGCAATCTCCGCGGGCGTTCGAGGCCTCTCCGAGAAGGATTTCCCCACTGCGCTGAGCGTCGTCATGACGAGATCTCCCGCGAGCATGCGCGCCGGTCTGGGTGTTGTGGGCAGGGCCTCGCGCATGAAGCCCTCGAACGTGGCCTTGCTCGAGGCTCGCACCTCGCGGGCTTCGGGCGCATCCCGATAGAGAGGCGCGGCGTCACTCAGCGCGACGCGGACCGCGGCCTCGTCGCACTCGGATTGGATGAAGGTGTGAACGAGAGCGCGGAGCCGTGCAAGCGGCGGACGCGTTGTGTCCTCGAGCAGCTTCCGAGTGAGCGCGGTCGTCTGTCGCCACTCGTCTGCCTGGAGTCGGAAGAGGACCGCCGCTTTGTTCGGGAAGTACTGGTACAGCGACCCGACGCTGACGCCGGCCTTCTCGGCCACGCGTGCCATCGTGAAGCGCGGGGCTCCCTCCTTCGCCAGAACCTGAATAGCCGCGCGGAGGACCGCGTCGACGAGGTCGTTCGAGCGCGCCTGTTGGGGCTCTTTTCTCGTGGAGATTCGAGGACTTCGTCGCGGGCTCATGCGCACTCCCGTCAATGCGAATTGTGAACCTGAATGATTCGTCGCATTTTGTCCAGCGTCACACTTGATGCCGCACGGAACGGAGCAACCGATGACCACGCTGACCGAAAGCCCTCTTGCCCCCCTGCTCAACCGCTTGTTCGAAGAGGCCGAGGCGGTGTCGCCTCTCGCCATCCCGGAGATAGCGGCGCTCTCGCGCGAGGAGCGGGAGCGCATGATGCGAAGCAAGACGGACTACCTGGAGTTCTACGGACGGCTCAAGAACGCCGCGCTGGCCGTGTCGCGCGAGACGGGCCTCCTGCTCTACATGCTGGCGCGCAGTTCGGGCGCGCGGACCATCGTCGAGTTCGGGACGTCGTTCGGAATCTCCACGCTGCATCTGGCCGCCGCACTCCGAGACAATGGTGGGGGCCGCGTCATCACGAGTGAATTCGAGCCGTCGAAGGTCGCTCGTGCACGAAGCAACCTCGAAGCGGGCGGCCTCGCGGACCTGGTGGAGATTCGCGAAGGAGATGCACTGAAGACTCTCGCGCTCGACATCCCCCCGCGGGTCGACATGCTCCTGCTCGACGGGGCGAAGGCGCTCTACCCGGACATCCTGCGAATGCTCGAGGGCCAGCTCCGTCCGGGGGCGCTCATCGTCGCCGACAACGCCGACGACAGCCCCGACTACCTCGCGCGGGTTCGAGACCCGAGGAGTGGCTATCTCTCGACGCCATTCGCGGAGGACGTCGAGCTGTCCATGCGGCTCGGCTGAAGTGTGAGGACAGACGCGACATGAATCGCGAGTCCCCGGGTTGCCCACCGACAGCCCCGCTTCGACTTCATGGAGCTGTGGTGGGCAGACCTGAGGCGGCCCACGCATGGCACGAGGGTGAAACGGAAGGCCCGCACTGCTCGCCGACGATGTCCGAGCCCAGGCTCACGCCCACACTGTAACGCGGCCTGGAAGGGATTGTCGGGGCCGGTCATTCGGACTCAGCCCGGAGTGCCGGAGGGCGCCGACGACTGTTCGAGCGTCAGTGATTCGATGCATACCTGTGCCGTGCTTGCTTCGGACGTCGCTTGCTCCGCCGCGCTCGCTTCCTCGGTCAATGAGGGCGACCCACCCAGCCCCCCTCCACATTCGCAGGGGCCAAAACGGCTGTTGACGCAGTAGCGCACGCTCATCGAACCGTCGGGACAGAGGCACGTCTGGGTGTCTCCGTCCTGACAGAAGGCCAGTGCACTTCCAGTGGGGAGTGCCAGTGCAGCCACCAACAGCAGTCCCTGCATGAGTTTCGAAGTCATACGCGCACTCCTGGGGTTGGACCCGGACATCCGGATTCATTCGCATCATGAACCCACTGTCTGCGCATGGCCATGCGGGAAATCCCTATCTTCTCGTGAGGTCGTCAGTCGCCGTGGCGATCCGCGGGGAAGCAAGGGCCGCACCGGTCGGCGACAGAGAAGGTTGTCTCCTGGAGGGTATCCGTGGCCCATGCTCCTCGCAGAGGAAGGAGAGGCCCCGGGCTTGTTCGACGAGTGCTACTCTTGTAATGGAGTGAACATCGGGAACTCAGTTCCAGGAGAAAAATCCATGTGGGGAGCGACGGTCATCCGGGGCGTGTTGCTGGCGACGGGGCTGCTGGTGATGGGATGTGGTGGGTCGGGCGTTCCCTCTGAAGTGGAGGAGGACGTCGCTTCTCGTGAGGAGGGCCTGCACCCGATCTGCCACTCTCTGTACCGCGTGAAGTTCTACACCAACAGCGCCTACTCGACCCTGAGCGGGGAGGGGGCGTGTCTCACCTGTGAGCAGGCGATGACCCTCTACTACGGCCTGCCCACCAGCTACGCGGTCTACGAAGACGTGCGCGACATCTGCTTCTAGCGGATGAAGTTGTTGGGCATGCCGAGCACCTCGTTCGGGAGGTGCTGGGGGAGCTGCGTGACGAAGACGGGCTCGAGCCAGCGCTGTAGACTCATCCCTCATGTCTCCAAAGGCCCAGCCCTACACGACGCTCACCGGTGCGCGGTTCGAACCCCTGGCAACGGAGGTGGGTCTCGAGCGTTATTCCCTGATCGAGGTCAGCGATGATTCGGTCAACTACGAGGACCTCTTCGGCGGACGTGACGTCACCTTCGTGGTGCACGAGGGCACGCTCTCGTTGAGTGGTCCGACGTATGTGGGCAATGAGGATCCGATGGTGTGCGTCGTCGAAGGGGACGTCATCGTCGACGGCCCGCTGGTGATTCGCGACGTGGGCGTCTACGTGCCGCTGTGGATCAAGGGCTCGCTGATTGCGAGCGACCTCTTGTTGGTACACGAGGCGCAGGTGTTCATCGAGGGGGACCTCAAGCTGACGGGCAATCTCGTCACAAATGGGACGGATGCGACGCATCTGGTCGTCCACGGTGAGGCCCAGGTCGGCGCGTGGCTGCGGCCGAGTCAGAGAGGAGCCATCTATCTGCCGGCGTCGATTCCGGACCCCATCGAGGGAGATGCCCTCGTGGCTCGGCTTTCGCCCACGCTCAGCTCGTCACAGTCGTGGGTCGAGCACGTGCTCGCGGGGCAGCGGCTGCTGCGCGACTGAGGAAGAGGGACGGTCAATGCATAGGAGGGATGGGAGCCCCCTGCACGTACGGCAAGACCCGCCGCCTGCCTCCACACCTCACGCAGGCGAACACGTTGAAGTCGAACGTCCTCCTCGAATGGCCTTTCGGGAGGACGATGGGGACTCAGTCCAGTCGGCCCCGAAGTGACGGCTCGAGCTGTTGCAGCAGCTCTCGGGCCTGCTCTTCCTCCGTGAGGTGACGCTCGTAGCGCAGCCGGCCCGCCGTGAGCTCCCAGCAGTCGAGGATATCCTCGCACTGCGTGAGGATGGCGTACCAGCGCGCATCCTCGATCAGCGGCGCGGCACTCTCGAGGATGCGCTGCGCCAGCGCGTACTGCGCGTACACCATGTCAGCGCCGGCCGGCATGAACTCGAGGTAGAGCGACGCGGGCGGCAGCGGGGCGCTGTCACTCAGGTTGAAGCGCGGCCCACGACGGCCGGACCCCGGCTCGAACAACCCGATTGCGTTGCGCGGCGGCCCCCCTCCCATGTCCGGGTTTCGCGCCAGCGCCTCGGCCACCAGGCGCCGCGCCTCCTCCTCGCGTCCAGCCCGGACGGGGAGCATGGCGGTCCATCGGGTGTGGAGCGGAGCGACCTGCCAGACGCGGACGGTATGCATCAGCGAGGACCCGAGCCCCTCCAGGTGCGCCGAGGGCGCCTTGCTGCCGGGCGGATCTCGCTTCATCGACTGCCCAACATAGAGCAGCCGAACAGGTGCGTCGACCTGCCCGAACTCGGGCCATGGGAATCTCGCGCACGCTCGACCTCGGCGAGGGAGACCAGTCCGATGGGTGGACCGGCCACCTCGAATCAGCTCACGACGGCGTCACCTTCCCTCGGGTCCGAGGCCCCCAATCCGCGCGAGCAGTGGGGGCCTCGCGTCATCGCCTACGGGCGCTGCTGAGCGAGCAACCACTCGTAGAGGTTCGGGGAGTGATACGTGTGGTCCGTGTAGTAGGCCCGGGTGTAGGCCGCATGTCCCACGTTCTCGTAGCGAGTCACCACCGTCGGTGACGGAGGCGCGCAGGCGTTCAGTCGCGCGACGAAGTCCGTGGCCGTCCGCCCCCAACTGCTGTCGTTCGCCCCGTAGAACTGCCAGACCTTCACGTCCGCCTGCGCGAGATGGCACGCGTCGGTCGTCACGTTGTCCAGGTCCGGCGTCCAGATGATGCCGCCGTAGTGGGCACCATCCGTGGGGGCAATGGCCGCGATGCGCTGGGAGTTCGCGAGCGAGAACTCCACGAAGGCGGTGGTACCGAAGCCTCCCAGCGACAGGCCCGTCAGGTACACGCGCTTGGGATTGATGCGCAAGCCGGCCTGCGCGACGTCGAGCAGGCGCTCGATTTGATAGGGATGCCAGCTCGAGCCGCTCTCGCTCAACTGCGGGACGAGCACCACGAAGGACTCCGTCACCCCGTTGACTGTGAACTCCAGCGGTTGCCCCGCGTTGATCTGCGCGGGCACGCCATTGGCCAGCGTCCTGGACAGCTCCGTCGTGCCATTGCCACGCTCCCCGATGCCGTGGAGGAAGATGAGCAGCGGCCACCGACGGAGCGGGTCGGCGTCATACCCACGCGGCAACGACTCGTAGTACCCCATCTGACCGTTCCAGAGCTTGGGCACCGTGGTCACCCTCGGCGTGAGGGTGCGCTGGGTGACGGGCGGGGGCGGCGTGCTGGCGCGCCGGTGGGAGAGCATCCAGTGGTAGATGTTGCTGGCCACCGGCTGCGTGGGGGAAGCGCCCGAGCCGATGATCCAATGGTCCCCCGTCGTGGGGCGCGTGTAGCGCGGCGCAGGGTCCGGCGCGGGGGCGCAGGCGTTGAGGCCGTTCACCGCGGCGTCCGTCGAACTCACGTGCACCGTGCCGTCATCCGCCGCGTGGAAGGCCCACACGGGCACGTCCTCGGTGGCCAGCCGGCAGACCTGTGACACGCCGTTCACGCTGTAGACGCGCCCGCCCGAGAAGGGGACGATGGCGGCAATCTGGCGGGCGTGCGCGTCCGAGCGCTGCGGGAAGCTCCAGGTGTGGAACGCGCCCAGCGAGAAGCCCATCAGGTACACGCGGTCCGCGTCGGCGCGGAGATTCGCCTTGGCCGAGTCGATCATCGCCTGGGTGAAGAAGTCCTGCCAGTCGCCGTAGTTTCCGTGGAGCTGCGGAATCATGACGATGAACGACTCGGTCACTCCGTTGATGGCGAACTCCAACGGCAGGTTGTCCCGGACGAGCGTCATGTTGCCGAGCACGCTCGGCAGCGACTCCGGGGTGCTGCCCTTCTCGCCGACCCCGTGGTGAAAGACGATGACCGGCCACTTGCGGTTCGGGTCCGTGTTGTACCCGCGAGGCAGCGACTCGTAGTAGTGGATGAGCTTGCCGCCCGCCGTGACGGACTTCTCGGTGAGCGTGCGCAGGAAGGGCGTGCCGCTTCCCGTACTCGGCACCACGGACACGCTCGCGTCATCGGACGCGCTCGCGCCCTGGGCATCCGTCACCGTGAGGCGGAAGACGTAGGTGCCCTGCGCCAGGTTGCTCGCGACGAGCGGGGTCCAGGGGTTCTGGTAGAGCCGCGCCGTGGTGGGACCCGAGACCTGGGACCACACGAAGGTCATGCTCTGTCCCTCCGGGTCGGAGAAGGACTGCTGGAGCGCCACCGTGTTGGTGGGCAGCGGCACGGTGCGGTCGGCCCCGGCGTTCACCACGGGGGGCTGATTCACCACCACGCCGCCGTCCTGCTCGATGACCTCGAGCACGCCCAGGTAGCCGAAGATAGCGCCGGGCTTCATCGTCACGGTGATGTCCAAAGCCCCGTTGGAGGGCACCAGGTTCGTCAACTCCACCACGCCGTCGATGTTGTTGGTCGCCTGCAGCTCCACCGCCTGCGTGCCCACCGTGTAGCGCGTCGTCCTGTCCGCCGAGTCACCCGCCATCCGCGACGCATAGAAGCGCAGCGAGTAGGTGCCATTGATGGCCAGCCCGGAGAGGCGGACCTGCGCCTGCGAGTCCGTCCCCTCGTTGGTGCCAATGAAGAACGTGTCCCGCGTGGCCGACGCGGGATAGACGGTGCTCGCGGTGGTGCCCCCGCCGTTGTAGGCGCCCGTCCAGCCCTGCCAGAACCCGTCCGTTATCTGGAGCGACAACCCCGAGCCCACGCCCGTGGCGTCCACCAGGTTGCTCAGCGATGAGCCCGTGGAGCCGAAGTGGAGATTGTTCCACCCCGGCGTGGCGGTGGGCCCGTCACCGAAGTCGACGAGGAAGCGCCGCTCGGCGGCGACGGCCTCGGAGGCGCCCCAGACCTGGAGGAGCAGTGAGACCACCGCGAACATGGGAAGTCCGGGCAGTGCCCGGCGGGAGAGACGCATGATGGAGAACCCTCCTTGGTTCACCTCCATGGTATCCGGGCCTATCAATATTTACACGAATTTCGTGTTCCTTTGACTGTCGTAGTACCACTGTATCTGTATCCAGGCTGCCGGAAAGGTGGCCCCCCGCCGTGGCCTCGAGACGCCGTCTGGGGCACGTTGGTGCTGCCGCGCGTCTTTGCGCCAGGTCCCGAATCGTGTGCACGTGGTCCGGAGAGGGGCGGGGAGGAAGGCTCCTCGGAGGCATCATTCAGTGGTGTCTTGGATTGAAGTCAGCAGGCCCTGTCGAGAGAGCGACGATCATTTCAGACGCCAGTAACTTCAATGGCAACGGCCATGATGAGATGCAGAGCGCTGGCTCGGTCCGGGTAGGCTCGTCGGACAGAAGTGCGACAATGCTTGTTGCTTGGAAGATTCCTTTGGAATGGTAGTTGATTGGGGCTGGAACCTTCGCGTGGTCTTGATGGCAGGATTTGCGCCCGGAATGTGACGCTAATCACTCGCTTGGTGATATACAATCCGTGGCTGGGCCGGAAATTCTTCGCGGAGTTCCATCATGCCGCTACAATCGCGACGCCTCTTCTCGTGTCTTTGCATCTTGCTGCTGGCTGCGTGTGGAGGTGAGTCCTCCGACCTGGCCTCCCATTCCACCTCGCGCGGGTCGCTGGTCCAGGATGACTACGGAGACGTGCCGTGGGAGGCCACCCCCGTCGATCCCCATGCCGGCCCCATCGTGGGCGCCCTGGAGTTCGACGGGGACCACGACGTCTTCTCCTTCACCGCCCAGGCTGGGCGCTACTACCGTTTCCAGTGCCTCTTCTCCGGCCCGCTCTCGGAGTGGACCCTTCGCCGCTTCGACGCCCAGATGCAGGGGGCGGAGACCGAGGGGGTCTGGGCGCCGCCTGGAATGGGCATCCACTTCAAGGTGGCGGTCACGGAGCCCACGTACCTGAGCATCTCCTCCCGGCTCGCGGTGACGGTGAGTCCCTACTCCTGTGAAATCATCGAGCTGGGTTTGGACGACCATGGGGACCTGGCCGCCACCGCCACGCCCTGGAACCCAGCGACCGCTGCTACTGGCGTCCTTGAGTATGTCTTCGACCGGGATGTGTTCTCGCTGTCCCTTCCACGGGGAGCCGTCTATCGCGTGCGTTGCGAGTCGACGACGCTGAACCCCTGCAAGGTGAATGTCACCTCGCCGGTGGGGACTGCCACGGGAGCGACGGTCCAGGCAGCCGTCTTCAATGCCACGCACCCGGGGACCTACAGCGTAGAGGTCACCCCGGACTGGTACGCGCCCTTGCTCCTCAACGGTACCTACGCCCTCCAGCTCGACTTCCTCGAGGCCGACGACCATGGGGACGTGCTGGAGTTCGCCACACCGCTAACCCCTTCGCCCACGCCCTTCACCGGCAGGGTGTCGAATGCCAAGGACCGGGATGTCTTCACCTTCTCGGCGGTACAGGACCATCTCTATCGCTTCACCTGTAGTGCGCCACCGAGCCCTGGCCTCCTGCTCCGTGACGGCGCTGGGGTGGCGGTGGAGGGCTCGGTCCATGTGTCGGGTTGGAGCACGAGTGTCTCAGTGGAGGCGCCCGCTGCTGGTGGCTATTCCGTCGAACTCTTTCACGACAACTTCGTCGGCCCCTACACCTGCGCCCTTGAGGACCTGGGGCTGGATGACCATGGGGACTCGGCTGGTGTGGCGACGGCCATCGCGTTCCCCACGACGCTCGACGGCCACCTGGAGACGCGCGGGGACGTGGATGTGTTCGCGTTCCCTGTCCAGGCGGGGCGCATCTATCGCTTCCTTCGCACGAGCGGCACGGGGAGTTCCCAGGCCCTTCAGCTCAGGAATGCCCAGGGGCAGTCGCTCCAGACCTCGATCTCCGGGAATCTGATTCATGAGGCCGCGGAGGACGCGCAGTACACCCTGGAGGTGAAGCTTGATCCCGGTGGCATCCGCTACCCAGGAACGTACGTCATCGAGGCCACCGACATGGGGCCTGACGACCACGCGAACACGCAAGTGGGCGCGACCGTACTGGTGCCGGGGCAGACCGCGACGGGCTGGCGGCATCGCGAGCAGGACCGGGATGTCTTCGTCTTCCACGCGCAGGACCAGACCCTCTACAACTTGTACTGCACCGTGTGCGATCTCACCTTCGAGACGCCCAACGGGCCGGCGCGTCGGATTCACCATGGAGGTCCGACCCGGTTCTTTTTCGATCCGGTCGAGGCGGGGCCCATCTATGTCACCGTCAACCAGGCGTTCGTCGGGGCCTTCTATGACCTTCGGCTGGAGGTGGCCGCCGTGGATGACCATGGGGACGACGTGGCCCATGCCACGGTCATCACCTTCCCCTCGTCGTTCATGGCCGGGTTGGATTCCTTCTACGACGTGGATGTCTTCGCGGCCGACCTGGTGGCAGGTCAGCCGCGCCGGGTCCAGGTCCTGGGCGCCTACTCGATGTTCCAGGTGTTGGACCCGATGGGCCAGCCGGTGGCCGTGAACTCCGCGGGCGAGTTCACGCCGCAGCTCTCGGGGGGCCACCATGTCGTGGTCAAGGTCGACCCCTGGTATGCCTACCAATACGGGGCATTCCGGCTGACGCTGGACTGAGGTTGTCGGGGTTGCGCGAGGGCACGGAGGGTTCCTCCTCCGTGCCCTTGTTGTCTGGGGGCACACCTCCCGTGCGTGGCATCGAGAGCCGGGTGGCATCGAGTTGGAGAAGAGGCTCGCCACTCCGGAGGGCGCGACGAGCTGGACTCCGCCAGGGCGGGTCGTCCGGCGTCCCTCAGGGACTGACGATTCGCCCCAGGAAGAGCACGCTCTTCGTCTCCACCTCTTCGATGAAGAAGAAGAACGGGCGGTCCACCCGGAACTCCGGCGGGAGGGACACGGGGACGCCCTCGATGGCGGTGGCGGCGGCGGCCTCGGTGCCGCGCTCGTCCACGGCCACGAAGGTCTGGTGTTGCGCGCCGCTGAGCATCAAGCGCTCCTGCCGGGTGATTCCAGACAGGTCCGCCCGGGCGCCGAAGGCATCCACCATGCCCAACGCCTTCAGTGCGTCGACGACGGAGAGCGACTGGCTCACCTCGAAGCGAGGCATGCTCAGCATCACGCGATGGTCCCTCAATTGCGCGCGCACGGTGTCGAGGAAGGCGGCGGACAGGCGCTGCTCCACGTCCTGGAAGCGATTCGCATCGGGAATGACCAGAAGCATGCGGAAGGCGCGCCCCGCGTACGGAAGCGCGATGGCGTCATAACCATCACCCTCCGCGACGGGGAACAGCCAGGAGGTGTTCATCGTGGGGACAGGGGTCGTGGCTCCGTCCAGCCCGTGGAAGGGCTCCGAGCGGGTCCCCTGGGACATGAACGGCGCACGCCAGCTCCCCTTGAAGTACAAGGCATTGGCCAGGACCAGGCGCGTGTCCGGACGCACCTCGCCCTCGGGAATCAGGTCCTGGATGCGCCCGTTCGTCTTGCCGGAGACCCAGTCGTTGATGGAGCGACGCACGCCGTCCGCGTCCGCGGCGAAGTCCACCGCGTGCAGACCGGCGCCATGGTGCTCGGCGAGCACATCCAGGTAGGACGCCTCCAGGGGATAGCCCTGCTGGCTCCACAGGGCATTCACCGTGCGGAAGGTCGGCGCATCACCGGTGTCGCCATGCGACTGGCCGGCCTGGGCCTGGAGCGCCAGGTCCAATCGGTTGAGCGCGGGATGCAGCCGCTCCTGAGGCAGCGTGAAGCCCAGCGCCCGCGCCATCTGCGCCGCGGTGTCACCGCGCGCTCCGGCGTACACCATACTGAAGGCCCGGGTGAGGCTGAGCGGAGACAGGACGACATTCTCTCCGGGCTTGTCCACCTGCCGGTACATGGCCACGCCGAAGTCGGTGTTGCTCGCGACGAGCGAGGCGAAGTCGGTGTCGGAGACGACAGGCGCCGCCACCCGTTCCTTGTTGGAGGCCACCAGTTCCCCGGGAGCCGGAGTCTCGTCCTCCATGGGCGTCTGGCCGTCGGAGTGGCAGGCAGCCAATCCCAACAGCGCGGTGAATACACAAGCCTTCAGCGGGGTCGACGACATCGGGGTCCAGTCCTTTCGGAGTGCGGAGGACAGCCCTGGGAAGCAAGCGCCATGCGCATCCCTCCGGCCTGGGATTTCAATGGGTTGCCCTCGACGCGGGACGGCGCTCCTCGGATTTTCGAGGACAGGTCCTCGCCCCTTGAAGGAAATTCCGTGACGGCTGTTTCACCGAAACGGAAAGGCCTGGGATGACCAACCACCGGCTTACTCCAATCATCGTCCAGTCGGAGGACGTGGTCTCCCACGCCGACGAAGAGGTGGTTGCGGAAGAAGGCCCGTGAGTTCACGGGCCCCTTGGGGAGGGCGAGCTTCCGTCGGGGCCCGCACACGCGCCCGACACCGGAAAGCGGGTGGCGTGACGCGCGACGAGGGCCTTGCCCTGGAGCGCGAACAGACCGCCGTTGCCATACACGTAGAGCGTGCCCGCGTGGGACCTCAGACCGCGGAGCCTGCTCTGCTCCTTGCCCACCTGTTCGAAACACAGCTCCTTTCCCTCGGGCGTGAGCCGACCCAGCCCGTTCGCCGAGCACAGGCCAGGAAGTGGTGTGCGAGGACGGCGCGGACTACGTCTATGCCGACCTCTTCAACGACGACACGAACGTGGCGGAGACCCACTCCATCCTGCTCGCCTCCACCTCCGGAGAGAAATACGGTGACGGAAGAGTCTTCGCCCACGTACGGGTCGCGGCGACCGTGGCCACCGGTAAGGGCCGCGTGCTGCGCATGGAGCCGCTGTTGATGGCGCCTGGCGCAACGCTCATACATCAGAGGGATGGGGCCCAGTAGAGGGGAGGGAGGGTGCAGGGGGGCCGAGGAATGCCGCTGACGTGGCCGCCCGAGAGATGCACTCGTCCGGTGGACAGGCCGCGCAGCCCGCTTGGGGTACACGCCTGCCCAGACCTGCCCTGAGCCGTCCAACGACGCCGAGCGCTACTTCCTCTCGAGGGTGGCCGCGCAGCGGCTCGGCCGGCGCACCGTGGGGGTGGAAATCGAGGAGTAGTGCTACCGCGAGGTGGCCGCCCGGAGGCTTGAAGCGGCGGGACGCGAGTGCCCGGTGAGGGCAGCCTGACGTGCGCCCAAGCCCGCTCCGAAGTACCGGAGCGGGCATCGAGCTAAGTAGCCTGCAGCTCACCACCGGATTCGGGGCGGGAGCTACTCGCTGTGCGTCGCGCAGCTTGGCGATCTCGGGGAAGGTCGGTCCGCGCTAGGGCTCGCCCCCGGGCCCTACTGAATCTACTCCTCCGGGTCCGCAACTCTGTGGTGACTCCATGCAGTAGGGCGGATTCGCAGACGTGCCGGGGCAGCACGTCATCGCGCCTGGGTCGCGGCAACCGCTACTGCCATACGAAGCGCAAGTCCTGCGGCAAATAATACCGACACACGTATATGCAGCGGGGCAGGGCCCATCTTCAGGGAGACAGCGGTACAAGCCTTGCTCTTGCGCTTCGAAACTGGCCAGCTCTCCCTGCTCGTCCGCCGAAGTGCCACCACAGCCAGTCGCCGCGAGCCCCACTACGAATACACCCACCAGCAGTCCTCTGATGATGCTTTGCATGCGTCCCTCCGAGTGTGAACGTCGAGTCGGTGCAGCGATGCAATGGTAACACGTACAGCAAGTGCGGGTTGGTTGATGGCGCTGGTAGCGGCAACACGGTACATCTGGTGCAAGGATGGCGCAGCGCTGCCCCCTATTGACTCTCCACAATCCGTTCGTCCACGAGCACACGAAAGCGCAATGCGCCTCGCCCCTCGCCCACCACCGAGACGAGGTAGGAGTGTCTGGACCGCGCTGATGGCTCGGCCGCCCATGATGAGGGTGGCGTTCAGAGGCGTCTGCACGCCCTTGATGAGTCCCTGCCCGAAGTGATGCACCCGTCCGGTGGACAGGCCGCTTGAGCCCGCTTGGGGCACATGCCTGCCCAGACCGCGCTCCCCTCAGGTGGGTAGCAGGGGCCTGGACCTCGTGGCGCCGGATGCGCCTCAACACCCGGCGGCCTGGGTTGGCCCTCGTGCGGGGGCCAACCTCGCACAGGCTGGCGGACGATCAGCGCCTTGACCCACCCGTGGCCAAGGCGCGCACGCTCAGCCTCGAGCGCTGGGTATCCCGTCGCACCTCGAGGATGAGCTCGGACGTACGTGCCTTGCGGCTCTTAGGGATGAGATTGGATGTCGGCAATGATTGATCCGGCGCGGGATGCCCTTTCCGCCACTTCAAGAATGACAAGCCTTGCACTACAATGCGCGGAATGCGCACACCTCTCCACGCCGTTCCAGGACTCACCTGCGGGGTCGGGCTGCGGATTCTAACGAGCCTTCTCCTCGCGGCAGCGCTTGCTTGTGGCGAAGACGCGGGGATGAGCGTGGTCATCACCAGTCCCCTCGGTACAGCCTATGTACGCGATGCGGTGACGGTGCAGGTCGCGGTTCATGCGGGCACTCCCGATAGCGTGGAGTTGCTCCTGGATGGCAACGTCCTCGCGAAGCTCGTCGCTCCCTACCAATACACATGGGCCACCACTCATGTGCCAGAAGGCCAGTACCAGTTGACCGCACGGGTCCACCGTGGTTCCACCACCGCCGTGAGTCCGCACCTCGAGGTGGTGGTGGACCGCACGCCGCCGGAACTCATCTCCCGAAGCCCCACGCCTGGAAGTCCCGAGGAGTGGACTGGGGCTATTTCCTTCACGGCTTCAGAGCCGCTCCTCGTCGCCAGTCTCACGGATAGCAGCGTGCAGCTCAGAGCGGGCACGACGCCCGTACGCGCTCAGCGAGAACTCTCCACGGACGGGAAGACCGTGAGGGTTGCCTGCGACGAGCCCCTCTCTCTTCCCGTGGACATGACGCTGGACGTCACGGAGCAGGTCTCGGATCTGGCGGGTAACCACCTCATTCGCCCCACTGGCGTCTGGTCGTGGCACGCTCCTGCCTGGCGGCTGTTGGGGGCATCCGTGCATTCCGAGCCTGGTCGATACGCTGTCAGCACCGAGCAGCCATCGCTGGTGGTTCTTCCAAACGGAAAGCCTGTTGTGGCCTTCGAAGAGTGGAACTCCGTCGGCCCCTCTATGACCCTCAAGAGCATCGTCGCGCAATGGGATGGTGGTGACTGGCGCAGCATCGGTCCCCCCAATACCTACGGCTCCGGGAGGCTCGCGCTGGGGCTAGACAATGTCCCGCACTTCGCATGGACAGTCGATAGAACCGACTTTCATCTGCTCCGAAGAGACGGGGCTGCGTGGACTCCCATCCATGAATCCACTGGCAACGGCTATTCGTCGATCAACCGCTTTCTTTTTGGAATCGGCCCCAGAGGCCGCGCTGGCATTTCCGTGACCTGGTTCGACTCGGCCTCTTCGTCGAGCATGTCCTCGGTCCATGTCGGAGGAAGCGGGCCCTGGACGGAGGTACTTCCACCGCGCCGTGCGGAGATCTTCTCGCTGGCCATCGATTCCCTCCAGCGGCCATGGGTGGTGTACCAGGACGCTGGTTCGAATGAGCTGCGGGTGTTGCGTCTGGAGGGAACACAGATTTCAGCAGTCGGCGATTCTCTCCAGGTCGAGGCAGGCTCCTCCTCGGGTTCAGCGTATGCGGCGGATCTGAAGTTCGCGGCGGATGGCACGCCGGTGGTCGCATGGAGGGATGTGTCAAGCCTCTATGTCCAGCGATGGAACGGAACAGCCTGGACGAAGGTGGGGAACGCTCAATCGGTGCTTGGCTTCGGCTTTAGTAAACAGTCGGTCTCCCTGGCACTCGCACCCGAAGATGATGCTCCGGCCGTTGCCGTGGTCCAGTACTCCATGGGGCAGGAGGTGTCGGAACTCCGCGTCGTGGCATGGGACGGTTCTGGCTGGAATACGCTGCTGAGCGGCGTCCCGGCGGACCGGAGCAGCGAGCCCTTGCTTGCGCTCATGAGCGCGGGTCGCGTGGTTGTCGCCTGGGTCGCTCCGGCCAACGCCTCAGAGCCTGGGCCAGCCATGTTGCGCGTCCGCGCCAACCACTGACGCCGTGGAGTGCCATCCAGGGGCGCAAGACGCGAAGCACGCGGCCTGATTACGACCAACATGGCGTCTCAACAATCCGGTGCGGTACAGGGGCCCGCGCCGCGTCCTGGCGCTCACCAGGACGCGGCCGCGGGCTGTCTGAAGTATCAACGGCGGGGTGCTCGCGGTCGGTCATCCAGCGGGCGCTCCTCGACGGGAGGCGCCGCTATGACTCCTCGTCCAGAACGCGGCGGCGCTACGGTGTGAGCGTCGCGTTGAACGAGTAGTGGCCTGAGCCCTGCGTCACGCCGGTGGTGGGAAAGGTGACAGGCATCGCGCCGTACGTCCTGCTGACCCAACGCTCGGTCCCTGACCCGCTGCCATAGGCAAGGACGGTGCTGCCGCTGTTCAACCCCACCACGAGCCAATAGGTACCCGCCGGGAGGGAGACCGGCGTGACGACGTTGACGGTGTTCCACCCGACCACGGGGACGAACGACGTTGTCGTCGCCTTGAGGCTGCCGGGCGCGCCACCAGCGAGGCTGTCATAGACGGCCAGGGTCAGGTTGCCAGTCGAGGTCCCCAAGGCCTTGACGTTGATTCTCAAGGTCTGGAGCGTGGCCGTTTGTGTCAGCGCAACCTGGTTGCCGACCAGCAGATCCGCGAGGCCCGAGTCCGTGCCCGACAGGATGTTCGTCTCACCGATGGTGATTGACGAACTCGAGCTGGTCACGAACGAGTTCACCTGACCCACGCCGGTGCCGTCGGTGCTGCTGGCGAGCGCGCAGAAGTAGTACGTGGTGCCAGCCGTCAGGCCGGTGAGGGGCTGATTGAAGCTGACCGAGGTGCTTCCGCCGCCAAGGCTGACGCCGCCGCTGGTCGGGGCGCGGGCCCCGAAGGTGTCGTTGCAGCTTCCGGGATGGGTCGCGCTGTAGCGGAACCAGCCGGTGGTCGCGGCACCATTGGGGGTGCCCGCCCCGTTCAACGTGGTGCTGCTCGAAGTGACGCTGGTCGCATCCGAGGTGACGACGGTTGGAGCGGCTCCCGTGGCCGAAGTGGTGAACGACAGCACCGCGCTCGCGGGCGTCACTCCCACCGGATTGCTGGCGATGGCGCAGAAGTAGTACGTGGTGCTCGCCGCGAGCCCCGTCACTGGCTGGGTGTACGTGAGCGTCGAGCCGCCGCTGCCCAGGCTCACGCCACCGGTGGCGGGAGCGCGAGTTCCAAAGGTGTCGTCGCAGCTGCCGGGGTGGGTGGAGCTGTACCGGAACCAGCCCGTGCTCTGCGCGCCATGGGGGTTGGCCGAGCCGTTGAGCGAGGCGCCTGATGCGCCGACATTGCTGGCCGCCGAGGTGCTCGCGGTCGGAGCCACGGCGCCGCTGCATGGGGCATTGGTGTTGAGGGTGAGCACCCAGTCGTTGCAGGTGGTGGACTGCGGCGCCGCGTCGTCGCAGTTCGACTGGTGGCTCGTGGTCCACGGAGGGGTGGTGAAGTCCTGGGTCCCGGTGTTGGCGAAACTGGTGCCGACGGTCGTGTACGCACCGTTGGTGGGGTTGAACCATTTGACAGTGGAGGTGCCGCACAGCTTCGTCATGTCCACGCGGACGGTGCGGGACGACGGGATGTAGATGACCACCGCCGACCCGTTGGAGGTCCGCGCGGTCGTCGCGTAGTAGTTGGTCCGGACGGCGTTGTTGCCATAGCAGCTGGTGCTGTTGCTCCCGCTGGTGCACATGCCCTGGGTCACGATGGTGCTCCCGTTGACCGGGTCACCAGGCCCTCGGTCGGGGACCAGGTCCCACCAGTTGAACCCACTGGGACCATCGAAGAAGGTCCGCAAGTGCTGCATGAAGATTGCGCCTGGGTGCGTCGGGTTGTTGAGCAGGGACTTGTTGGGGAACGGCGCCCCCAGTTGCCACTCATGGGACGCCCCGTAGAGAGTGCCGACGGAGCCGGAGGTGATGGACCACCAGGCCACCTTCCGGGTGTCTCGCCCAGTCACTCCTTCGTCTTCGTACTTGGGCTCCATCAGGAAGCTGGGCATGATCGCCGGCAGGGTTCGCCCGTAGTCGACGTGCTGTTTGTAGTACGCCGCGTTGTAGTTGTAGACGCCGCTGAGGGTGACAAGGCCTCCCCACACCGACCAGTCGCCATCCAGGGAGCTGGTCCCGGTGATGGGGGCGAGCTGGAGCACGAAGAGCTTCGGCTTGACGTTGTCCGTGCTCTTGATTCCGCTCGCCACCGCGGCCATGCGCGCCTTGTCATTGACGTCGACATCGAAGTAGTCGCCGCCCATCCACCAGACGATGTTGTGGTGGTTCTTGTAGCGGTTGCCGAGATACTGGCCGTACTGGTTCGCCCGTGTCGTTCCATTCGCGACGAGGGTCTCGTGGAAGCCGACGGGACCGTCGATGGGCGTCGTGAAGAGCACGATGTTGTTCTGGTTGGCGGCCGCCACCAGGGCATCGACCCGGGCGAAGTAGGCCTCGTTCGGCGTGCTCAAGTCCCAGCAAGGGCCATAGTCGCAAGTCTGGGCGAGCGTCCCGGTGAAGGGCTTGATGCCGTCCCAGGTGGAGGAGTCAGGTTTGGAGTAGTCCTGAATCAACCAGACATCCGCGGCGTTGACGCCCTGGCTGGCCTTGGTGGCGAAGATGGTATTGAAGTCTGCGGGGTCGACTCCGGTGACGATGGATTGGGGATTGAATCCGTTCACGAGGAACGGGACGTTGTTCTGGTCGACCAGATAGCGCTGGTTGGCGCTGACCTTCAGCGGGAAGGTGAAGGTAGGCCCGATGCTCTTCTGGCCCGTGGTGTCGAGAGCAACGGCGTCGTCTGAAGTTTCGACCTGCGCCGAACAGGCTGTCATCACCGAGCAGATGGCGCCGAGCAGGGCCATCCGTAGAAGGCGGGCAGGGCGGCCCGATTCAGAAACGCCAACGTCATTGGAACTGCATGTCCATGAGCTCATGAAACAACTCCGAGTAACCCAGCCAGCGAACCGGCTTCGCGGCTGGAATGAGGCACCCTGTTGTGCGCGAACCGGGAAGGAACCCCCGCGAAATCGCGGAGGGGCATCACGTCTGGACGAGGGGTCGTCCAGTCCGTGGTGCTCATCGTGCGGTGAGTGCGGCCCACGCTCCTCTGGAGGTCGGCACGGAGGGAATCACCTGGCAGGCGTCGATGACCTTCCTGTCGAACCGCATTCGCGCAACACCTTCGTCGAGAGTGTGGGGGCTCTACGCATGAGGCCCGCCAGACTTTCCTGGAACTTTACGGGGTGTTTTTCAGCAGCGGGGCCCCCCGGACAAGTCCTGCGCGGTGACGCGCGACCGAGGGCAGCCCCATGCGTGGTGCCGTCCGGCAGTGGGCGCTTCATCCGATAGGCGATGCGGCCGTCCTCCGCTCGTGACAGCCGCTCCAGCGCACCGGGGGCCCGCGCTTCTCACAGGTGCCTGTTACTCCATCGAATCAGTGCCCTGGACCAGTGACATCACATCGAGCTCCGCCCCAACCACATACAAGGGCTCCGGAGGAGTCAAACTCCACGTCAAGCACTGGCCGGCCAGGTTTCTGCCGTAGGCGGGGCCTTCGTGTCTGGGACCTAGATGGAAGGCACGATTCTTTCCGGGAAAGCCCTGCGATTCGTCAATGTAGACGGCGTAGGCGCCGACGGTGCAGGACGCAGGGTAGACATGGGACACCGGTGTCGTGCATGCGGCATCCGCGAAATATCCGGGCTCGAGGTTGATCAAGTGTTGGCTTGGATAGCAGCGAAGCGTGCCCGCGGGGTCCGACCTGAACGTACACCGCGTCTCCAATTGCGTATCGACAATCTGGGTGGGCATCTTCACGGCCCCTCCCAGCTCCACGCCGCGCACCGTGAGTCGGCCATGGGTCTTGAGGTCGACCTCCTTCGCCTCGACCCAATTCCTGGCGGGAAGCTCGGCGCCAGCCCGGTAGTAGCGGACGTACCGTGGCTGAGGCGGCCGAGGCTGGCACCCGGGGTTGTTTTCACCGAGGGAGCCATAGACCTGGCTGACTTCCTCGCCGACAGCCACGACATGCAGACCCGAAGGGCACGTCTCTTCCGGATTGGCATACACCGCGAAGCGCGGCGCGGTGCAGAAGAGGTAGGAGGTCGTCGCGAATGCAGGTTCGGTGCACGCCGGGTCTACCGAGGCGGAGGCGCTCGCGCCTGTCGACTCACCCGACGGCAAGCAGCGAAGTGTCCCGTCACGCGCCAACCGAACGGTGCATTCCGTATCGCGGGTGGTGTCTTGGAGCGACTGGAAGCTCTCCGAGCCATCCTCGCCCTTGATGGTGTAGGCCTTGATGCCCCTGCCGCTCTGCTTCTCCTGAAGGACGCCACGAACGAGGTAGTCGCTGGCGGCCACCTCGGGTCCCACCCGGTAGAGGTAGGCGGCGTATCTCACTTCCCGAACGCAATCTCCGTTGTAGTCCCGCTGGAAGTAGCTCTCACTCCAGGCCTCCCCCACGGTGTGGAAGCGTTGAAGCCCATCACAGGTGCCATCCGTCTTCGAGATGAGGGTGTTGGGGCCCGGGGGGGTGGAGAAGTAGGCGAGGGGGATGGAGCAGTTGGCGTCGGTGTAGCCCTGGAGGCGGCTGTCCTCGGCGACCGTGATGTTGCCCGTGTCGGAGGCTACGCAGTAGTAGGCCCCATCGGGCGCCGCTTTCTGCCAGGTACAGGGCGTCTGGAACTGGCTGTCATAGAGCTGCTTGAACCAGCGCAAGCCATCGCTCGTGGAGAGGACCCTGGCCTTGAGCCGTGAGCCGTCCACGTGGCGCTCGATGGGCTCCGTCGCCACGGGCTCCGTCGTATCACCGCAGCCCGCTCCCCAGAGTGCGGCCAGGACCAGCCCGGTATAGATGCGCCCCATGATGTTCTCCTCGAATGAGTCGATACAGGGCGTGGCATGACGGCCGCGCCCAGCCAGCGCTCGAGCCGGCATCCGTCCTTTATCGTGCCGAGGAGAGGTGATGGCAACCCGCCGGGTGTGATGGCCAACCAACAGGGGCCTCTTCTTGACTTCCGTGCGGGAGGCAACGGCCCCCCGAGCCTGAAGCCGGCACCCTCAATTCATCGATTCAGTCCCCTCGACGAGCGAGGTCGCCTCGATTTCCGCCCCAACCTCATACACGGACGCTGGCGGCGCCCCCTCCAGCTCCGCGCATCTTCCCGCTTGGGCACCGTCCGCCTGGACGACATAGACGGGGCCTTCGTGCTGGGGGCCCAGATGGAAGGCGCGGTACCGCAGCCGAGGGCCCTGGGCGAAGTCCACGAAGACGGCGTACCCGCCGACAGTGCAGGGCGCGGGGAAGACAGGGGACACCCGCGTCGTGCATGCGGCATCCGCGAAGTATCCGAGCTTGAGGTCGATGCCGTGGCCCGCGGGGAAGCAGCGTTCCGTGCCCGAGGGGTCTGGATTGAAGAAGCACTCCGTCCCCAACTGTGTGTCGAAGAGCCTGGCGGGAACCTTCACCGCCCCTGCCACCTCCGCGCCGCGCACGATGAGACGGCCATGCGCCTTGAGGTCGATCTCCTTCGCCTCGGGCCAGTTCGTGGCGGGAAGCTCCGCGCCCGCCCGGTAGTAGCGGCCCTCCCGTGACCCAGGTGTGAGTGGCCGGCACGTGGGGTCGACTGCACTGGCGGGCGCGTAGACCTGGGTGACTTCCTCTCCAACCGCGATGACCTTCAAGTTCGGAGAGCACGCATCGTCCCCGTCGCTCATCAGCGAGAATCGAGGCCGGGTGCAGGCGCGGGGGGTGAACGTGGTGAGCGCGGGCTCGGTGCATGTCGGGTCCACCGAGACCGAGGCGAGCCAGCCCCTGGGTTCGCTGCTCGGAAGGCATCGAAGCTTCCCGTCACGCGCCCGGTTGACGACGCAGTTTGTGTCGTGGGTGGTGTCCTGGAGCGTCTCGAAGGTCTCCGACCCATCCTCGCCCGCGATGACGTAGGCCTTGATGCCCCCGCCACTCTGTTTCTCCCGCAGGGTCCCTCGAACGAAGTGGTCGCCAGTCACGAGCTCGGGGCCTATCCGGTAGTGGGTGGAGTGGCCCAGCGGTTCCCGGATGCAATCCCCGGCCTGGTTCCGGCGGTAGTAGGCCCCCGTCCAGGGCTCCCCCACGGAGTGGAAGCGTTGCAGCCCTTCGCAGGGGTCATCTGACCTCCTGATGAAGGTGTTCGGACCCGGCGCCTGGAAGAGGTCAGCGAGCGGGTCGGTGCACTCGGCGTCGGTGTATTCATCGTCGTGGCTGAAATGCGAGCCACCTCGGGACACCAGGCCCACGCCGTCGTCCACACAGTAGTAGGCACCATCGGGCGCGGCCTTCTGCCAGAAACACGTTGCCTGTCGCTGGCTGTCGTAGACCCGCTGGAACCAGCGCAGGCCATCGCTCGTGGAGATGACCTGGGCCTTGAGCCGTGAGCCGTCCACGTGGCGCTCGATGGGCTCCGTCGTCACGGGCTCCGTCGTATCGCCGCAGCCCGCTCCCCAGAGTGCGGACAGGATCAGCCCGGTATAGATGCGCCCCATGATGTTCCCCTCGTATGAGTCGATACAGGGCGCGGGATGCCGGCCGCGCCCGGCCAGCGCTCGGGCTGGCCTCGTCTCCCTATCGTGATTCGAAGAGGTTGATGTCACTGCGATGTAACCGCGAGTCCGTCGCCCGCATCTCCCTGCTCGATTCACGAGCGCATCCAGGCGCTCTGCGTGGAGGAAGACGCACTCGCGGAGGAGGGGGACCCCGCGGCGGCGTTGCGGTCCTTCAAGACCGCGTTCCAGCTGAGCCCCGAGCCGTGGCTGGACCAAGAGGCCACCACGTGGGTCCGCACGGCCATCGGTGACATGTTCTTCCAACTGGGAGATTTCGCGCGGGCACGGACCGCGCTCCTGGATGCGGTCCGGGCGCCCGAGGGTCTGCTTCCTCAAGACGCCGCTGCGCCCACCCCAGGGCGCCTGACGCCCAGGGGTGGACTGTCGCGGGATGCCCGGTGGTGCGCCATCACCGGCCCAGGGTGATGACAACGTCGGCCGAGAAGGTCCTCGCCCTCATCCCGACCCTTCGGTCGCCAAACAGGCAGATTTCCTTGCAGTGGTCGAAAGCCCTCCCGTCCCCAGGGATACAAGCGGTGAGCGCGTCCCCGCCCCAGCCTGCTCCATCATCGGCCTCGGCCATGAAGTAGACCCACGACTCCTGCGTCGTGAGGACATGGACCTCCTGATTCAGGCCGATTCCCCACCACCCGCGTGTCAGGTGCCCCCCCAGCGAGCCCCCACAGCTGGCGGCGGCGGGGAACGCGATGCAAATCCAGATGAATGAACCGTAGGTGTTGCGAAAACGCACCTGCCGGTTGCTTGCCTTGGTTTCGCCATCCAACGAGACAACCCGCGGCTGGGTCATCAAGTCTGGGATCGCCGGAGGACCGCCCTGGATGATGCCTGGAGGTTCGTACACGGTGTTGAACGGATTGAGATCAATCCGTGGGCGCGTCTGATAGCCGCGTCCGGGCGAGGGGGGGACGCCGTAGGGCCCGGTTGGGGCCGGGAGGTCACTCCCCTCGGCGGCCCATGCATTGGACGGCCGCACGGGGAGAATCCCGCTGGCGCCCATGCCCAACACCGCGCCCGCGCGAAGAAAGCTCCGCCTGTTCATCGAAGGCCTGTTTGATTGATGCATACGAGTCCTCTCGGGCTCGAAGAGGCCTTGTCGGAAACGCGGGCCGCCTCGAGCCTGAATCGACTTCATGCAAAGCAGCCTGCCCTTGCATGCCGTTCCGACCGCCGTCATGCAATCGGTTTGCATCTTAATGAGTGGCACGTCCGGGCCCTGGGCATTCCCATGGCGTCTGTTTGGAACCCGACAGCCGTGCCCCTCCGAGGCAGTGATTGTGCCAACAGGGGGGCTGGTCTTGATTCAAGAGCGTGCGGAGCCGCCCTTGGCGGCTCAGTGCCTCAAGCGGCGGCGCGGAGCTGCTCCACGTAGGCCTGGGCGGCGGAGGCCTCCACGCCATGCAGTCGCGCCATGTCGCGCGCGATGGCGGAGGGGTCATCTCCCATGCGCAGTTGCATGCGGATGTTGTGCTCGAAGGGCTGGAGGATTCGCAGCGCGTCCGCGCCTCGGGCTTCCTTGACGACGGGCGCCGCGCGCCGGCGCGAGCGGCCCATCTCCGCGCGGGCCTGCACGTAGGTGACGATGTTGGACAGCAGGTAGTACCAGGTCACGAAGAAGGAAATCGTGCCCCACCAGCCCAGGGTGACGTTGCGCAGCGTGTGGTGCCAGAACGCCTTGCCCAGACACGCCCGGCACAGGTCGGCGGCCGTCGTATGGGAGCGACGCGCGAACAACATGCCCACGTTGTGGTGCAGCTCAACAAAGACCGTCGTCTCGGACCGGGAACAGTGGTCGCATCGCATGGCGGCGCACCCTAACGGGTTCCTTGCCCGCGTTCGAGTACTCGGATTCAAGCCCGAAAAGCCGGGCGATCCGCGCAACTCCAATGGACATGGGAGATCACCGGGAACATGGGGCCGCGGATGCCCTGGCGGCCCCGGGTCCACCTCGAGTCCCGCGCGTCACCCCGAACCACGGTGGCGTGTGAGCGTCACCCGCGTCCGTGGACCCCCCGAGCGCTTTCCACGCGGCCCTCCCAAACCTCAGGCGCTGCCGAACGCTGTCTGTATAAACGACCCCGCGCGGCTCTCCACCTCACAGCAGGCCGCGCAGTCATCTCACGAATGCTCTGTCTCATCCGCGTGGACAGGTTCCGTGGCGGTGGGGCAGATCTTCTCGACGTCGCCCGCTGACAACCTCGCGGCGCTGAACCAGATGCCTGCCGCCGTGGCGGCCCTGCTGGCCTCGTCGCCTGAGTATCTGGAGCGATTCCAGTGCATGCCGCGAGGCGAGCATGTGCAGGCCGTCTCCAAGCTGGTGACGAACCTGATCGCCACCTGGGGCACAGCGTCTGCCGCAACCCGCACGCTGCAAGGTGCGGCTGTTGCTACGGCCGAGGTGCCAGTGCTTTCGCTATCTGCCCAAGGCGCGCTCGTCATGGGTCGTGTCGCGGTGCCGGTGGGGCGAGCGGCGGCGGTACTGAGCGGTGGGCCTGGAGCGGCGATCATCCTCCAGCGGGCGAAGGGGGCCTCGCCGTCGAAAGGGCCTGGCCAGTGGGGACCGGTCAATGAGTCCATGAAGCCGCCTGCCCGTCGTTACCAGGAACAGGTTACGGGCCACTCTGCCGATGATGCCTACTGGGTCGGCGGCATGAGCACGCAGACCGGCGGCGTGAAGTTCGACGGATTCAAGGACGGCGTGCTGTTGGAGGCCAAGGGACCTGGCTATGCGAAGTTCTTCGAGGGGCTGGAGCCCAAGGAGTGGTTTCGGAACTCCGGAGCAAAGGGGCTCGTTGAGCAAGCAGAGCGCCAGAGCAGAAAGGTTCGGGGCATGGGTATCCCCGTCCGGTGGCATGTCGCGGAGAAAGCGGCTGCCGATGCCTTGCGCGAACTCTTCAAGAACGCTCGGGTTGTAGGGGTCGAAATCGTCCACACCTCAGCTCTCTGAGTGGATAACCTCATGACCGTGAAGCTCGAATCCGAGACCTATCCCGACACCTACTTTGTCGGTGCCTACTGGGGGCCGCGCAAAGAGCCTCCCGAGGAGTGTGCCCACCGCACAGCGGACTTCCTCAACCTCTTGGCCAAGTGCGACCCGTTCCTGGCCGACTGGTACATGCCCACCAAGTCGCGCAAGGACGCGCGCAAGCATCCCCTCATGCCGCCTGACATGACTACGCTCGCTGAGATGTTCAGGCGAGGCGTCAACCGGGAGAAAGGGGGGCCCATCTTTGAGGACTTGGGCTTTAGCTTCTGGTTCGACAATGGCGGAACCGGCCGTGATTGTGCAGCCCTGCGCATCCACTGCGGCGGATACGCGGAAGCGTTCTCTAACTCCTGTTTCTTGTCACTCCCCAGCCAGGGCGCGAACGCGGAGCGATTATTCACGGCCCCTGCCTTGTCTTGCGTAGTGCGCAGCATGGCTCTTGCCTGGGAACCTGACTGGGTCGCCGCCATGTCCCGCACGCATCGGGATCTTGACGACAAGGACGGCAAGACTGACGTGTGGCTTGGCTGGGCGACGTACCTTGCACGTCACCGGGGCACGGTGCCTCCGCTTCCTGCTCCAGTGCGCATCGAGCCGGTGGGGGACCGAGGCACGCTCATCATCCTGACTCCCGAGCGATTCACCGTGACGAACCCGGAACATGTTGCGCTGTCGAGGCGCGTGCGTGAGCTGCTAGACCGAGCGGGGTTGTTGAAGCCGGTTCAGCCCCAAGCGTAGAAGAGTGGGGGACCCGAGTCGCCCGCTACTCGGCTCCACAACGCGGGCCGGTTCGAGCGCAAGAAGGGGACATGCTCATTTCCCCCATAGAGCCCCTCCCTGGGGGGAATCTGGCGGGACGGAGCGGTACGGGGCGGGATGGCGGAGGTCCAAAGTCCCCAGGAAAATCGCGGGGCAAGGCGACCCTGCCTGGATATGGGCGACAAACCCGCCCAAGCCCCCAGCTCAGTTCATCCACTCCGTCGAAACCATCAGCTCCGCGCGCCGGTTCTTCTCCGGCTCCGTCGTCGACAGCGGCCGGTCCTCTCCAAATGACAGCGTCGACAACCGCGCAGGCTCCACACCCAGTCGCCGCAGGTAATCACGGACCACGGAAGCACGGCGCTGGCCCAGGGCCAGATTGTACTCCGTCGTCCCCAGCTCACAGGTGTGCCCGGTGATGTTCACCCGTGCCTGGGGCCGCTTGCGCAGCGCGTCCGCCAGCTGCGTCAACGTGTCACGGAACTCGGGACGCAGCGTCGTCGAGTCGAGCTCGAAATAGACAGGCTCCAGGGCCAGGGGGAGCAGGTCCGTGTCTGAGGGCTCGGTCATGGTACCTCTGGCTATTTGCCTTCCGACCGCTCCCGACGGTGGATGGTGGAGACATCAATCCCGAGCAGCTCCGCCGCTCGCGTCTTGTTCCCGCCGCACCGCGCGACGGCCCAGGCGATGTACTCGCTTTCCAGCCGGCGCAGGGGAATGACTTCCCGTTGCGCCTCCAACAACGGGTGTTCCTCCGCGCCGCCCTCGCTGACGTGGGGACGAAGCTGCTCCAGGTCCACCGTGTCCCGGGTACCGAGCACCACCAGCCGCTCCACCAGATTCTCAAGCTCTCGCACATTCCCGGGCCAGCGCTGCGCACACAGCGCCGACACCGCCTCCTGCGCGAAGCGCTGCACCGGAGACCTTGGATTCCTCGCCCGCGCCTGCTCGAGGAAGTGCTCGGCCAGCGCGGGAATGTCCTCGGGCCGCTCCCGTAGCGGCGGCGCCTGCAACGTCACGACATTCAGCCGATAGAACAGGTCCGCCCGGAATCGGCCCTCCTTCACCCGGGCCTCCAAATCCTGGTGCGTCGCGGCCACCACCCGCACGTCCACCATCCGCGAGCCGTCCGCCCCCACCGCCCGCACCTCGCCCTCCGCCAGCACCCGCAACAGCCGCGCTTGCAGCTCCGGCGCCATGTCCCCGATTTCATCCAGGAACAGCGTGCCCCCATCCGCCTCCACGAAGAGCCCGCGCCTCGCGCTCGTCGCTCCGGAGAACGCCCCCTTCACATGGCCGAACAGCTCACTCTCCAGCAGCGAGTGGGGCAGGGCGGTGCAATTGACGGCGACGAAGGGCCCCGCGCGACGCGTGCCCTCGAAGTGCAGGGCCCGGGCAATCAACTCCTTGCCACTGCCGCTCTCACCCCGCACCAGCACCGGCGCGCTGGACCAGGCCACACGCTCCACCAGCGCATACAGCGCCCGCATCGCCGCGCTGCGCCCCACCATCGCCCCCAGCCGGCCCCGGTCCTCCGCCTGCTGCTTCAGTGTGCGGTGCTCGGAGCGCACCCGCCGCTCCTCCAGCGCGCGGCCCACGTAAAGCCGTACCTCGTCCAGCCGGAAGGGCTTGGCGAAGTAGTGCCACGCCCCGCGCTTCATCGCCTCCACGGCGTTCTCCACGCCGCCGAACGCCGTCATCATCAGCACCGGCAGGTCCGGGTCCAGCTTGCGCGCCGTCTCCAGCACGTCGAAGCCATCCACGTCCTGCATGCGCAAATCACAGATGACGGCGTCGTACACCCCGGCGCGAAGCTGCGCGATGGCATCCGCGCCTCCCGAGGCCACATCCACCGCGTAACCCGCATCGGACAAGGGCTCGCGCAGCATCTGTCCCATCTCGACGTGGTCATCGACGACGAGAACCCGGGCTCTAACCGACATGTTGCTCCTCTCGCGCGGGGGCCGCGGCGGGCCATTGCAGCATCACACGCGTCCCCTGACCGGGTGCGCTGTCCAGCTCGATGCGCCCGCCATGGTTCCGGACAATGTGCGCCACCATGGTCAGCCCCAGGCCCGTGCCCAGTCCGCGCTTCTTGGTGGTGAAGAATGGATCAAACACTTGATGCAGATGTCTCGCGGCGATGCCGCAGCCGTCATCCTCGACGGTGATGCGCACCCGACCCCAGGCCCCCGACGCATCCGCCTCGCCCGGCGTCGCCGTCAGCCTCACCCGTCCCCCCGGCTCGCACGCATCACACGCGTTGAGCAGCAGGTTGACGAGCACCTGCTGGAGCTGGTCCGAGTCCGCCGCCAACGCGGGCAACGGCTGCGACACGTCCATGCTCAGCACCACGCGCCGCCGCTCCGTCTCGACGCGCAGCAGCTCCTGCACGCTCTTCACCACGGACGGCAGCGTCACCGCACGCGACTCGGCGGGCTGCAGCCGCGAGAAGTCCAGCAACTGCCGGATGGTGCGGCTCACCCTGTCTATCTGCTCGACGATGGTCCCCAGCCCCGCGGACTGCGGGTGCTCGGGGCCCAGCTTGTCCTGCACGTATTCGGCGCGGCCCCGAATGACACCCAGCGGGGTGCCAATCTCATGCGCGATTCCCGCCGCCAGCACGCCCACTGTCGCCAGCTTCTCCGCGCGCAGCAGTTGTCCTTCCAGCGCGCGCAGGTTGCTCAGGTCCTCCAGCACCAACAGCGTGCGGACGTCGGGCTGGTGCGGCTCCAAGGGCACCGCGTGGACGTTGTACTGTCCTTCCTCCGCGAAGAGCCGCAGCGGCTCGCCGTGCAGACTGCGCACGCGGTTGTCGCCGCCCGCCGCGTTCACCAGCTCCTCCAGCCGCTGGATGACGGGCGCGTGGGCCTGCGGGAACGCCGCCGCCAGCGTCGAGCCCACCACATCCGGCGGCATCTTCGTGCTCAGCGCGCGATTCGCCGAGGTGATGCGTCCCGTCGTCGACAGGGCCAGCACGCCCGTGGGGATGTGGTCGAGAATCTTCTGCGTCTTGTCGTGCAGGTGCGCCAGGCGACTCGCGTGGCGCAGGCTCTCCTGGAGGGCCACGGCGCGGCTGCGCGCCAGCACCACATACACACCGAACGCGATGAGGAAGGACGAGAACAGGAACGCCGCGAAGGACAACCGCAGCACCAGGCTTCGCTCATGGGAACGCAGCCCTCGCGTGGAGGACAGCGTCGCCAGCGGCCACAGCGCGCCGTTCTTGATTCGCACCGGCACGAAGCTCGCCACCACCTCCGCGTCTCCCAATCCCAACCCCACCGCCTCCGTCCGCTCAATCACCAGCGAACCCGCTTCACCCGCGAGCATGCGCCGTGACAGCGCCGCGAGCCCCGGAGTTCCACGGACATCCGTGGCGAGCCCCTGATAGCGAGCCGCCAGCGTCGGCGCGCTCAGCGCGGTGGGCGCTCCATGCGCGCCGAGCAACAAGAGATGGGTGTCGCTCTCCGCGGTGAGCAGCTTCAGCGGCGCGAACAGCGGCTCGGCGTCCACCAGCACCACCACCGCGCCTCCGCCCCCGGGTGCATCCTCGGGCAGCGAGGTGGCGAAGGCCCGCAGCCACCCCGTCGAATCCCCAGACAGCGGAGGCGAGGACGCGATGTGACCCGAAGCTCCCTCCAGCACGCTCCTCGCGGTGCGGGCCAGCTCCTCCGCCGGGTATTGCTTCGCGAGCGACGCGCCCGTGCGCTTGTCCAAAAGCCGCAGCCGCTCCTTCCCATCCGGCCCGAAGACGACGATGGCCTTGTATTGCCCCACGGCCTCCAACAGCGCGCGCAGCTCGCGACGGTGCTCCTCGGCCGTGCCCGGTTGGGACAGCAACTCACCCGTGAAGCGCAGGTCCTCGCCCACGTCCTCCAGCGCCTCGGACACCCCTCGCGCGGCCTCCCGGAGCTGGGCCTGTCGCTCGCGGGCGAACTGGTCCACCAGCGCCTGCCTGTCCCGCTGGATGAAATACACGGCGCCGCCGATGACGCCGGTGAGCGCCGTGCACAGCAGCAAGACTGGCAGGAGGGAGGAGCGCATGAGGGCAGATACCAACATCCCGTCGCGAGGGGGTGGGGGAAGCCCGTCAGAGGGCTCCCTCCCCAGGAACCGGCTCGTCGCGTCGGAGGCCCACTCGGGGGGCTGGCGGGGCCTCAGGGCCTCGAGGCCTGCTGGTTGAGCTTCTGCGACACCTCGCGGACCTTGCCCTGGATGTGGCGCAGGTTCGTCGGACCCATCCGCAACAGGTGCTTCTGCGCGGGAGTGAGCGCCTCCAGCGCGGGGTCCGCGTAGACGTACAGTGCGCCCTTCGCCACCACCTCCACGTCCCCGTCGAGCACCGGCACCGCCAGCACCTGCTCGAAGGCCCGTCGGAGCGTCGCCTCGAGGGAGCTGCCCGGCGGCGCGCTCTCCTGGTGGAGCCGCTCGGCCAGCCGGTGCACCTCGCGCCAGGTGTCCACCAGCACCGTGGAGTCGAGGCTGCCCACCACCCGGCCCAGCGTGTCGTACCGGGTGTAGCCCTTCTTTCCGACGAGCGTCCGGCCCTCGCGGGTGCTGCTCACCTGGAAGTCCCCGGACGGCGCCAGGAAGGCGACCACGGCCCGAGGACTCTCTCCGCTGGCCATGTTGGACACCACGGCGACGAAGCGGCGCAGGAGGTCCGCCTCCCGCAGCCAGGCGCCGAACTGCGACATCGACGAGGCCCCCGAGAGCCGCGAGCGCAGGAGCGCGTCGACCTCCGCCGTGGGCGGCAGGGGCGCATCCGGAGCCCGGTCCACCACCGAGGGCACCACGGGCGCCTGGGTGACGACGACGGTCGGCGTGTCGGGCGCGCCATGGAGCAGGCCGTGCCAGACCCCGGCTCCCGCGAGTACCGCCGCGACCAGAATCACCAGCCCCCAACCCCAGAGCGCGCCCCGTTCGAGCTTCACCATCGCACCGCCGTCGTTGTCCATGTGTCCTCCGCGACCGGACCCAGGGATTGCAGCGGTGATGCCAGCGGGAAGGGGACAGGGTGGGCGGCGAGGCTTCACTCGGGAGCGTGTGCTCCCGGAGCCGTCAGCGCGCCCGCTCGCAAGCCCCGCGAGCATGGCGTTCCGCGCGCCACCCTGGCGGATTGCACCGGGGGCGCGCGGGACTCACTCAGGCTCGGGGCCGAGGCGCGCCCGCGGAACCGGCCGCCGGGGGCGGCATCGCCGACTCGGCCGTGACTTCCGCCCAACGGATGTGGAACGTCGCCGACGTCCCGTCGAACTCCTCGGGTAGCACCACCACCCGGAAGCCCCCGCACAGCTCCACCGCCCGAGCCAGCAGCCCCGCGGAGAACGTGGGGACGTCCGCCAGCACATCGTTCATCCGCAGCTCCACGAAGGTGGGGCTGCGCTCAACGATTTCGACCACACTGAAGTTGTTGCCGGCGCGAAAGCCCATCCCCGCGCGCAGCAGCATCCGCCGGGGGCCTGCCAGCCGGACGACGCCCAGGAGCGCGCGGCCAAAGAAGGTCCCGAAGTAGGCGTCCATGAACCGCTCGCCCAGCGAGTAGTACGCGGCTTCAGCGGGAACTCCGCCGTAGACGTGCCCAGCGGCGATGCGGAGGAACTCCTTCCACTGCTCCAGCGAATACGTCCGCCCAAGCTTCTGGTCGAGGTCCAGGCCCGCACGGCGCAGGTGCTCCCGACACGCTGGCGTGAGGCGGTTCTCGAGGGCGCGCACGAAGAGCGCTTCCACGGTTTGCGTGAAAATCAGCTTCTCGGAAGAAGTCATAGGGTCGCACCCTACACCGGTCGGCCCGTCGGATGCTCGCCCACAGGTGAATTGACGTTCAGTGTCCCTGTCGGCGAGCGACAGCCGGCCTGCTCCGTCCTGAAAAGTGCTGGATTCCCATGGGGTTAGCGCTCATCACGCGGTGCGGCGGCGGCGCGGGAGACCATGCCGCGCAGCCACCGGTGGGCCGGTTCATCGTCGAAACGCTCATGCCAGACCTGGAGGACGTCGAACGGTCTCAGGGAGACGGGCGGAGGAAGGATGCGCAGGGGGCAGAGGTCGAGGAAGAGCTCGGCCAGTCGGCGGGGGGCGGTGAGGACGTGGTTGGAGCGGACCATGGAGATGGCGGCGGTGAGGAAGTAGGGAATCCGCAGGCCGATGCGTCGACTGCGGCCCAGGCGCTCCAGCGCGACGTCCACGGCGCCCGCCCCCTCGCCCCGGGGGCTGACGAGGACATGGGGCAGGCGCAGGTACGTCTCCAGGTCCAGCTCCTCCTTCACCAGGGCGTTGTCGCGACGGACGACGCACACGAAGTCCTCGGTAAAGAGCTTCTGCTGGCGCAGCGCGGGGGCGGGGTCCGGGTAGGCGCCGATGACCAGGTCCACCTCGCCGCTCTCCAACTGGGCCTCCACCTGGGAGACGACGAGGGGGCGGATGGTGAGGTCCACCCGGGGGGCCTCGTCGTCGAACATCTCCAGCAGCGGGGGCAGCAGGGCGGCGGCGAAGTAGTCACCCGAGGCGATGGTGAAGCGCCGCGCCGAGGTGCGGGCCTCGAAGACGGACTCGTTGCGCAGCGCTCGTTGGACCTCCAGCAGTCCCCGGTGGAGTGGGGCGGCGAGCTGTTCGGCGCGCGGGGTCCGAATCATCCCTCCCCGGCCCCGGATGAGGAGGGCGTCTCCGAACTGCTCCCGGAGCTGCCGCAGGGCGTGGCTCATGGCGGACTGGGTGATGCCCACGCGCGCGGCCGCCCGGGTGACGTTGCCTTCCGTGAGCAGCGCATCCAGCGCCACGACGAGGTTGAGGTTGACGCCGGACAGGTCCAGTCCCGTGTTCGACGGCTGGCTCGGCGCGGGGGCGGCGCGAGGTTTGCGTCGGGTGGGGACGCGGCTCTTTCCCCGGGCAACATGCGACTTGCTCATGTGCCAATGAATAACATGCGATGGTCTCATGATGGGGGTGGGAACACTCTGGAGCCATCTCGAAGTCACCGGAGGCGTCCATGAGCGTCGTCATCAACACCCCGAATGGAAACATTGGCCGGAACCTCGCCCTGCGGCTGCTGGATGCGGGGCAGTCCCTCACCCTCATCAGCCGGAGCGCGGAGAAGGTGGCGGACCTGGTGAAGCGTGGCGCGAAGGTGGTGGAGGGGTCCTCGGACGACGCGGCCGTGTTGGACAAGGCCTTCGCCGGAGCCTCGGCGGTCTTCTGGCTGACGCCGCCCGCCATGCGCCCGGACTTCGTCGAATGGACCCAGGCCATGGGGCGACTGGCGGCGCAGAAGGCGAAGCAGCATGGCGTGAAGCGCGTGGTGGTGCTGTCCAGCGTCGGCGCGCAGTCGGGTCCAGGGACGGGGCCGGTGGGCGTGCTCCTCGCGGTGGAGGAGGCCTTCAAGGCCGCCGTCGCCGACGTCACCATCCTCCGTCCGGGCTACTTCATGGAGAACCTGCTGCGCGACCTGCCGTCGCTCGTGAACGCGAGCACGCTCTTCCTGACGACCTCTCCCGAGCGCCGCGCCCCCTTCGTCGCGACGGTGGACATCGCGCACAAGGCGGCGGACGTGCTGCTCGACGCGGGCTGGAAGGGGCACCGGTACATCGGCGTTCACGGGCCCCAGGACCTCACGTACACGGAGGTGGTGGGCATCCTCTCGCGAGAGCTCGGTCAGCCCGTGCGCTACGTGCAGGTCTCCTTCGACGACGCTCGCAAGGCGATGCTGGGCATGGGCCTGCCCGCGTTCATGGTCGACCTCTTCGTGCAGATGTACGAGGCCATCCCCGAAGGACGGATGGACGCGGCCGAGCCCCGGTCCGCGGAGACCACCACGTCCACGACGCTGGCTCAGTGGGCACGAGAGGTCCTCAAGCCCGCGGTGGCGCAGGCTCGCGCGTCCGCGGCGTAGCGCGCGGTGGGCCTGTCCCTGTGTGGCTTCACACTTCTTCATGAGCGCGTCATCTCTGTTCATCCCGGTGGGCTGGGATGGCGCGAGAATGGCGCCCGTCAATCAAGCGTGACGGGTGTCACCGAACGTGGAGCGAGAAGCATGGCGTCGGGGCAGGCAATCATCGGCGGGCTGCTGGGGCGGTTCCTGTTCAAGGAAGCGCGAGTGGGACAGGTGCGGGACGTGTCGCCGCACTTCCGCTGGATGGAGTGGGTGGGCGAGGGGCTGCGTGACGTCGAATGGAGCCCGGGGGACAAGGTGCAGGTCTTCCTTCCCGACGTGGGCATGCGGACGTACACGCCGCTGGGCTGGGACTCGACGCTGGGGTCCACGCGCTTCCTCGTCTACATGCACGGCGACAGCCCCGGCGCGCGATGGGGCCGCGACCTCAAGGTGGGAGACCGCTGCCAGTTCTTCGGGCCGAGAGGCTCCCTCGCGCTCAAGTCGCTCCCCGGGCCCGTGGTCCTCTTCGGGGACGAGACGTCGTTCGCCGTCGCGCACACGCTGAAGTACCTGAAGGCGGGCTCGGCGGACGTCGAGCACGTGTTCGAGGTCTCCTCGCGAGGAGAGTCGGAGGGGGTGCTGGGGGAGCTGGGCCTCGCGGGCGCCTCGGTGGTGGAGAAGCGGTCGGACGAAGCGCATCTCGCGGACGTGGAAGCCCGGCTGCGGGCGGCGCTGGAGCGACGGCGTGGCGCGCACCTGGTCCTGACGGGGCGGGCGCACGCCATCCAGGCCGTGAGGGCCCGGCTCCGTTCGAGCGGTGTCGCGCACGCGGGGCAGAAGGTGAAGGCGTACTGGGCCGAGGGGAAGAGCGGTCTCGACTGAGCGATAGAGCCGGGCGGATGACGGCTGCCGCACGGTTGACGAGTGAAGCGCTTGCGTGCGCGCCCGCACCGCTTCAAACACGATGCCCTCATGGACGAGCGCGCGACTGGCCCCCGGAAGTCGGACCCTTCCTACAACGTGCTGCACCAGCAGGGCACGCGGCAGCCGTTGGATGTCATCTTCAAGCCGCGCAGCGTGGCGGTGGTGGGTGCCAGTGAGCGTCCGGGCAGCGTGGGGCGCACCGTCCTCTGGAATCTCATCAGCAATCCCTTCGGCGGCACCGTCTATCCCATCAATCCGAAGCGCCCCAACGTGCTGGGCATTCGCGCGTGGCCGTCGCTGCGCGCGTTGCCGGAGCCGGTGGACCTGGCCGTCGTCGTCACGCCCGCGCCCGCCGTGCCCGATGTCATCCGCGAGTGCGCGGAGCTGGGCGTCCAGGGCGCCATCATCATCTCCGCCGGCTTCAAGGAGACGGGCGAGGCGGGCGCGCGGCTGGAGCGGGAAATCCTCCAGATTGCCCAGGCGGCGCGGATGCGCATCATCGGCCCCAACTGTCTGGGCGTGATGCGTCCGCCCACGGGCTTCAACGCGACATTCGCCGGGTCGATGGCGCGCCCGGGCAACGTGGCCTTCATCAGCCAGAGTGGCGCGCTTCTCACCGCCATCCTCGACTGGAGCCTGCGCGAGTCGGTGGGTTTCAGCGCCTTCGTCTCCGTGGGATCCATGCTGGACGTCGGCTGGGGCGACCTCATCGACTACCTGGCCGATGACCCGATGACGCGCTCCATCCTCATCTACATGGAGTCCATCGGGGATGCGCGAGCCTTCCTCTCCGCCGCGCGCGAGGTGGCGCTCACCAAGCCCATCATCGTCATCAAGGCGGGGCGCACCGCGCAGGCCGCACAGGCCGCCGCGTCCCACACGGGGACTCTGACGGGCAGCGACGAGGTGCTCACCGCCGCGTTCCGTCGCACCGGTGTGCTGCGCGTGGAGTCCATCTCCGACCTCTTCTACATGGCGGAGACGCTGGCGAAGCAGCCGCGCCCGGCGGGTCGTCGCCTCACCGTCCTCACCAACGCGGGCGGGCCTGGCGTGCTCGCCACGGACGCGCTGGTGTCGGGGGGCGGCGAGCTGGCGGTGCTCGGCGACGAGACGCGGAAGGCGCTGGACGGCTTTCTGCCGCCCCAGTGGAGCCATGGCAATCCGGTGGACGTGCTCGGCGACGCGGACCCGGAGCGTTACGCGAAGGCCCTGGAGGTCGCGGGGAAGGACCCGAACAGTGACGGGCTGTTGGTCATCCTCACGCCGCAGGACATGACGGAGCCCACGCAGACGGCGGACCGGCTCAAGCCCTACGCGAAGCTCTCCGGCAAGCCGGTGCTGGCGAGCTGGATGGGCGGCTCGGAGGTCGTCGCGGGCGAACGCATCCTCAACGACGCGGGCATTCCGACCTTCGGCTATCCCGACACGGCCGCGCGCATCTTCAATTACATGTGGCGCTACTCGTACAACCTCGCGGGCCTGTACGAGACGCCGACGCTGGCCGAGGAGCCCACGGGCGGGAGGGACGCGGCGCGGCGACTGGTGGATGCCGCGCGAGCGCAAGGACGCACGCTCCTGACGGAGCACGAGTCCAAGCAGTTGTTGGCCGCCTATGGCATCCCCACCGTGGAGACGCGGCTCGCCACCACGGAGGAGGGCGCGGTGGCCCAGGCGCAGGCGCTCGGATATCCCGTGGTCCTCAAGCTCCACTCCTTCACGGTGACGCACAAGACGGACGTGGGCGGCGTGCGGCTCGACCTTCCGGACGCGGAGGCGGTGCGCGCCGCGTTCCGAGGCATCCGCGAGCGACTGGTGGAACTGGGGAAGGGGGAGGCCTTCGACGGCGTCACCGTCCAGCCCATGGTGAAGCTGGGTGGCTACGAGCTCATCGTGGGCAGCAGCCTGGACCCGCAGTTCGGTCCGGTGTTGCTCTTCGGCGCGGGCGGGACGCTGGTGGAGGTGTTCAAGGACCGGGCGCTGGGGCTGCCTCCGCTGAACACGACGCTCGCGCGGCGGATGATGGAGCAGACGCGCATCCTCCAGGCGCTGCGCGGGGTGCGCGGGGCGAAGCCGGTGGACCTGCCGGCGCTGGAGCGGCTGCTCGTGCGCTTCGGTCAGCTCGTCGTCGAGCAGCGCCTGGTGAAGGAGGTGGACATCAACCCCCTGCTGGCCTCACCGGAGCGACTGCTCGCGCTGGACGCGCGCGTGGTGCTGCACCCGCCCGACGTGACGGAGGCGGAGCTGCCCAGGCTCGCCATCGAGCCCTATCCGCAGCAGTACGTGTCTCCGTTCAAGATGAAGAGCGGCGAGGAGCTGCTGCTGCGGCCCATCCGTCCGGAGGACGAGCCGAAGATGGAGCGCTTCCACCGGACGCTCTCCGAGCAGACGGTGTTCCTGCGCTACGCGGGGCTGATGCAGTTGAGCACGCGCGTGGCGCACGAGCGGCTGGCGCGCATCTGCTTCAACGACTACGCGCGGGAGATGGCGCTGGTGGCCGAGCGGCGCAGCGGAGAGATTCTGGGGGTGGGGCGGCTGACGCGGCTGCGGGGGACTCGGGACGCGGAGTTCGCCATCCTCATCAGCGATGAGGTGCAGCACCAGGGCCTGGGCTCGGAGATGCTGCGGCGACTGGTGGAGGTGGGCCGCGCGTGGGGCATGCAGCGCATCGTCGCGGACATCCTCGCGGGCAACCGCGCCATGCAGAACGTCAGCAAGCGACTGGGGTTCTCCATCCTCCCCCACGAGGAGCTGGCCCCGGACATGGTCAAAGCGGTGAAGGTGCTCTGAGTCACATCCGGGGCCGCCAGGTGGCTACTTCGCTTCGAGGTTCAGCTCGAGGTCGAACGCCACGTCGCTCGACTCCGCGTTGGCCTGCTTCACCATCACCGCGATGATGTTCTCCCCCACGACGAAGGCCGAACCGTCGAAGCTGGCCGTGCTGATGACGGCGTCCTTCAACACGCCGCTGGCGAAGGTGCCATGGCCGAGGCCGTTGTCGGCGTACCGCGAGTAGACGAGCTTCCCGTTCACCCAGATGGCCACGCCGTCGTCATGCAGGACGCGGAGGTTGGCGGTGCGGATGGCCTCGCCGAGCGTGAGCTTCTTGCGGAAGTAGACGCTCGGTTGGAGGGGCGTCGTCTTGGTGATCACGGTGTGCTCGTCCCCGTCGCCGTAGCCGAGCTTCGCGGGGCCCGAGCGCCACGCGCCGTCGTCGAAGTTGAGCGACGTCCACTGCGTGCCCGGGTTCACGTTGCGGTCATCGAAATTCCAGTACTCGCCGAAGGCGATGGCCTGGAACTGGGGCGTCCGGGAGATGGTGAAGGGCAGGTCCGTGCGATCATCGATGTCCGGCCGCGAGGCGTCCGAGATTCGCAGCACGCCCTTGGCCGTCTCGGTGCCCGGCACCGCCCACTCATAGAAACCGATGTTCGGGATACCCTGGTCGACCGTGGTCCAGTTGGCCCCGTCGTCGGGCGAGAACTGCACCCTCACGTTGTCGACACCCGCGCCGTGGGTCATCCACTGGAGCATCTGGACGTTGCCCGGGCGCAGCGTCTCGCCGCCGTTGGGGCTCTCCATGATGAGGGCATCGTGCTGCATGCCGTCGGTGGCCACCTTCAGCTCCAGGTCGAAGGACAAATCACTGGAGGTGGCGTTCGCCTGCTTCACCATGACGGCCAGCGTGTTCTCTCCCATCAAGAAGCGAGAGCCGGGGATGGTCGTCTCGCTCAGGCTGTTGTCGGAGGCGGTGCCGGAGGCATAGGCCGAGTGCGCGGTGGAGCCGACGTACTTGGAGAACACCTGGGTGCCATTGAGGAACACCGCCACGCCGTCGTCGTGAATCACCTGGAGCGTGGCCTGCTCCACCATGCCGTGGACGGTGAACTTGCGGCGGAAGTAGACGGTGGGCTGCGCCGGCGTCGTCTTCGTCAGCGCCGTCTCCTCGTCCGTCTCGCCATAGCCGAGCTGGGCCGGTCCCTTCTTCCAGGTCGCGTCGCTGAAGCCAGAAGACGTCCACGCGGAGCCCGGGTCGACGTTGCGGTCGTCGTACTTCCACTCGGAGCCGAAGGCCACCGCGGTGTAGCCGGTGTTGGGAGGAGGGTCGGTGGGGGGCGGCGTCGTGCCTCCTCCGCCGATGCGGATGATCTTCGCGACCGACGGCACCTTCTTCGAGTTGAGCAGGAACAGCATGTAGTGCCCGGGCGGCGCCACGTTCGGATTGGGCGGCGCGACGACGTTGAGCCCCCCTCCGCTGGCGGTGAAGCGCAGCTTCATGAAGCGCTGGTTTTCGTCGAAGGCGTGGGTGACGGAGCCCAGGCGAACCCACGACGCCATGGTGATGCTGGCCGCCTCGGGGGTGTTGACGCGGAAGGTCTCTCCGTAGGCGATGGACGCGGGCGCGGAGGCGATGGTGGGGCGCGGGCCATTGAAGAGGTATGGCGGGGAGAAGACCTGCATCGTCTTGACGTTGCGGCTGCCCGCGGACAGCACGCGCCCGTCCGGCAACAGCAGGGTGGTGGAGTGGTAGCCGCGATAGGCCGACGCGGGCGCGAGCACCGACCACTGCTCGGTGACGGGGTTCCACAGCTCCGTCTCCAGGCGGGGGTACTTGGGGTTGTCGGTGCCGGGGCCACTGTGGCCGCCGGTGATGAGCACCGTGCCGTCCGGGAGCATGGTGCTGTTGTGCTGGCGGCGCACGTAGCGCATGGGCGGCACCGTGCGCCAGGCGGGCTTCGTGGCGTTGAGGTCCAGAATCTCGACGTTGTTGGTGGGGGGATTGTCGCCACCGGTGACCAGCACCTTGCCGTCGTCATACATCACCGCGCTGCCCGCGTTGCGGCTGTGGGCGTAGCTGGTGCGAGGCCCGGAGGTCCAGGAGCCGGTGCCATCCGTGTCGAGGTACCGCGCGGGCTTCCAGTACCCCGCCATGAGCGTCTTTCCCGTGTTCGTCACGAACATCCACGGGTAGTACATGAGGTCCAGGCTCGCGCCCGTCAGGTTGCGCCAGGAGTTCTTCGACGTCTGCCAGACTTGAGGAATCAGGTTCTTGGTCCTGTCCTCCTTCGCGCCGCCAATCACCAGCATGTCCCCGTTGGCGAGCGTGGTGACGGTGGGGTACCAGCGGCCGGCGTTCATGTTCGGCAACCGCGTCCAGGTGAGCTTGAAGGGGTCGAAGGTGGCGGCGTAGGGCAGGCCGGAGTCATTGTCGATGTGGCCACCCGCCACGAACAGCCGACCGTCCGGCATGAAGGCGTGGCCCGCGCAGAAGATGTTGAAGCCCGCCTTGGGCAGCGTGGTGAGGACGTTGGTCTGCGGGTCCCAGAGCGTGGGGGTGTCGCCGTCTCCGAATTCGGAGAAGAACATCACCTTGCCCGTGGGCAGCAGGTGGGTGTGGACCGCCGAGTACGGCCATTTCTGGACGGCGGTCCATTGTCCCACGGAGGCGGGTTGTGCCTGGGCGACCGATAACGAGGCCCAGGCAGCGAGAAAGGCAAGACGCCACGGATGGAACATCAGGCTGCCCCTTTGTTGGTCGAAAGGTCGCGCAACGGTAGGCACGGGCCCTGCGAGCCACATCGTTCCGGCGTGCGTGGACAATGACGCGGGGTGGACCGAATCCCGGCGCCCGCGTCCGGGTCAGGACCGTTCGTGGGACACGGGTGTCTGATTTCCCAGCGGACTCGAAACGGTGGCTGCTCTAGAGTCCGCCGGGTGATGGACACCCCTGAGTCCCAAGCGCCGCTCGCTGCCCTGCTTCCCAAGAAGGGCGAGCCCCCGCTCGACGCTGACAGCATCCTGGACCGCTTCGTCGGCTACGTCTCCACGAACGGCCTCAGCCTCTACCCGGCCCAGGAGGAAGCCATCCTGGAGCTGCTGGCGGGCAAGCACCTGTTCCTCAAGACACCCACCGGCTCCGGCAAGTCCCTGGTGGCCACCGCCCTCCACTTCAAGGCCATGGCCGAGGGCAAGGTCTCCTTCTACACCTGCCCCATCAAGGCGCTGGTGAACGAGAAGTTCTTCGCGCTCTGTGATGCCTTCGGCGCGGAGAACGTGGGCATGCTCACCGGCGACGCGAGCATCAACCGCGACGCGCCCATCATCTGCTGCACCGCCGAAATCCTCTCCAACCTGGCGCTGCGCGACGCGGGCGCCCGGGTGGACTACGTGGTGATGGACGAGTTCCACTACTACTCGGACAGGGACCGTGGCGTGGCGTGGCAGATTCCGCTCATCGCGCTGCCCCAGGCGACGTTCCTCCTGATGTCGGCCACGCTGGGGCCCACGCACATCATCGAAGAGAGCCTCCAGAAGCTCACCGGCCGGGAGGTCGCCACCGTGCGCAGCACCCAGCGCCCGGTGCCGCTGGACTTCGACTACCGCGAGTCCGCGCTGCACGAGACGATTGAGGACCTCATCGCGCGCAAGAAGTACCCCATCTACCTGGTGAACTTCACGCAGCGCGCCGCCGCCGAGCAGGCGCAGAACCTCATGAGCGTGGACTTCTCCACCAAGGAGGAGAAGGAGGCCATCCGCCTCGCGCTGATGGACGCGCCCTTCGACACGCCGTACGGCAAGGACTTCCAGCGCTATCTGCGCCACGGCATCGGCATGCACCACGCGGGCCTGTTGCCCAAGTACCGCCTGCTGGTGGAGAAGCTGGCCCAGGGCGGCCACCTCAAGGTCATCAGCGGCACGGATACCCTGGGCGTGGGCGTGAACATCCCCATCCGCACGGTGCTCTTCACGCAGCTCTTCAAGTTCAACGGCGAGAAGCTCACCACGCTGAGCGTGCGCGACTTCCTGCAGATTTCAGGTCGCGCGGGTCGCAAGGGGTTCGACAACGAGGGCAGCGTCGTCGCCCAGGCGCCCGAGTATGTCGTCGAGAACGTCAAGCAGGCCGCCAAGGAAGCCGCGGGCAAGAAGAAGACGCCCAAGGCGAAGCCGCCGCAGAAGAACTTCGTCCAGTACGACAAGAGCACCTTCGAGCGGCTCCAGACGGGCATGCCCGAGCCGCTGGAGTCCCGCTTCGCCGTGTCCCACGGCATGATTCTCAACCTGCTCCAGAGCGACCACATCCGGGGCACCGGGGGCTATCACCGGTTGGTGCAGCTCATCCAGCGCTGCCATGACTCGGACTTCCTGAAGCGGCGACACTTGAAGGAGGCGGCGCGGGACTTCCGCACACTGCGCGGCGCGGGAATCGTGGAGGTGACGCGCGGCGAGGGCGGCTCGGGGGCCACGGTGAAGGTGGCGCAGGAGCTCCAGTACGACTTCAGTCTCAACCACACGCTGTCGCTGTACCTGCTGGAGACGCTGGAGCTGTTGGACCCCACCACGGAGACGTACGCGCTGGACGTGGTGACGCTGGTGGAGTCCATCCTGGAGAACCCGGAGGTGGTGCTCTACGCGCAGCTGCACCAGCTCAAGGGCGAGAAGATTCAAGAGATGAAGGCGCGCGGCGTCGAATACGACGACCGCATGGAGGAGCTGGAGAAGCTGGAGTGGCCGAAGCCGAACCGCGAGTTCATCTACGGCACCTTCAACGCCTTCGCGCGCAAGCATCCGTGGGTGGGCGAGGAGAACATCCGGCCCAAGGCCGTGGTGCGCGACATGTTCGAGCGCTTCATGTCCTTCCACGACTACGTGCGGGAGTACGGGCTGCAGCGCAGCGAAGGCGTGCTGCTGCGCTATGTCAGCGACGTGTACAAGACGCTGTCGCAGACGGTGCCGGAGCGCTTCCGCACGGAGGAGGTGGAGGACATCATCGACCACCTGCGGGCCACCATTCGTCAGGTGGACTCCAGCCTCGTGGACGAGTGGGAGCGGATGAAGAACCCGGGCGCCGTCGTCGAGGCGAAGCCGGCCGTGGAGCTCAAGCCGAAGGAGCTCACCGAGGACCCTCGCGCCTTCGCGGCCCGCGTGCGCGAGGAGCTGCACCGGCTGCTGCGCGCGCTGGGGCAGAAGCGCTACTCGGATGCGCTGTCGCTCCTGGACAACGCCCTGGGCGAGTGGACCGCGCCGAAGCTGGAGCAGGCCATGGTGCCGTACCACGAGGAGCACAAAATCGTGGTGCTCACGCCCCAGGCTCGCAAGCCGGCCAACACGTTCCTCAAGGAGTCGGGACAGCGGCTCTGGGAGGTCCAGCAGCGCATCATGGACCCCGAGGGCCATGGCGACTGGATGATCGACTGCGAGATTGACCTGCGGGACAGGCGGCTGGACGAAGGCCCCATCCTCATCCTGCGCCGCATCGGTCCGTGAGGTTCAGCTCTCGGAGGCGGGCGTCGTCAGCTCGCCTCCGGCCAGCGGGGCTTCTTCTTCGCCCAGGGTGGACTCCTCGACGTCGAAGTCGCCCTTGCCGTCGGAGATGAGGACCATCCGCCAGTCGTGGGTGGAGAGGATGACGTGCTCGGCGTCGCACTGGACGTCGACCGCCACGTCCTCGACGGTCCACGAGCCGACCCACACCGTCATCTTGTCGATGCACTCGGTGTCGCCGCACTCCTCGGTGGAGGCGACCCACAGGCGGCCCTCTGGCGCGGCGATGCAGGACACGGGCTCCGCGTGGCGCAGGCGGGGCGGGGCCATCTCGTCCGGCGCGCCCTCGAAGAGGTCCTCACGTTCCGGCATCCCCGCGTCGAAGAGGGACGGAGTCGTGTCTGTCTGCTCGGGGGGCTGAGCGAGCGTCGTCGGCTTCGCCAGGGCCCCGGGCGCGGCCAGAAAGCCGCACATCGCCGCCACCTTCCAACACCGTGTCATCCACATGACCTTGTGCTCCTGAGCGGCGCTGTTGGCCGCGTCTCGTGCACAGGGGTTCTGCAAGGCGCGGACCGGGCCTGCGTGCGGGCGCGGAGACACAGCGGTGAGCCTGTGTCTGGGGGGCGTTCAGTCCGCTCCCGTGGTTCCGCGCGGTGACCTGCGGGCGCTTCGCTCCGATTCAAGGGGTCGTCGTGGAGCGGAGCTGCGGCGGGGCGGGCGGGGGCGGGATGGGGACTTCGGAGGAGCGCGCCTCGGCCAGCTCCTTGGCGAGCCACGCGAGGCCCTCGTCATTCGGGGCGAGGGTACTCGCGCGTGTCGCCAGCTCGCGTGCCAGCTCCAGGCGTCCCGCGCGGAGGTGATGCTCGGCGGCCACGTTCAGCATGGCTGGCGCCTTGGGGGCCGCCGCGAGTCCCGCCGCCACGGCGTTCTCCAGGGGTGCGGTCGCGAAGTTGAAGCCCGGCAGGGCCTGCAGCGCCCGCGCATAGGCTCGCAGCGCGTCGGCGTATCGGCCCAGGCCCGTGAGTGCCACGGCCCGCAGATGGTGGGTGACGGCGAGGTCGGGAACGGCGGCGAGCACCGCGTCCGCATCCTCCAGCGCGCCCGCATACAAACCCCACCGCACGCGCGCCAGTCCTCGCGCATGTCGTGCGCTCAACAGGTCGTGCATCGCGAAGAGCCTTGCCTCCCAGCGCGCGCGTTGCTCGCCCGCTGCCTCGGGCAATACCTCGGCTCCCACGACCGCGAAGGCCAGCGCATCCAGCGTTCCGCCTCGCTGCTCCAGGGACGCCGCCGCTGCCTTGAGTGCCCCCGCGCGGTCGCCCTGTGTGAGCAGGCAGTCCGCCACGACGAGGGCCGGATCCAGCGACGTGTCATAGAGAGCGCCCCGATAGCCCGCGGCCTGTGCCGCCCTCGCCGCGTCGAGCGCCTGCTCACAGTGGCCCGCTCGCCGCGCCAGCTCCGAGGCGAAGTAGAGGTCCATGGGCGTATCGAGCCCGAGCTTCTCCACGGACAGCGCTCCGGAACGCTCGGCGACGGCGGGTGACTCGAAGGGGACACCGCGTAAGGCTCGGCTGAGCGCGGTGAACGGATGCGCTGCCTGGAGCTGTTCGAAGGCCCGCGTTGCTTCGTCATAGTGGCCCGCGCGCAGGGCCTCGTTCAGCGCGGTGCCCGGGCTGCCGACCGCCTCGGTGCGTTCCAACATCCGGTCCACGTCACGGACGAAGGGAAAGAATGACGGCAGCGCCAGGCACAGCGCCAAGGCCGCCACGCTGGCGCCCAACACGCGAGGCTGACGTCGCGATTCGAACATCGCGACGGCGAGGGCGCTCGCGAGCAGTGCCCACGCGGGTAGGGCGGCCACCCGATAACGACTCACCACGTAGAAGCCCACGGCCAGCGCGGTGCTCGCCGCGAGGTACAGCACGACGAGACCGATGGGCCGTCGCCGCGCGAACATCACGCCCAGCCCCGCGAGTCCCAGCAGCCCGAGGACCTGGGCATTCAGGAGCGGCAGGCCCGCGAGTCCCGCCTCGGCCCGGCGCACTTCGACCAGGTCGTGTCCCTCCGGGCCGAAGAGGAAGAACGCCAGCTTGCGACCGAAGAGGCCCAGGAAGGTGCCCGGTTCCTCCAGCGCGAAGTTCAGCGTCTTGCGCATCCAGTACAACTCGGTGCGAGTGGGGGAGAGGTCTTCACCTGCCTCCGCGCGAGCGAACTGGCGGTAGAGGCTGTGGGCGTGGTCAGGCCGCTCGGGAGAGCGGAGCTGGGCCTCGTACTGCTTGATGAGCGTGGGGGGCTGGGCGCCCAGGCCGGTGCCCTCGGGCCGGTTGCCCATGTGCAGCACCGCGCCCGCGCTCATGGTCGCGCCGAGATGCGAGCCCACCGTCGCGCGGATGACCTGCGCGGGCAGCCAGGAGGAGAACAGCCCCGTGACGAGCAGCACTCCGGCCACCTTGAGGCCGGTGCGTCGCGCCGCGTGCCGGGTCTCCCATAGCACCCAGCCCGTGGCGAGGACGAGGATGGCGAGCCCCGTGGGGCGCGTCGCCGCGGAGAGTCCGAGCAGGACGCCCGTGCCCACCAGCCAACGTGTCCGGAAGCCAGGCCTCGCGTGGGCGAGCAGCGCGAGCGCGCCCAGGTTGAGCACCATCACCAGGAGGTCCGGCTCCAGGGTGGCCTCATAAAGCAGCACCGGCGTCGTCACCGCGACGAGCGCGGCGGCGAGCAGGCCCACGGCTCGCGACAGCAGTCGGGCGCCGAGCACATAGACGGCGATGAGTCCGAGGGCGCCCGCGAGGCTCTGGACCCACCGCAGCGCAGTGGGGGACAGCGCGACGTTGAGGAGCAGGTAGAGCGGGCTGAAGTCCGCGCCCTGCTCGGGGAGCATCCGGTCCGTCATCAGCAGGCGAGCACTGTCGGGGTACTTGGCGAACATGCTCCCGGGGAGCAGCACCAGCCCCAGCGCGACGTGCGCGACGCACAGCACCAGCAGGACGAGGGGTAGGAGCCCACGGGGGAAGGGGCGGCTCAAGCTCACGGGGGGACCATACCGGATGTGCCTGCTGGAATCGTCGGCGCTCGCCTGGTCGGGTGGGGGGCGAGAGGTGGTGTGAAGGGGCGCCGCTCCTGCTCATGGCCGGACCGCATCAGAGCCCCCCTTTGGCACGGAGCCTGGTCAGCTCGTTGCTGGCCGAGCCGTCGGCGCGGTGGCTCGCTGGCCGACCCCCCCAGCGGGTCGGTTCAGGTTGCCTTCAGCGCGGCCATCGCCATCCCAATACGACGAATCAAACGAGGAGCTGGACCATGGGCTATCGCATCGAGCGTCCTGCGGAGCTGTTCGAGTCCGTTCGCTACAACACCAAGACGACCCCCGACCTTCGCGGGGCAATGCGGAAGAAGGTCGAGGAGCTTGAGAAGCGCATCGCAGAGCGCGAAGGCCGGCTGCAGCGAATTCGCGACGAGTACCAGATCGACCCCGAGCGTCTGGCCACCCTGGTCATCCAGTACCAGAACAAAGAGTCTGATTTCGTCTCCTACCAGGCTCAAGGCGGCTCTCCCCGTGACACCGTCGTGCCCGCTGGGGTCATCGCCAACATCATCCGTGAGCGGGAGATGATCGACTCGGAGCGAGGTCAAATCCGCAAGCTGGAGCTGGTCCTGCGGAACCTCCCCGAGTCGGAGCTGTACAACGACCCCAGGACGGGAGAGGTCAAGAGCCGGCAGCCGTTGCATCAGCTGACGGATGACGAGCTCGAGTACCTCGGGTTCTGAGTCGGACGAGAAGTGGGGGCCCCCGGACATTGCCCGCGCGAACCCTGGCGGAAGCGGTTACGGTCCACGACATATGGCTCGTATGCGCGCCGTGGATCAGCCGCTCCGTCGTGATGTCCGCCTGCTGGGGCGACTGTTGGGAGAAGTGCTCGTCGAACAGGAAGGGCAGGAGCTGTTCGACCTGGAGGAAGAGGTGCGCCGGCTGGCCATCCAGCGGCGGCGTGGCCCGGTGCCGGGGCGACGTGCCTCCGCGGCCGAGCTGGCGGACATCCTGAAACGCCTGCCCCTGGAACAGGCCGAGCCCGTGCTTCGCGCCTTCTCGGTCTACTTCCAGCTCGTGAATCTGGCCGAGCAGCACCACCGCATCCGCCGCGCCCGCGCCCATGCTGGCGCCGAGTCCCCCAGTCCCCAGCGAGGCTCGCTGGAGGCGACGCTGCTGTCTCTCAAGGACGCGGGCATTTCCGCCTCACGCGTGCGCGAAGCGCTCCGACAGATGAAGGTGACGCTGACGCTCACCGCGCATCCCACGCAGGCCGTGCGCCGCACGTTGCTGGAGAAGCTCTACCGGATGGCGGGGCTGCTGGAGGAGCGGGACCGCTGCGAGCTGACCCCCCGCGAGAGCGCCGACAACGTGGAGTCGCTCCGCGAGGAGATCACCACGCTGTGGCAGACGGACGAGCTGCGCCGCGAGCGTCCTACCGTGGGCGACGAGGTGAAGAACATCCTCTGGTACGTGGAGGAGGTGCTCGCCGAGCAACTCTCGGAGCTGCCCGAGGTGCTGGAGTGGGCCTTCGAGCGCGCGTACGGCGAGCCGCTCGGGCAGGTGGTCACTCCGGTGCGCGTCCACTCGTGGGTGGGCGGCGACATGGATGGCAACCCGCTCGTCACGCCCGAGGTCTTCGGCGACACGCTGCGCGCGCACCGTGCTCGCGGCCTGCGTCTCTTGATGCAGGGCCTGGAGCGCCTGGGCGGAATGCTCTCCCAGTCGGACCGACACGCGAAGCCATCACAGGAGCTGCTCGCCTCGCTGGAGCGCGATGCGGCGCAGCTTCCCGAGGCCGAGCAGCGCCTGGGGCCTCGCACCGTGGGCGAGCCCTGGCGTCGCAAGCTGCGCTTCATGGAGGAGCGGCTGCATCAGGCGCTGCGCCACGTGCTGGCCCAGCGCACCGGCGACGCGGGGCCGATGCCCGAGAGCGCGTACCGGACGCCGGAGTCTCTGCTCTCCGATTTGGACCTGCTGGCGCGCTCACTGGTGGAGGCGAAGGCCGGCAACGCGGGGCTCCGACAGGTGCGGCGCATGCGCGAGCGGGTGTGCGCGCTGGGCCTGTCCCTGGCCGAACTCGAGGCCCGTGTTCCGGCCGAGGACGCCGTGAGCGCGGCGGCCTCGCTGGAGCCAGGTGGTCCCGCGCCGTCGGAGGGTGGAAAGCGCCTGCTCGCGGTGCTGGAAAAGCTGCGCGAGGCCCAGGCCGAGGCGGGAGAGCCCGCCTGCCGCACGCTCATCCTCAGCATGGCCAGCACCGCCGAGGACGTGCTCGCGGCCTTCCGCTGCATCAAGCATGCGGGCCTGTGGGACGCGCGGCGGGGCTGCGCCACCGTGGACGTGGTTCCCCTGTTCGAGCAGCTGGGCGCGCTGGACTCCGGACCGGACGTGCTGCGCACGCTCTTCGCGCATCCCGAATACCGCAAGCACGTCGACGCGCGGGGCGCGCAAGAGGTCATGGTCGGCTACAGCGACTCGGGCAAGGAGGTGGGGTTGCTGGCCGCCAGTGCCGCGCTCTACCGCGCGCAGGTGGCGCTCACCGAGGCGGCGCGCGAGGCGGGTGTCCCGCTGCGGCTGTTCCATGGACGAGGTGAGTCGGTGGCTCGCGGTGGTGGCCCGGCGCAGGAGGCCATCCTCGCGCTGCCTCCTGGCGCGGTGGCGGGGGGCTACAAGGCCACGGAGCAGGGCGAGGCGCTGGACCACAAGTACGCGCGCCCGGAGCTCGCACGCCGCACGCTGGAGCTCATCGTCGGAGGGGTGTTGCCGCACCTGCTGGATGCGCAGCCGCGCCCGTCGCCGGAAGACGAGAAGGAGTTTCGCGCCGCGTTCGACACGCTGGCCGAGACGGGCCGCGAGGCGTACCGCGCCCTGGTGTGGGACGACCCCCGGTTCCTGGAGCTCTTCACCGCCGCGACGCCGGTGGAGGAGATCTCCGCGTTGCCCATCGGCTCGCGCCCCAGCAAGCGCAAGGCGGGAGGACTGGAGACGCTGCGCGCGATTCCGTGGGTGTTCGCCTGGACGCAGAATCGGGCCATCATCCCCGGCTGGTACGGCGTGGGCTCCGCGCTGGAGGCGTTCGCGAAGGAGCCCGGTGGACCCGCGCTGCTCAAGCGCATGTACCGCCAGTGGCCCTTCTTCAAGGCCGTCATCGACAACGTCACCATGGTGCTGGCCAAGTCGGACATGGCCATCGCGGGCCGGTACGCGGCCCTTGCCCCCGCGTCCACGCGTCCGCTGTGGCGCCTGATTCAACAGGAGCATCGGCGCACGCGTCGGCAGGTGAAGCGACTGACGGGGGAGGCCCGGCTCTTGGACCACAACCCCCAGCTCCAGCGCGCCATCTCCCTGCGCAACCCGTACGTGGACCCGATGTCCTTCCTCCAGGTGGAGTTGATGCGCCGCAAGCGCGAGAGCGCGTGTGACTGCGACAGGCCCCTGTTGCTCTCGCTCAACGGTATCGCGGCCGGCATGCGCAACACGGGTTAGTCTTTCCGGGAGGAGGCGTCGGATGGCCAGGGACACATTCACGGTGGAGGACGTCAACCCGAAGCACGGCTTCGCGCGGCTGCGTCCGGACTCGGGCGAGGGGCTCTTCAACGCGCCGCTCTATCCGGAGCCGGAGTCCGGCGCGCCGCCCTTCCAGCTTCGCAAGGGAGACCGGGTGACGGGGCTGCGCCGGGGCCAGGCCGTGGCCGACGTGGCCTGGGTGTCGCGCGCGGAGCCTCCCTATGAACTGGTGGAGCGCATGGGTGAGCTGCTCGCGAAGCTGGAGCCGTGGGAGCTGAAGGTGCCTGCCACGGCCATGGAGCTCGCGGAGCATCACTGGCGCGACAGCCGAGAGGACCCTTTGCGCCAGGAGCTTTTGTCCCAGCTCCCGACGTTCTTCGACTTCGAGCTGTCGCATCCGTTCAAGGACGGCGCGCTGCTGGAGCGACTGGAGGCGGCCATGCAGCCCTACCTCCCGGGCTTCGCCGTGAAGCCGCTGCAAGGGCGCAACGCCTTCGTCGTGGACCCGGGCGCCGTCGAGGTCGAGGTCGGCGAGGGTGACTGGGATGCGCCCGCGAAGACCTTCGCGCCCTTGCTGCTGCGCGTGAATGCACAGCTGGAGGCCGCGGGCGCGCCGGTGCGCTGGGTGCCCGCGGAGAACGACTGGCTCCTGCTGCCGCCAGGGCTGGCGGAGCTGCTCGTCCTGCACGGCGTGCTCGGTCCTCGCTGAGCCGCCGCCGCGACGCGCGCGGCTACAACTGGCCGCGCTCGCGCAGGGTGCGCACCACCTCGGTCGCCATCACCCGGTGGCCATCGGTGCTCGGGTGGATGCCGTCCACGCCCAGCCCTTCCAGGTAGAGGTGCACGTTGCCCGTGCGCCTCATCACCGACTCCAGGTCGATGACCTCCGCGCCCGTGCCGCCGGCGCGCAGCCACGCGTTGAAGCTGAGCCGCTGCGACTTCACGTACTCATAGGCGCCGTAGTTCGTCTTCTCCTTTGGCAGCAGCGTGCTCACCCAGACGTGGCAGAAGGGCTCCAGCCGCTGCACCAGCAGGAGCATCCGCGTCTCCATCTGCTCCTCCGCGCCCTCGTCGCCCAGGTCATTGGTGCCCAGGAGCACCAGGCAGTCGGTGATGCCCTTCACCGCGAGCACCTCGTCGTCGAGCAGCATCAGCGCGTCGTAGAAGCCCTGGCCGCTGACGCCCGCGTTGACCACGGGCACGCCCAGCTGGGACTCCACCAGCGCGGGCCACGCGTTGCGCGTGTCGTTGCGCAGGTCGACATAGCCCTCGGTGATGCTGTCGCCCATCGCCAGGAAGGCCCGGCCCGTGGGGCCCTCCACGTCCACCGTCGCCACGCCCACGGAGCGCTCGAAGGCCTCGCCACCGAGCGCCTCCGACGCCTGGGAGTGCGTGCCGACCCGCGCGAAGCTGCCGGGAAACGCGTTGATGGCGCTGGCCGCCAGCGCGCCGCGAACCTCGAAGGTGATGGCCAGGTCGTCGCGGAACGTCACCGGAAAGGTGAGCGGGTCCGACCTCACCAGTGCGCGCGCGCCCGAGGTGAAGCCCGGTTTGCCCTCGAAGCTCAAGGCCACCGGCGTGGTCACGAGCGAGCCGTCCGCGCCGGCCCGCGCCACGGTGGCGCGCTGGAGCGTGAGCGCTCCGTCACCCGCGCGGAACGTCACCTGGATTCGCTCTCCGGCCCGCGCCACCGGCACCCGCATGCGGAACGTCGTGACGCTGCTCACGGAGTAGGACCAGCGCAGGGCCTGATGGAAGCCGGGCTGGAAGCTCACGGCCGGCGGTGTTGGTTGTGCGGGTGGGGGCGCGGTTCGCACCTGCCCCTCGTCGTTCAGCACCAGCGGCGGTGCCACCTCCACGGACGCGTCCGGCGCATTCGAGGTTTCATTCTGCTCCTGAGAGGGCTCTTCCCACACGGGGTCTTCCGCGTTGCTGGGAGTGCACGCCCATTGCGCACCGCCCACACACGCCAGGACTCCGAGCCACGTCCGCCACATTCGCATCGTCGCTCCCTCCCGAGGACGCACGATGCTCACCGCTCATTCCCGCGACGACCACCCGACACACGCGCAAGGCCCGAGGCGCGCGGCGCACGCCTCCCTGGTCTCCGGGCGAGACGGAGCCGCGAGTGTCCCTCGCGTGCGCATTCGCCGCCCTTGCGTGGCCTCGCGGCGTCCACCTAGGGCAACGGAGTTACCCCGCGTGGGCACTCCGCTTCAGGGGATGCATGCGCCCACACCGGGATTGTCATTCAGTGGACGACACGTCCCGGCGGTACAGGCGGGAGTGCCCGAGGGCCGGCACAGCGGCCGGCAGTTGAGCCCACGCCCCGTATTCACACACGCGCTGCCCGGCGCGCACTGGTTGCTGAAGTCGCACGTCTCGCCCGTGCCGCGCGTGCCGCTGCCCGCACAGACGGGGCCCGACGAGGCCGGATAGCAGCTCAGCGGCGCGGTGCAGCCCTGGGCGAAGGGGTCGCACGCCTGCGAGCGCGGCCCGCACAGCAGCGGCAGCTCCGACGTGCCCGCGAGCCGCAGCACCGTGTTGCACTCGCCCGCATCCCCGCACTGCGTCGTCGCGTGGCACAGCCGGCGACAGAAGAAGCCCGTGCCGCCGTCGTCCTGCCGCTCGTCCTTGCAGAACAGGCCCGCGGCGCACGTGTCGTATTCGACGCCGCCATCCGTGGGCGCCAGCGTGCACCGCGCGCCCTCCGCGCTCGCACCCGCCTCCACGCACCGCCGCTCCGTCGTCGCGCCCGCGCTCACGTATGTGCAGCGCTGACCCTGCGCACAGTTCTGCTGGACGACGTCGCATGCCGCCGCGAAGCACCGGCTGCCCGTCTTGCCGCTCCCCAGGTCCGCGAAGTGGCAGCTTTGGCCCGTTCCACAGCCTTCCTGCCTTGCGACGTTGCATGCGAAGTCAGGGCTCGGCCCGCCGTCTCCCGGATGCCCGCCGCCATCCGGGTCCCCCGGCACCCCGGAGTCTTCACCGTTGGGCGCGGGCTTGTTGTCATCGTCATCACATCCAGGCGCCAAGAGCGCCAGGAAGAGGGTCCCCGTCAACACCGCGAGCCACGCGCGCATCCCACGCTCCCGAATCGAAGTCAGCGGGGACTTACCTGATGGAGTTCATTCGTGGGGGCCCACTTGAATCGTGCCTGGAAAGCAGCGGACACTTGCCGGATGACCGATGCCCAAGGGGTGGCTCGGCGCGTCAGAATCCCTGAGGTTGGGATGGCAGCGGGTCGCCAGCAGTGGCCAGGGGGTAGCGGGTGCACATGACTAGCAAGGTGGCGGAAGCAGAGATGGCACCAGGAGATCCTTCCGCGTACGCGAACCGTCGCACCGATGAGCGCGTGGCGGCGAAGTTCGCGGTTCGTTTCGAGCACACGGAGGACGCCGCGCGAGCGCTGCGCGTGTTCTCCATCAACGTGTCGGCGGGCGGCCTGTGCCTGCGCACGCGCAAGGCCTACGACGTAGGTTCGCAGGTGCGGCTGTCCATGGACATCGCGGGCGAGGAGTTCCACCTCAATGGCATCATCGCGTGGGTGCGCGATGAGGAGGAGGCCATTGGCGTGCGCTTCACGGACGTGAGCGACGAGGACCGCGCGCGGCTCCACCGGGTGGTGGAGAGCTTCAAGAAGCGCTGACGCCCGGTGGAGACACGACGGAGCCGGCCCTAGTGGCGGCCCTCTGTCTCCACATGGCGGAACACGCCCGCATCGATTTCGGAGAAGCCGCACGCCGTATAGAAGTTGCGCGCCTCCGGGCTGATGGCCATGGGCGAGACGAGCTGGAGCTGACGGGCGCTGAGCACCTTGCAGCGCTCCAGGATCTGCTTGATGAGCGCGCGGCCCACGCCCCGACGCCGCCAGGTCTCCGTCACCACCAGCTCGTCGATGGTGGCCACGCGTCCGCGCAGCCGCAGCTGCGGCCGGTGCGAGAACGACAGCATGCCCACGGGTTTGTCCTGGGGATCGCCCGCGACGAAGATTTCAATCTCCGGATGGCTCACCACCCAGTGCACGGTCTGCTGGTCCGTGCCCTGGGGATAGCCCAGCTCGCGAAGCAGCAAGGCCATTGCCTCCGCGTCGCCCCGACGGGCGCGGCGAATGCGAAAGGCGGGGGCATCTGTTCCCGCGGGGGTGACGGTCCGGACGATTGGCTGTGACAAGGCAGTTGGGAGTCTAACGAAAGGGCCGCCGCTCCTCCAAAGAGGAACGGCGGCCCGGAACTTTCCGTGGTGCGGGAACCACGGCGTACTTGTGGGTGCGACGCTTACGGCTGCTCGCCAGCAAGGGAGCGCAGGGCGTCGGTGATGTCGTTCTGCTGGGGCACGGAGGCCATCTCCAGCGTGTCGGCCAGGCCGATGCCGGGGACGAACTTGCCGGCCACGAGGCGGGGCGGAGCGAGCAGCGAGTAGAAGAGCTCCTCCACCGTGCGGCGCAAGAGGTGCTCACCGAAGTTCGTCACCTCGGTGTCCTCGTTGACGAACAGGACGCGGCCCGTCTTCTGGACGGAGGTCTTGATCATCTCCCAGTCGTAGGGCCACAGCGAGCGCAGGTCGATGACCTCCACGCTGATGCCCTCGTCGGCGAGCGTCGCCGCGGCGCGCGCGCACAGGGGCAGGGTGCGGCCGTAGCTGACGACGGTCAGCTGCGTGCCCTCGCGCAGGAGCTTGCCCTTTCCAATGGGAATGGCGAACGCCTCCAGCTCCGCGGGCCACTGGGGCTTCCACTGCGAGCGGTCACCCAGGGGCGCGTCGATCATCTTCGACAGCGCGCGGTCGTCGTCCGGCTCGCCGGGGATGCGCTCGTCGCCCTTCACGCGCAACAGCGCCTTGGGCTCCAGGAACATGACGGGGTTCTGTTCCTTGCACGCGGAGATGAGCAGCCCGTACGCATCCAGCGGCGTGGAGGGCATGACCACCTTCCAGCCGGGGATGTGCGTCATCGTCGCGTCGAACGAGTGCGAGTGGTAGATGGACCCGCGGATGCCGCTGCCCACCGGGGTGCGCACCACCATGGGCAGGTTCCAGTCGCCGTTGCTCGCCCAGCAGGTGTTGCCCGCCAGCTTGAGCAGGTCGATGGTGTTGTAGACGTAGTCGCAGAACTGGATCTCCGCGACGGGCCGACCGCCACCCAGCGAGATTCCCATGGCCGCGCCGATGATGCCGCGCTCGTCCAGGGGCGAGTTCCACGCCGTCTTCAAACCCTGCGTGCAGGTGAAGACGCCGCCGAGCGGAGCGCCGACGTCCTCTCCGAAGATGTCCGTCACGCCGAGGTTCTCCTCGGCGTAGTGGAGGGCCATGCGAATGGCCTGTGCCATGTTGGCCATGGGTTACTTGTCCTCCGCGAAGATGTGCTTCCAGATGGTCTCCGGGGCTGGCAGCGGCTCGTCCCGGGCGATGCGGGCGGCGGCGGCCATGTCCTCGGTGTAGCGGTTGCGCAGCTCGTCCATCTGCTGGCGCGTCAGGACGCCGTCGGCCTCCAGCCGGGTCTCGAACTGCTTGAGGCAGTCGATCTCCTCGGACACGTAGTTGGCGCCGGACGCGGACGAGTGGCCGTACAGGCGCGACACGTTGGCCTCCAGGAGGAACGGCTTGCGCTCGGTGCGCACGTACTCCATCGCCTCCTTCAGCTCCGTGTACGCCTCCACCGGGTCATTGCCGTTGATGGTCTTGGAGCGGATGTTGAACGCCTTGCCGCGCTCGCTCACTCGCGTTTCGCCGTGCTGGCCCTCCGCCGAGGTGGAGATGCCCCACTTGTTGTTGGTGACGATGATGAGCACCGGCAGCGGGTTGGCGGGGCGGCTGCTCCAGATGAGGCAGGTGGCGAAATCGCCCTCGGCCGTGCCGGCGTCGCCGCCGGTGACGATGGTGATGGCGTCACCGCCCACGCGCTTCTGCATCATGGCCGTACCCGGTGCGATGGAGTACTGGACCTCGATGGGCGAGCTGACGGGGGCCACGTTGTACTTGCGCAGGGAGAAGTGGCCCGCGAAGTTGCGGCCGCCGGAGTACGGGTCCGACGCCGTGTTCTTCATCTGCCGCAGCGCGCCGATGGGCTCCTCGCCCAGGGCGAGCAGCGTGCCGGACTGGCGGTAGTGGGCGTGGAGGTAGTCGTACTCGGGGCCCTGGCCCTTCTTCATCAGCAGGCCGAGCGGGACGTTGAACGCCTCCTCACCGGGACCGCCAATCCAGAAGTAGCCGTGGCCCTGCTTGTACATCTGGATGAGGCGCTCCTCGAGGACGCGCGTTTTGACCATGAGGTCGTGGATACGAACCAGCAGCTCCCTGTCGAGCGGGAGCGGCGCGGACGATTCTTTGATGAGTCTGGGTCGAGACACGCGCGGGCTTCCTCTGGCTGGAGGGGACGCCCCTATAACCCGGATGCGCCCCCTTTTCTCAAGCGTGCAGATGGCCTCCTGTCGGCCCCCTGGTCAAAGGGCGCCCGGTGGCGCGGCGCGGCAATCAGCCTTGCTCATCCAACTTAGGAGTGGCGGCCCGTCGCAGGGCCGTGACGCGGTCCGTTAGCTCCCCGTCGGCGCCGGCTCGCACGGAGATGGTCTCCAGCGTCTCGTCGGACAGGTTCGCGGCCCGAGGCCCCGAGAGCAGCGCGGTCAGCTCCGGTGTGCGTCCGGCCTCCAGCAGCGCGAGGACCAGGGCATGTCCCGTGTGGGATGAGGGCGTCCGGGAGAAGGCCTCCTGGAGGGGCTTCACCGCCAGGGTCGCGAGGCCGCTGTCCAAAAGCAGCTGTCCCACCGCGGCCGGGTCATGAGGGGCCTCCGGCCCGGTGTCCTCCAGATCGGGACGTCGGGCGAGGACGGGGGCTTCCGCGGTGGTGGCCATTTCGTTGGCGGCGGTGGGGGAGGGTGGGGCGGGGCTTCGACCCAGCAACTGGTCGAGGGTGACGGCGCCCACCGTCGACGCGCGTCGCGGGGCCACGCGGCGAGGGGGTGAAGCGGGCTGGAAGCGGACCTCGCGGGGGAGCTGTCGCAGTTGCTCCAGGTTCATCACCCCGAACATCAGGGCCATCACCCCGACCCAGACGGTGCGCTGCCAGACGGCGAGCCCCACCATCACAACCGCCGTGACGATGCCGACGAGGTGCAGGGCCCGCTCATACCGGTACCCCTTGCGCGCTCGCACGAGCGACGCGAGCAGGTGACCTCCATCCAGGGGCTGCACGGGCAGCAGGTTGAAGAGTCCCCAGCCGAGGTTCACCCAGAGCAGCTGCCGCACGGCCAGGCCCACCAGCCCGCCCTGCTCGCCCAGCGGCGTGACGACCGAGGCCGCCCACACCAGCCCGCCCAGCAGGAAGCCCGCCCCGGGGCCCGCGAAGCTCACCCACGCGAACTGGCGGTGCGTGAGCTGGTCCGTGCCCTGCGCGGTTCCACCCATCCCGTGCAGGGAGATGCTCGCGGTGGAGCCGAAGTGGCGGAACGCCCACGCGTGGCCCAGCTCGTGGAGGAGCACCGAGGCGAACACCACCGCGACCCACAGTGCCAGGTGGGCCAGCCCGGAGGCGAAGCTCCAGCCCGTCGCCACGGTCGTGAGGAAGAAGAGCGGATGGACGCGGACGGGAAACCCGGACACGTGGAAGTGGGGCTTCATGCGTCCGGGATGCTAACCGGCGTTTCGAGCGGACGCCCGGTGAAGGCCCGGTGCTCCGCTTCGCACCGGATGTGAAGTGTCCGCCAGGCCAACCCACGCACCACACCTCGTGGGAAGCCTCGGCCCGAGGGCCCGACGTGACGTGCCGTGGGGGGCAAGGTCTCGCGAAGCAGGAGAAGTGCGCTAGAGTCGCGGCTCTTTCCCGCTCCCCGCCGCGCCTTGGCGTGGCCTTCCGGGTGTGTCCTTGTCCAGCACGAACACGCGTCTGAACCCCACACCTGAGCCCGGCACGTCCCCCGGCACGTCTCCTGGCGGCACGCTGTCGCCCGCCGATAGGACGGGCTCTCGGGAAATCACCGGCACTCGCGAGTCCACCGCCACGCGGCTGACGTCCAACGTGGGCCTGCCCCACGTCGAGGCGACGGGCACGCTCATCGCTCCGCTGGAGGCCGGGGAGCTGCCCAATGTAGCGGCCATCCGGGGCCTCCGGTTGGACCAGATCCTCCTGCTCACCACCACCGCGCTGGTGGTGGTCATCGTCGGCATGGTGGCGGCGCTGTCCGTTGCCTCCACGCAGTCCCAGTTCGAGGAGACCGCGCGCCGCTCCACCGAGCGCATCCAGGAGCAGGCCCGCGAGCTGGGACAGACGGTGGGCAGGACGCTGGCGCTGACCTCCGTCACCAACCTGCGCGACAACAACTACGACTTCCTGCAGGGCGTGGCCGGTTCCATGGTCGGGGCCAACCCCAACATCCTCCGCGTGCAGATCATCGACCCGGAGGGCGTGGTGATGGCGGACAGCGAGCCGAAGGCCGCCGATGCGCCCGACAAGCCCGCCGCCGATGGCGCTGCCGATGATGCGCCCGCCAAGCGAGTCGTCGAGCAGCGACTGGTACAGGCGTTCTTCCAGAACCAGGCGGTGTACGAGATTCATGAGCCCATCAACTACGGCTCCAGCAGCGGCATGGGGTTGGTGGTCATCAGCTACTCGCTGCGCGCCCTCCAGAATCAGCTGGGGGAGCTGGAGCGTGACAAGCGCGCCACCATGGAGACCAACACCTGGCGCATGCTCGCCCTGGGGGTGGGTTTCGTGGTGCTGGCGGGCGTGGTCGCCGCGTTCCAGAGCCGCAGGATTACCCGTCCGCTGGGCGTGCTCACCCACAAGGTGATGCAGCTGGCCGCCGGAGACCTGGGTGCGCGCACCCAGTCCGCCACTGGCGCCGGACGCGAGGTGAAGACGCTGGGCGTGGTGTTCAACCACATGGCCGAGCGCATCAAGGTGCTGCTGGACGACGTGCGCGCCAAGGCCCAACTGGAGCGCGAGGTGTCCCTTGCCCGCACGGTGCAGGAGACGCTGCTGCCCGGACGAGATGCCGTGCAGGTGGGGCCGCTGCGCATCGCCGGCCTCGTCGTCACCGCCGACGCGTGTGGTGGCGACTGGTGGTTCCGCGCGGTGCTGGACGAGCAGCGGGTGGTCATCGGCATTGGCGACGTGACGGGCCACGGCCTGTCCACCTCGCTGGTTGCCACCAGCGCCACCAGCGGCTTCGCCTCCGCGATGACGCTGCGCGAGCCCACCGAGGTCAACGCGCAGATGCTCATCACCGCGCTGAACGTGACGCTGGCCAACGTGGGCCGCGGCGAGCACCAGATGTCCAGCGCCCTGGCCGTCATCGACGTGTCCAACGGCCTGGTGGACTACGCGGCGGGCGCGCACCCCAGCCCGCTCGTCTTCAACAAGCACAGCGGGCAGGTGGCCTCGCTGCCCGCGCGCGGGCCGCTGCTCGGCGCGTCCGTGACGTCGCAGTTCTCGTCCCGCCAGGCGCAGCTGCGGCCAGGGGACATCATCGTCTGGTACACCGACGGCATCACCGAAGCGCGGGACGGGGCGGGGCGCATGTACGGCACCCAGCGTCTGGCCGCGGCGGTGCAAGCCCATGCCCACCTGTCCGCGGAGGCGCTGCGTGATGCGCTGCTCGCGGACGCCCGCGCGCACAGCGCCGGCCAGCCCCAGCGCGATGACATCACCGTCGTCGTGGCCGAGTACAGCCCCGCCTGACCCCTGGACGACACCCGCATGCGCCGCACACCCCACACCCCCATGCGACGCCTCGTCCCGGCGCTCGCCCTGCTGGCCTCGCTGGCCGGCCCTCCCGCCCTGGCCCAGTACCGCCCTCCACCCATGTCCGAGTCGCAGCGGCTGGTGAAGGACGGCGAGACGGCCCAGGTGTCCGCCAGCGCCGCGAGCGCCTCCGGTGACAAGAAGGAAGCGGACGAGAAATACCGCAAGGCCCTGGGCCTCTTCGAGCAGGCCCTGGCCGCCGAGCCGGGCTCCGTCGCCGCCGCCGCGGGCGTGGGCTCCGCCGCCAACGCGCTGCAGGACTGGGCGCGCACCGTGGACCGGGTCAAGCCCGTGCAGGCGGCGAATGCGTCCGAGCTGTCCCTGGCGTACCCGCTGGGCGTGGCCCTCTTCAAGCTGCGCCGCTTCCCGGAGGCGGTGCCTCTCTTGGAGCAGGTGGCCGGCGCGGACCAGGCCGAGCACCTCATCGTCCACTACTACCTGGCCAGCTACTACCTCTTCGCTCAGCAGGGCGACGCGGCGGTGACACGGTTGCAGAAGTATCTGACGCTGCGTCCCGCGAAGCTGGCTGGCAACGACTTCCAGGTCCATGAGCTGCTGGGCCGGGCGCACGTGCTGCGCCGGGACGCGGTGGCCGCTCGCGCGTCCTTCACCCAGGCGCAGGCGGGCCGGCCGGAGTCGCCCACCGTGCAGCAGGGGCTCGCCAGCGTGCTGGAGCTGGAAGGAAAGTTGGGCGAGGCGCGGACGTTGCTCGAAGGGGTCACCACGCGCTTCCCGCAGGTGGCCGAGCCGAAGGAGAAGCTGGCCCGGCTGTACCTCGCCTCGGGCGAGGTGCCGCGCGCGGAGGCGCAGGCGGTGGCCATGGTGAAGCTGGGGGCGTCGCCCTCCGCGTACCTGCTGCTCGGTGACGTGCGCCTGGCGCAGAAGCAGGCCCCCGCCGCCGAGGAGGCGTACCGCAAGGTGCTGGAGCTGCAGCCCGGACTGGTGCTGGGACAGATGGCGGTCGGCAAGGCGCTCCAGGCGCAGGGCCGGCACGAGGAGGCCATCCAGTTCCTGGAGGCCGCGGTGCGCTCGGGCGCGAGCAGCGTGGAGCTGTGGGCATCGCTCGGCTCCGTCAACCGCCGCGCGGGCCGCTTCCAGCGCGCGGTGGAGGTGCACCGGCGCGTCGTGGAGATGGTGCCGAGGCAGGCGTTGGGCTGGATGCTGCTGGGCGCGGACCACTTCGCCACCGGCCAGTGGGACCAGGCCATCGAGGACTACGGCAACGCGCTCCAGGTGGAGCCCACGCACGCCGGGGCGAAGCAGTGGCTGGCCCGCGCGCTCGCGCACCGTGCCCGGGACAGGGGCGGGGCGGGGCGGGCGGACGACGCCGTGCGCGACCTGCGCCGCGCGTTCGACCTGGACCGCAGCGCCCTCATGGCCCGTCGGCTGACGGCGGCGCTGATGGAGACGCGCGGCTACGCGGATGCGCGCAAGGTGATGGAGCAGGGCGCGACGCTGCCGGGCGCGACGTGGCGCGAGCAGCTGCTGCTGGGCTACGCGCGGCTGGGCGCCGGCGACGCGCAGGCGGCCCTGGAGGCCTTTGGCCGCGCGGGCAATCAGACGGAGGAGCCGGACCAGCAGGCCGAGGCGTCCGTGGGCGCGGCGCTCGCGGAGGTGGAGCTGGGACAGGTGGACGCAGCCGTGCAGCGGCTCACCGAGGTGGGGCCGTCGCGCACGGCCGCGAGCGTGGCGCAGGCCAACCTGCCGCGCGTGCTGGTGCGTCGCGCGCTGGCCCGCCTGGAGACGGGGGATGTCGAAGGCGCCGACCGGGACCTGGACGCGGTGGACAAGCTGGGCACCGGCAAGCGCACGGACCTGACGAAGCTGGTCCTCTTCGCCCGGGGGCTGACGCGCGCGGAGGGCGGTCGCCACGCGGAGGCGAGCGCCGCGCTGAAGAAGGCCCTCACCCCGGCGCAGCCCTGGGCCTGGCCCAACACCCGCGCCCTGGCGGAGGCCTTCGTCCTCTACAAGAAGGGGCAGGTGGCGGCCTCGCGCAAGCAACTGGCCGCCGCGTCCAAGAAGCCCATGCCGGGCCAGCCCCGGTGGCTCGCGTCGCTGACGGGCGCGCTGCACCGGCGCGAGGCCTCTCTGGCCTACGCCTCCGGCAACATGAAGGGCGCGGAGAAGGCCCTCAAGGCCGCGCTCACCGCGGAGCCCGAGGACGTGCTGCTCCAGCACAACCAGGCCTGCGTCGACTGGCGCAAAGGCAAGTCGTCCGAGGCCCTGGCCACGTGGCGTCGCCTGGAGCCCTCCGTCTCCGTCGCCTCGCTCAACCTGGGCATCGACGCCCAGGAGCGCCGTCACGAACCCGCCGAGGCCGTGGATGCGTGGCGCCGCTACCTCGCCTCCGGCCCCGGACCCCGCCAGGCCCAGGTGCGTGAGTGGAAGGAACGCCTGCAGAGCCTCCATGGCCTCGCCGAGCCCTCGGGCGCGGCGCCGACCGGAGCCACCGCGGAGGAGACCACCCCATGAAGACGCTCCGCTTTGTCCTGACCAGCCTCGCGCTGGCCCTCTGCTTCGTCACCCCCGCTGGCGCGGCCCCGAAGAAGGCCACGCTTGGCGTCTTCCTGGCCACGACGCTGAGCGACGGCCAGGAGCGCTTCCAGTACGCGGAGGCCCTGGCGGCGAAGCTGACCGAGTCGATGGACCGCCCGGTGGCCGCCAAGAGCTTTGGCCGCTACGAGGACTTCTCGCGCGCCATCGCCGACGGGCTGGTGGACTTCGCCGTGGTGGAGGGGTGGGCCGCCGTGCAGCTCGGCGCCCGCGCCACGCCGCTGGCCTGGGCGTCCCGTCCCGGCGAGTCGCAGCAGCGCTGGGCCATCGTCTCCACCCACAAGGGCGTGGTGAAGGACCTCGCCGGCAAGCGCCTGGCGTTGGTGAAGGGCGCGGGGCCCGCGGATCCCAAGTTCGTCACCCACGCCGTCCTGGGAGGGGACCTGGACGCGCAGCGGCACTTCAAGCTCGCCCCCGTCCCCAACGTGGAGTCCGCCCTGAAGATGCTGGAGGCCAAGGGCGCCGAGGCGGCCCTGGTACCCATGTCCCACGTCCCCAAGGACAAGGACCTGCGCATCCTCTTCCGCAGCGCCCGGCTGCCGGGGGCCGTCCTGGTCGACCTGCGCAACCACAAGGCGGCGCTGGACGCGGCCCTCGGTTCCGTGGGCGCCGTGGCTCCTTTCGAGCCCTTCGCCCGCGTCCAGGGTAAGGACTTCGAGGACTTCCGACGTCTCGTGACCCAGGGTCCGCCCCGCCGGCAGCCCGTCTTCGCCGACGCGCCGGACCTGCGCGTGGACGCGGAAGTCCTGGTCCGCGCCGAGGAGCTGGGACCCTCCCTCCCGTCCTTCGCGGGCGACCTCGCCGTGGCCGCCGAACAGCCGGATGACTGAATTGACGCAACCTTGGACGCGCCAGCCCGAAACACTCTTGAGTTTCAGGGAATGAGAATCACCGACTTGGCCCAGCAGGTCCTCTGGGGTAGCTTGTTTTCCTACGGCGCGAGCGTGCAGGTGAGCGAATTCGTCCAAAGACCGATTGCCCTGGCGCCGCGCCCGCCAACAGGGGCGAACAGGACCGCGGGGGCTCCTCCCATTCCGCGGATGTGAGAACGATGCACTCGAAAGTGTCTGCTGATCCGCTGCGAGGTGCGGTGGGAGCTTACGCGGGGCGCCAAGGTAACCGCGCCGCCATGGTGGTGTCCGTCCTCTTCTTCGCGCTGGCCCTGGCCCATCCGTCCGTGGCCCAGGCCCAGGCCGCCGACGCCGCGGCCGAGTCGCCGCCGAAGGTGAAGCGCAAGAAGCGCGTCGCCGCGCCGGGAACGAAAGTCCCAGGAGCGACGAAGACGCCCGCGACGAAGCCCCCGCGCTCGGCCAAGAAGCCCCCGAAGACGCGCAAGTCCACCAAGCCGGTGGAGGCGCCGATCCCCGACTCGGAGATTCCGGTGCTGGGCGCTGGCCCCGAGACGGCTGATCCGTCCCTGGGTGGAGAGTCCGTCACGGCGGAGCCGCCGGTGCCGGTCGCCCCTTCGCCCATCGTGGAGTCCCCCCCAGCGAGTCCTCCCGCCGCTCCGGTGGCGAGCCCTACGGCGACCACGCAGGATCCGCTGGGCACCCCGTCCCCTTCGCACGGGGCGGTGCAGCCCGCGACGACCCGCGAGCCGCACGCGCCGGTCGCCACCGACAACGTCCCCATCAGCGCGCCCTTCGCCCAGCCCACCACGGACCGGCCCATGCCGCCCCCGTCCGGACTGGCGAGCCTGCCCGGTGAGGATCCGCTGGGCGGCGCGGATGCCCTGGAGGAGTCGGTCAACCGCGTGCTGAGCGAGGCGGTGGTGTCGACGGCCTCCAAGCGCAAGCAGCGCATCGCGGACGTGCCGCTGACCGTGTCCTGGATTCCGGCCGAGGAGCTGGAGGGCACCGGCCAGTTCTCGCTGTGCGAGGCCATCCAGTATTTCCCCGGCATGGAGTGCCGGCGCGGGTCCATGCGCAAGGCGGCGGTGAGCGCGCGCGGCCTGGGCTCCAACTACCTGTCCAACCGGCTGCTGCTGCTCAAGGACGGCCGCCCGCTGACGGACCCGTGGACGGGCCAGTTCTACGCGGACGAGACGACGCCGCTCGTCAACCTCAAGCAGGTGGAGGTCATCCGGGGCCCGGGCTCCTCGCTGTACGGCTCCAACGCCTTCAGCGGCGTCATCAACATCATCGAGCGCCAGCCGGCGGACCTCATCGCTCCGGGACGCAACGTGGGCGCCGAGGCGCGCATCCTCGCGGGCCAGGACCAGACGTGGCGCCTGCACGGCAACGTGGCCGGTCGCGGCGGCCCCGTGGAGGCGCTGCTGGGCTACTACGGCTATGGCTCGGATGGTCCTCAGCTCTTCAATGACCCCGCCACGGGCCTGGTGGACACGAACCAGGATTCGATGGTGCACCAGGTGAACGGCAAGGTGCGCGTGGGGCCCCTGGCGCTGGACGCGGACTTCACGGACGCGACCATTGGCCGTCCGGGTGGCTCGCACACGCAGATCTCCACCGTGGGCAACTGCGGCCGGTGCCACTACACGCCGAACGACGAGGAGTCCGTCCAGAACTTCAACGCCTCCGCGCAGGTGGACCAGCAGGTGACGGACAGCCTGCGCCTGTTCGGTCAGGCGTACGGCTTCTTCAAGCGCCGCGACGTGGTGCTGGAGAACGCCTTCGGTGGCGACCCCACGCGCGCGCTGGGCAAGCGCCGCCGGCTGGGTGGCGAGGTTCGCGCGCTGTACTCGGCGGGCCCGGTGTCGGTGACGTTTGGTGGCGACTTGAAGCTGGACCAGGTCAACGTGCCCAACGTGCTGCCGGGCCTGTCCATGGACGACACGAAGCAGACCATCCTCGGTGGCTTCGTGGACGCGGAGTACCGCCTGACGGAGCGCCTGGTGCTGAGCGGAGGCGCCCGGTATGACCGCTACCAGATTCCCGAGGTCGTCTGGCGCGAGCGGACCGACCAGATCTCCCCGCGCGCCAGCATCGTCTTCCACGCGGTGCCGGAGCTGCTCACGCTGCGCACCAACTACGGCCGCGCCTTCCGCGCGCCCACCCTGGCGGAGCTGGCCATCAACCAGCAGATGTACGCGTCCACGCTGGTGGGTAACGCCGAGCTTCGCGCGGAGACGCTGGACACGTTCGAGGGCTCCGTGGACTTCTGGCCCTTCGACCGGCGCGTGCGCCTGACGGCGACGGGCTTCTACAATGTGGCCAAGAACTTCATCAATCAGGAGCTCGTCTTCGGCTCGGTGTCCCAGTTCCGCAACATGGGCGACGCGCGCATCGCCGGCCTGGAGCTGGAGGCGGCGGCGCAGATTCCGTCCATCAACTCGTCGTTCGACGTGGCCTACCAGCTGCTCGACGCGAAGAACGTGCCCTTCGACGACAGCCCGGAGACGCCGCTGGACTACGCGCCCACGCACCGCATCTACGCGCGTGGCCGCACCAACATCGGCAAGGTGGCCTTCGTGGAGCTGTACGCGCTCTTCGTCGGGCCGCGCTTCGACCCGGGCTTCCAGGTGGACGAGGCGACGGGCCTGCCCACCTCCCGCGTGCAGCTGCCCAGCTACCTCACGGCCAGCGCCCGCGTGGGCTTCAACGTCTACGACGGCATCGCCGTGTCGTTCCTCGGCTCCAACCTCTTCAACGCGGCCTACGAGGAGTCTCACGGCTTCCCCGCGCCGCCCCAATCCTTCTTCAGTGAAGTCAAGGTACGCTATTAGGCACCGCGTTTGAGTACCGCTCCCCACCTGGAGGCCGGGGGCCTCCTGCTGATCGCCGATGCATCCCTGCCCGCCACCGCGCTCGAGCAGGCGGTGCCTCTGCTGGCACAGGGTGGGGTGGGAGGGCAGGGCGCCCTGGTGCTGTTCGACGGGGTGCTCAAGCCCGAGCACGCGCAATGGCTGCGGCGCGAGCCTCCCGCCCTGCTCCTGGCCGCGCGCGAGCGGGACGGCGGGCCCTCCATGTGGGAGGTCCGGCTGTTGGGCGCGCTCTGGAAAGAGGGCTCGCTGCTGCCGGAGCAGGCGGAGGTGTCGCGCCATCCGCTGCGCCGCATGGTGGACATCAACACGGCGGCCACGGCGGCAGCCGTGGCGGTGAGCGACGCGCAGGGCAGCCGCGTCTCGGCGGGGCTGGTGGCGGACGTGGTGCATGAAATCGCCGTCAACGCGCTCCTGGATGCGCCGGTGGATGCGCGGGGCGAGCCTCGCTACGCGCACCGCCGCACCGAGGTGCGCGAAGTGGAGGCGGAGGACGCCTGCGAGCTGGTGTTCGCGGTGGAGGACGGCCGGATGTGGCTGGAAGTGGCGGACCGCTTCGGCGGCCTGCGGCCGGGCTCGTTCGCCCGGGCGCTGGAAGGGTGGGGACAGCGCGTGAAGGTGGATGCGTCTGGTGGTGGAGCGGGTCTTGGATTGCGTCGCATCCTCGAGCACTGCGACACGGTGGCGGTCCGGGTGACCGCTGGCCGGGAGTCGCGAGTCGTGTGCGTGGTGGACCTGGGAGACGCGCGCCGCCGCGCGGCCCAGCCCAAGTCACTGATGTTCTGTCTGCATGAGGTCAGGGCCGGTGGATAGCCAGGGTTCCAACGCCATCATCAGCCGGCTCCGCGTGGGTACCATCACCCACGTCCGGATTGCTGGTGTCATCGACGAGACCTTCCCGCTGACGTCGACCCATCCGGAGCTCACGGGGCTCCTGGTGGTCGACCTCGGCCGGGTGGAGCGCATCAGCTCCTTCGGGGTCCGTCGGTGGATTGAATTCGCCGCGAAGCTGCCTCCGGGCGCGCTGGGGCTGTACGTCGTGCATGCGCCCCCCGTCGTGGTGGATCAGCTCAACATGGTGGAGGGCTTCGCGGGCGTCGCGCGCGTGCTCTCCGTCCTCGCCCCGTACACCTGTCGCACCTGCAACGAAGACCGGATGCGGGTGGTGAATCTGGTGGACGAGGCCCAGGTCATCGCCGAGGAGCGCGCGCCCGAGCACACCTGTCCCGTCTGCTCCAATCCGCTGGAGTTCGCGGACCTGCCGAGCGAGTTCTTCGACTACGCGCGCCGTCAGCAGTTCGGCACCGTGGACCCGGTGGTGATGCGCTACCTGCGCGCGAGCATGCCGACGGAGCAGTCGGAGCTCCCGCAGCACCTGAAAATCGTCCAGGACGACGTCACGTTCATCTCGCTGGCCAGCACGCTCAAGGGCGACCTCAACGTGCGCAGGCTCGCGTCCGGGCTGGAGGGGCGCGCCGCGTTCGACTTCAGCCACGTCAGCAAGGTGGAGCCGGAGGCGCTGCCCAAGCTGGAGCAGGTGCTGGACACCGCGGCGCAGGGCGCCCAGGTGGTGCTCTGCCGCGTGCCTCCGCCGGTGCTGGCGGTGCTGGCGCGCTCGTCCAAGCTGATGCCGGGCCGGCTGGCCACGCTGTGGCTGCCGTGCGAGTGCCGCAACTGCGGCCAGGTGAGCCACCAGCGCATCCAGGCGCACGAGTACCTGGCGCAGTTGCGTGCGCACCAGACGACCATCTCCATCGAGTGCCCCATCTGCGGCGGCAGCGCCCAGGTGCCGCACATGCCACAGCTCCAGGGGTTCCTGGCGCGCGTGCAGCTGACGGACCGGCCCCTGGAGGACATCGAGGCGTTGGAGCCGCGCGCGCTCAGTCAGTACCTGTTCGGGTCCACCAACATCGACCCGCAGGCCAACAAGGGCTCGCCCACCGACATCTCCAACTCGCTGGGCAGCACCAAGCTCAACATCATCCGACGACTGGGCCAGGGCGGCATGGCCGAGGTCTTCCTCGCCAAGCAGGTGGGCGTGAAGGGCTTCGAGAAGTTCGTCGTGATGAAGAAGATCCTCCCGCAGTTCGCGCAGAACCCCGAGTTCGTGGACATGCTGTTCGCGGAGGCCCGCGCCAACGCGCGGCTCACGCACCCCAACGTCGTGCAGACCTTCGACGTGGGCGTGTCCGACGGCGTCGCGTACATCCTGATGGAGTACGTGCGCGGGCCGGACATGAAGCGGCTGGTGAATGAGCTGCGCCGCAAGGGCATGGCGCTGCCGCTGGAGCACGCGCTGCGCATCGTCGCGGAAGTGGCCGCGGGGCTTCACTACGCGCACGCCTATGTGGACCCGGCGGGCATTCCGCACCCGGTGGTGCACCGGGACGTCAGCCCCCACAACGTCCTCATCTCCCTGGACGGCGCCATCAAGCTGAGTGACTTCGGCATCGCCAAGGTGGCGGGCGAGGAGAACACGCAGGCGGGCGTGCTGAAGGGGAAGATTTCGTACATCTCCCCGGAGGCGGCGTCGGGCCGTACGCTGGACGCGCGCAACGACGTCTTCGCGCTCGGCGTCGTGCTCTTCGAGCTGCTCACCGGACAGTTGCCGTTCCGCAGGGACCACGACGCGGCCACGCTCAACGCCATCGTTCGAGACCCCGCGCCCGTCCCCTCGCAGCTGCGGCCGCAGATTCCGCAGGACGTCTCCGACCTCGTCCTGCGCGCGCTCGTGAAGGACCCGGCGCGCCGCACCCCGTCGGCCGCGGCGATGCGTGAGGAAATCGAAGCGGTGATGGCGCATCACCGCCTCAACTCGTCTCCGGCGGCGGTGGCCCAGTTCTTCAAGGACACGCTCGGCGACCGGCTGGTGGAGTACGCGCCCTCGTCCGCGTCGGGAACAGGCAGCCATCCCAAGCCCGTCCCCACGGGCACCGGCACGGGCAGTGGCAACGTCGGCAGTGGCGACATGGTGGCCCCCAGCGATGGGAAGACGCCGAACCGGGGCACGAGCAGTGGCCCGAAGCCGACGACCGCGGGCAGCGGCAACATCCCGCGTCCGACGGGGACGGGCAGCGGCAATGTGTCCGCGCCGCCCGTTTCGTCCAGCGGCCCTCGTCCCGCGCCTGTCGCCCCCCGGCCCGCGACGCCGCCTCCCGTGGCCCCGCGTCCTCCGACGCCGCCTCCCGTGGCGCATCGTCCTCCGCCGCCTCCTCCTGCCCTGACGCCGCCGTTGCCGATGCTCCCGGAGCTGGATGCCTCGGACCGGACCGAGGTGGTGTTGCTGCAGGGGAATGTGCCGCCGCCTCCCGCGCCGGCCCGGCCGCCCCCCGCGCCGCGTCCGTCGCAGCCGGGACACACCGCGGTGCCCGCGCCCCAGCGGCCTTCCTCGACGATGGTGCCCGCGGCGGGTGTGGCGCCTCGCCCCGGGCAACCCAGGCCTTCTTCACCGACGCATCAGAGCCCTGTCGCCGCGCCGCGTCCTCCGCCTCCGGTACAGGTGCACGCGGTGCCCGCGGCGGCGGACGAGTCGGAGCGGCGCTCGTCGCTGAAGTGGGCGGCCATGGGTGGCGGCCTGCTGCTGGTGGTGGCCGTGGTGGCGGTGGTGCTGCTGCGCGGCTCCGACTCCATGTTCCGCAACCTGGAAGAGGGCGAGCACGTGTACGTCGGCGGCGTGCGCCTGGAGTCTGGCGCGCAGACGTTGCCGGCACCGCCCTCGGGGCCGTTGCTCATCGCCACGGCGGTGAACGGCAAGCTGCGGCGGTTCGGCACCACGCAGCTGCGCGAGGATATCGACGTGCGCACGCTGGCGGATGCGATGCCCCAGCCGGGGACTCGCGGGGTGCTGAGCGTGGCGAGCAGCGCTCCGGGCTGCCAGGTCCAGGTGGATGGTGCTCCGCTGCCCAACCGCACGCCGGTGAACAAGGCCTCCATCGAGGCCGGCAGGGAGCTGGAAGTGGTGGTGAGTTGTCCTGGCGCCGCGAGCAAGCAGTGGGTGCTGGCGGTACCGGGGCAGGAGATTGTCCTGACGGCTCAGCAGCACGACTGAACGGCTGGCCTCGGGCCGCCTTCGGGCGCCCCACGAGGTTGAAGGGCATGTGACCCATGAAGGGCTGGACCTTCTTCCCCCACCTCGTCGTGCGGACGACGGGTTTCCCATTCGACTGGTTGGAGCGGTTGGGATGCCCGGAGTCGGCGGCGTGGGCGCGTCGTCTCGAAGCGGAGCGGCGCGGGCTGGAGGCGCTGCGAGCCCAGGGGCCTCGCGTGCGCCGCCCTCCGCGAGAGCTGCTGGCGGCACTCAAGGCGGGGCGGCCCGTCAACACGGAGGGCCTGGAGTCTCCCGAGCGCTTCGCGGAGTGGAATGTCCGCGCGGCGGCGGCCCAGGAGGCCGAGGCGGGTTTCGCGGAGGCGATGGAGCGCGAGCTTGCGGCGGTGGAGGCCCAGGCCGTGGCCCTGTGTCGCGAGCCGCGCTTCCTGGAGGCCGTGGCCAGCTCCAGTCCGCCGGTGGCCAAGGACCTGCTCGCGGGACGAGAAGGCTCGCGGCTCCGACGGCAGGTCGCCAGCTATCTGCAGCGGCTGTGCGCGAAGAACGAGACGATGGGCTTCTTTGGCCCCATCAACTACGGCCGTGTGGACCCGTCCGCTCCCACGGGCGTGACGTTGCGCTGGTCCGGTCCCGAGACGCTGGTGGGGCGCAACACCTTCGCGGCCTCGTGGCTGGTGCAGGGGTTGGTGCGAGCCATCGCGTTCGACCCCGACATCGCGTCGTGGCTGGTGCCGCGCCGCAAGGCGTTCGCGGAGATGCCCGCGCGCAAGTCGGGCCCCACGCCGGAGAGCGCGGAGGAGCTGCTGCCTCGGTTGGTGGAGCTGGCGGATGGGACGCGCACGTTGGCGGCCCTGGCCTCGTCGCTGGGCGTGGCGCCCGGTCTGGCCCGCGAGGCGCTGCGGCTGGGCTGTGACAAGTCGCTGCTCACCCATCAGCTCGAGGTGCCCTCCGCGGTGCACCATCCCGTGGATGACCTGGCCGAACGTGTCGCCGCCCTGCCGAGCGGGGGGGCCCGACGTCACGTCGAGGGACTGAGCGCGCTGCTGGAGTTGATGGGGCGCTACGGCGCGGCGGACGCGAGCGGGAAGATGTCGCTCCAGGACGCCTTCGCGAGGCGGGCGAAGGAGCAGTGGGGCGTGGCTCCTCCGACGGAGCGAGGGCCCGCGTCCGAGTCGCACAACTTCTACCAGGACCGGCTCGCGCTTCGGGAGGAGTGCGGAGGCGACTTGCGGCTCGAGGTGGGCGGCGAGCGTGCCCGGGAGCTGGGGACCCGGATGGAGCCGGCGCTGGCGTGGATGGCCGAGGCGGCCTGGCGCACGCGAGACGCGGCCCGCGCGGCGGTGGCGCAGAAGGTGGGCTCTCGCACGGTTCCCTTCTGGAAGGTGGCGGCGGCCAGCGCGGACCTGCCGGTGCCGCTGGACACGTCCATGGCGGAGTTGCTCGCGCAGGCGATTCCGAGCGCGGACGCGCGCACCGTCGAACTGGGCGCGGTGGAGCCGCCCGCCTGGGACATGGCCCGCGCACTGCCGCTCGTCACCTCGGTGGATCTGCTCGTTGGCGCGAAGGACGTAGAGGCGTGGGGGCAGGGCGACTACACGCTGGTGATGGGAGACATCCACGACACCGCGCTCGTATGGGGCTGGGCGCTCCAGTTCCACCCCGCGCGCGGCAAGGTGGAGAGCGCCATGGTGAGAGCGCTCGGTGCGCTTCCTCGCGCGATGCCGTTGGTGACGGTGCTGCCCTCGCGTCGCACGGGACTGTTGCCCTCGGAGTTTCCGGGGCCGGTGGTGGAGTTGGGCGGTGTGAGCTCCCGCGCTTCCGCGTGGCGGATTCCCCTGGATGACCTGTTCGTGGAGAGCGACGGGAAGAGCGCGCGGCTGGTGTCGAAGCGGCTCGGCTCCGAGGTGTGTCTCTACAACGGCGAGCTGGAGAGCGCGGTGCATACGGCGTTCTCCCTTCCGCGCATCCGTCCGCTGCGGGTGTCGCTGGGAGCGCACACGCCCCGCGTGACGCTCGGTGGGGTGGTGGTGCAGCGTGAGCAGTGGCGGCTGGACGCAGCGGCGTGTGAGGTGTTGCTCGCGTGCAAGGATGACCGCTCGAGGCTGCGGGTCGCCGTGGGCCTGTGGGATGCACGGGGCCTTCCCGAGTGTGTCTTCGCGAAGTTCAAGGGGGAGCGAAAGCCCGTGCTGGTGGACGTGCGCAGCCCGCCCTTGCTGCGCGTCTTCCTCAACCTGCTGGAGCAGAAGGAAGAGGTCATCCTCTCGGAGATGTTGCCCGGGCCAGAGCAGCTCTGGCTCCGAGGTCCTGGAGGGCGCCACACCGTGGAGCTTCGCTGCACGTTGATGTGGGGAGGCCCGAGGGCCGGTGCGCCTCCGACGTTGGAGGAGGGGAGATGAAGTGGCTGGTGCTACCGCCACACCGGGACGTGACGCTCGTTCCGGAAGTCCCCGAGGGGTGGCACCTATTGGACCTGGCGAGGGACTTCGTCCGCCGGGTCTTCTCCGCGGAGTCGGTGGAGGCGGAGGCCCTGGTCCGCGAGTCGTCGCCCCCGTCGCCACAAGCGATGCGCGAGCTGCTCCTGCTGCGAGTCGCGCAGGGACTTCGCGACAGAGGGCCCATCCCGGAGCTGCGGGCCCTGGGCGCGGTGCTGACGGCCATCTCTGGCCCGCCTCACGGTGTCCACCTGCGGTTGGATGATGTGGAGCTGGAGTCCGGCACGACGGAGCGGAGCGGGGATGTCCAGCGTGTGGCGGGGTTGCCCGCGTCGTACTCGGATGACGTGGCGGGTGTCCTCGCGCGCTTCGAGGAAGCGGAGTGTGTCCGCGTGTGGCTGGAGCGAGACCTCCAGCTTCCCGCCGCGGTGACACTCGCGCAGGCGTGTCCGGCCCACGTCGCCCTGGAGGTCGCGGGGCCCTTCGGCTGGGCGCATCGCAAGGTGCTGGCGCGGATGCCGGCCTTCCGGCGCGCCGCGTTTCCAGAACACGTGCCCCCGCTGAGCTGGCGGGTGGTTCCGCTGGACGGTGCCCCTGGCGCTGACGATGTCCTGTGGGTCCCCGATGGGCTGGGGCTGGAGGTCATCGCTCCCTACCCATGGGGCGATGAGCAGGACTGGGCATACCTGGAGGCACCGCCCGCCGGTGACGCGGAACCGGAGGCGCGGCGAAGCGCGGGCTGGCTCGGTGCCTGCTTTCTGAAGGATGTGCGCGCCTTCACCGGGGGGGCACGCTGGGCGGGCCACGTGTCGCTTGGCTCACTCCTGGCGGCTGACGTGCTCGTGGAGAGCGGCTGCCAGACGGTGGTGGTGGGCTTCTGCCTCATCGAGAACGGCCGGGTGATGGACATCGACCGCCGGTTCATTCCGGTGGAGCAGCTCGTCCAGGGCTATCAAGCCCTGAAGGCTGCGGGCGTGCGGGTCGTCGCGGAGTGGTGGGTGGGCGCGCCGGGTGTGGACGAGGAGTCCCTGGACGTCACGCTGGCAGCGCTGGAGGGCGCGCGCTTCTTCGACCAACTCGCGGGGGTGCGCCCGTTCCACGCGTCGGTGGAGCGCATCGCTCGAGTTCGTGACCTGGGGCGATGGTGGGGACATCCTGGTGACCCTCCGGCGGACCGGGACTTGTCCCGCAGTCGCCCCATTGAAAAGCCCGGCACGATTCCCGGGGCACGCCTGCCCTCCGTGCTCGCCTCGTTGGCGAGCCGCCTGCTGAGTCGCGCCCCGCTCAGTCCGGGCCGGGTTGCGGCGGCCTTCATGCTCGCGCCCGCAGCTCCATTGCTTGGCGACGACACCGCGCATGAAGCCGCCGCGCCTCTGGTGCTAGTACGCGCGACGAATACCGCGCATGGCGCTGCCACGCCCGCAGCTCCAGAGCCCGGCAAAGACACCGCGCATGAAGTCGCCGCGACTCCAGCGCCTGTACGCGCGACGAATACCGCGAATGGAACTGCCACGCCCGCAGCGCAGACCTCGCACGAGGTCGCCGCGACTCCAGCGCCTGAACGCGCGACGAATACCGCGCATGGAGCAGCCACGCCCGCGGCGCAGACCTCGCACGAAGTCGCCGCGCCCGTGGTTCCAGCGCCCGCGAACGAAGCCGCCGCGCTCATCCGGCTGGACGCGGACTGCGCGGTGGTGCGGCTGCCGGCATCGCTCGATGGCGCCCCGAAGCCCACGTGGTACGCGGCGAACCTGCGCACCGGTGTCGTGCTCGCGATGGATGCGCGCCTCGCGCCGGTGCTGTCCCGACTGACGGTGCCCACCACCGCGTCGGTCGCGCTGGGAGCGGTGCCGGAGGCGCAGCGAGCGAAGCTGGTCGAGACGTTGGTGACGAAGTCCATCCTGGAGAGGACGCACGGATGAGCGAGCGCTGGACCTTGGGCGAGGTGTTCGTGCTCCGGCACGCCGGCTTCCCATTCGATTGGCTGGAGTCGCTCGGGTTCTCCGACGAGGTGCTGGGCGAGGCGAACCTGCTGCTCGACGACGAGCGGGCGCTCCTGGACGCGGTGCGCGCCGAGGGCGACGAATCGGGGGCGAAGGCACTCCAGGATTCGTTCGAGCAGGGCCGCGTGCCCACGCTGAAGTCCCGCCACGGCCAGACGAGTCGTGACGCGCTGGAGCGCTATCGCGTGAGGCGCGAAGCCCTTCAGGCTCGGTATGCGAATGAGCGCACGGACCTTCGCTTGAAGCTGCGAGAGCGCGCGGCGGACCCCGCCATCCAGGAGGCCGTGTTCCTCTCCAGTCCGGCGATGTTCGACAACGTCTGGGCCCGCTACCTGCGAGGGGGCGAGCAGAAGGACACGTCCGACGCTCGCCGCGTGGACCGACAGGTCTACACGTACCTCCAGCGCTTCTGCGCGAAGAACGAGACGACCAGCTTCTTCGGGCCCATCTCCTACGGCGAGCGCACCGACGCGGATGACTTCGACGTGCGCACGGTGGCGAGCGGCGACACGAGCCGGCGCACGTTCTTCTCCTTCTGGGCGGTGACGGAGCTGGCGCGCGCGGTGGGGCGCGAGCGGACGCTGCGGCCTCACCTGCCACTGCGCCTCAACCCCCTCTTCACGGTGTCCCCGGGCCGCGCCGCGTGCGAAGCCCTGCAACTGGAGGTTCCGCTGGCCGAGGGCGCCGAGAAGCTCCTGGCCGTGCTGCGAGCGCATCCGACACCCGCCGCCGCCGCGCAGGTGCTGGGCCTCGCGGTCGAAGAGGTGATGCGCGCGGCCCTGCCCCTGGTGAAGGGCGCGTTGCTGCTGTGGGGGCTGCCGTTCCGGCCCAACGACTTCACCACCTTCGAGAGCGTGCGTGACTCCGTCGCGGCCCTGCCGGAGCTGGAGGCCCGCGCACTCTGGTTGGCGCGGTTGGACACACTCTCGCGTCTGAAGGCCGAGTTCGAGACCGCGAACCTGACGCGTCGTCGCGCCTTGTTGCCAGAGCTGGAGGCCCTCTTCACGGAGGCCACGGGCAAGCCCGCGCGGCGCGGTGATGGCCAAGTGTACGCGGACCGGCTCATCATCTACGAGGAGGCCAGCTCTCCTTTTCGCCTGCGCTTCGGCCAACGCTTCACGGAGGAACTCGAGTCCGCGCTCACCGGTCCCCTGGAGCTGTCCGCGGCCTACGGCGAGCGCGTGCAGCAGGGCTTCCGCGAGCAGGTCCGCGACGCGCTCGGCACCGACGAACGGCCGGTGGACCTCCTGGAGTACGCGGTCCGGCTGCGTCCCGACCAGGTCACGGGCAGCCGCTTCTCTCCCGTGCCTCCGGTGTTGCTGGACGAGGATTCCTCACGGGCGCGCTCGCTGCCGGTGGACTTCCTGGGCACGTCCACGCCGGGCGGCCGGTATGCGCTGCCGGATGTCTGCCTCGCGTCGAAGGGGGAGGGCGCTGGGTTCGAGGTGATGCTCGCGCGCGTGCACCACCACCTGATGCTGCGAAGCTGGCTGAGCGCCTTCTTCCCGTCGCGGGAGCGGTACTCGGCGGTGGCCTCGCGGTGGCTGGACGCGGACCCCGCGGCACGTGGACTGGTGGGCCTGTCCATCCGCCGTCGCAACAAGGGCTTCTACGTGTTTCCCGGCCGGCGCCTCGTGTACGCGGTGTCGGACGTATTGGACGTCGAGGACGGCGCGATGACGCCAGCCGACGTGAAGGTGCTCCCGACGTCGCAAGGGCCGGTGTTGGTGGACGGGAAGGGTGAGCGGCTGCACCTGTACCTGCCCCTGGATGACTTCTCGTCCTATCCGCCCTTCGCCGCGCTGGCGCATCCCCAGGTGCTCCATGCCCCGCTGCGCACGAAGGGCAGCCACCTGCCGCGCCTGAGCATCGGCGGCGCGGTGTACCAGCGTGAGCGTTGGGAGCTGACCTCGGAGAAGCTGGCGCGCCCCACCGGCTTCGACCTCTTCCTCGCCGCGCAGCGCGAGCGGCGTACGCGCGGGTGGCCTCGCTTCGTCTTCATGCGCAGCTCGAAGGAGCGCAAGCCCTACCTCATCGACACCGCGAGCCCCTTCGCCCTGGACCTGCTCTCGCACCTGTCGCGCGAAGCCGAGCGGCTGTCGGTGGAGGAGATGTACCCGGCCCCCGCGCAGCTCTGGCTCAAGGACGCCCGGGGGCGCTACACCTGTGAGCTGCGCATGCAGTTCACTCGCTGGAGCGAGGGCACCCCTCCGCTTTGACATCCGAGGCGCGTCCGCGAACAGAATGGGGCAAAGCCACGGCCAGCCCCTGGAGAGCCCATGTCCGGAGAGAACACCGTCGTTCCTGAGACTCGGAAGCTGAAGCGCCCCGTGGAGGAGATTCGCGCGGAGCTGCTGGTCGACGCGGACGTGAAGGAGCAGGCGCGCCTCCTCCAGATTTCCGTCGAGGCCTATGTCGAGAAGATCCTCGACTACGCCCAGCACCCGCAGAAGCAGATGCCGCTGCAAATCACCCTCGACGGTGACCTCAAGGCCAAGGACCCCAAGGCCGCCACCGTGGCGGAGATCCAAGACCATCTGGACAAGCTCATCAGCGGCGAGGTGATCATCAGCCGCGCGCAGATGCGCGACGGCTTCAGCGCGGGACAGGGTGACGACCGCTACAAGGCCGCGCTCGCCTCGGACGCGGTCCTCAAGGGCGCCCCGGAATCCCGCGGTGGAACGCCTCCGCCCCAGGACCCCCGGAAGGGTTGATCGCCTGATTTATCGGCGGCATTTCTCCCCGGGTGCCGACAAGGTGGGATGTAAACCCACGGAATCCCGGGGACTTTGGCGGACGGTGGGATTTGTTCCAGGCCCCACGGAACTTCGGGAGCGGTGGACCGATAACTCCACTGTCAGGCTGGCTCGCGGCGGACGCGGAGCGATGCCAGACCTCGGGAGATAGCGACCATGGGGCTCTTCAAGGACGTTCTCGGCAAGGCGCTGGACATCATCAAGCCGGCCCTCACGGCCATCAACCCCGCGCTCGGTATCGCGGCGGGCTTCGTCAGCGGCCTGATGAAGGGCGAGAACCCCCTCCAGGCCGGCCTGGGCGCCGCCATGGACATGTTCCCTGGCGCGAGTGTCGCGAAGAACCTGCTGAACAACTTCCCCGGTAAGTCCCTCCTCGAGGGCATGGGCGGCAACAGCCTGGTGAGCGGTCTGCTCGACAAGGTCTCCAAGCCGAGCCAGGTCACCGACCTGCTCACCGACGTGATGAAGGCGAACACGGAGAAGGGCCTGTCGGAGCAGAGCGTGAAGAACGCGCAGGAGCTGTTCGCCAAGCGCATGGCCGAGACCGCGGTCGCCTGATTCACGCGGTCGACTTCACTTTCGCCCTCCCCCCCGGGCGCCGCACCCTGAAGCAGGGTCGGCGCCCTTCGTGTATTCAAGGGGCAACCCCTCGCATTGCCTTGGTGAGTCTCGCGGATGAGTTCCAGCTCGGATGTCGTGGTCCTGGGTGCCGGTGTGGTGGGGCTGTCGGCGGCGAGGCGGCTGGCGGCCACCGGGGCGCGCGTGACGGTGCTGGACGCAGTGGACCCCGGCGGCAGGGGTTCCCGCGCTGCCGCGGGTGTGGCGATTCCGTCCGTGCGCCTCTACGACGACCCGGCCATGCTCGCTTTCTCGCAGGCGGGAAGGGCGACGCTGGCGGACGAACTGGCCTCTCTTCCGGAGGGCCACCTGCTGCGCCGGGGCCAGGGCATCCTGCGCATCGCCGCGGATGCGAAGGGGCGTGACGCGCTCGCCGAGCGCGCGGCCCGACATCCGGACGAACTGGGCACGTGGGTGGATGCGGCCCGATTGGTGGAGCTGGAGCCCGCGCTGGAGGGAACGCCGCTGCTGGGCGCGTTCGAGTCCGCGCGGGGCCACATGGTCGACACGGACGGCTACGTCAACGCGCTGCTGGGCGCGGCGCTGCGCGCGGGTGTGCGGCTGCGGCTCGGTGAGTCCGCGCGGTCCGTGGAGGAGACCGCCGACGCCGTGGTGCTGCGGACCGACCGCGAGACGCTGCGCGCGGACCAGCTCATCGTCAGCGCGGGGCCGTGGTCATCGACCTTCCCGGGGCTGCCACCGCTGCCGCTCAAGCCGGTGCGTGGGCAGATGCTGGTGGTGCACCAGCCGGGCCTGTCCCTCTCTCGCGTCGTCTCCGGGCCCACGTACCTGGCGCCCTGGCGCGCGGGAGAAATCGTCGTCGGCGCCACGGAGGAGGACGTCGGCTTCGTGGAGAACGTGACGCCCGCGGGCCTGCTGCACCTGAGCGCCACCGTGGCGAAGCTCGCGCCGCGTCTGCGGGAGGCTCGCTTCGTGCGCGCCTGGGCGGGCTTGCGCGCGGTGACGCCGGATGGTCGCCCGTACCTGGGCCGCTACCCGGGCACTCAGCGCACCTTCGTCGCCACGGGCCTGGGAGGGCAGGGCATCCTCACCGGCGCCCACGCGGCGACCGTGCTCGTGGAGCTGGTCGCGTGGGGACGAACGGAAATCGCCGCGCCCTTCGCGCCGAGCAGGGCGTCGTCGTTGAACGCCGTCGTCGAAGAGCGTCGCTAGTACAGGCTGACCGAGTCGAAAGGCCGGTTCAGCTTCGTCCGGGGGCGGGGCAGCAGGGCTTGCACCGCCGCGGCGTCGCCTCGTCCCAGCGCGTCGACCAGGGCTTGCGTCTCCTTGGGCCACGTGGAGCTGGCGCGGGCGCAGCGCAGGGCCTCGGACCAGTCCGAGCGTCCGGCGGCCAGGGCCAGCCCCGCGAGGCTCTCCGCTGCCTTGAGCGGCTCGCCGATTTCGCGCGCGTGTTGCTCCGCGCGCGCGTACCAGTCCACCGCCGAGTCCATCTTCCCGTCGTCCAGGAACATGCGCCCCAGCTCCGAGGCGATGACCTGTCGGTGGAAGGAGTCCTTCAGGGCCTCCGCGCTGGCATACGCCTGTGTGAAGTGCTCCACCGCCTCCGCGCGTGCTCCCGAGGCGAACTCCAGCCCCGCCAGCCGGTAGCGATGGTGCTTGGAGAAGTTGACGCCCCACTTCTCGCTGATGCCCTCGAAGCGCCGCCACGTGGCGATGGCGTCGGAGAACTGCCGCGCCGACTCCTGGAGGTAGCTGGCGTTGGAGATGAGGTTGATCTTCAGATGCGTGGCGCTCGCGTCGTGCAGGTCGCCCACGCAGCGCATGGCGAGCTTCTCCTCGACCAGCGCCTTGTCGAGCTTGCGCTCCTGGAACCACGTCAGCGCGCACACGTTGCGCAGCCAGCCCTCCTGGAGCGCGCGGTCCGGCGCGGTGCTCTTCGCCAGCGCGGCCACGCCCGCTTCCACCTCGACGCGCGCATTGGGGAGCTGGCCGAAGCGCTTGGTCAACGTCAGCGCGCGGAACATGTGCAGCCGCGCCACCAGCTCCGGAGGAATGTGGCACTCCAGCCCTCGGCCGAACGCCTCCATCGCCGCGTCGTGTGCGCCGGTGAAGACATGCACCACGCCCATGCTGCGGTGGAGCAGCGCCTTCAGCTCATCCACGTCGCCCAGGCTGCTCCGGTCGATTTCGATGGCGGGGGTGGAGAACCCCGTGTCCAGCACGTCCCACGCCTGGGCCACGCGCGAGGCGAGGTGCGAGTCCGGGTCTCCGTCCAGCAGCGCCAGGCCGTGCTCCGCGGCCAGCAAGGCGCCTTCATAGTTCGTGGTGAAGAAGCACTGACGGATGGCGAGGATGGCCGCCGCCACGCGCGACTCACGCGACTCCGAGCCATCCACCACGAGCCGCAGGTAGCGGCCCTCCAGGTCCACCGCCGGCTCTTCCCGACGCGAGGACACTGGACCCGGGCCCGACGCGTGGGGGACGCGCAGCCTGTCGCTCAGCGCATCCAGGTAGGCCTGCCGCCGTGACTCGAAGACGGCGGCGCCATGGGGACGCCGCATCCTCCAGCCGGTGAACAGCAGCGTCCCGTCCAGTCCGTCCAGCCGCGCCCACTCGGCCGCGCGCATCACCGCGCGCAGGCTGACCAGGTCACACTCTCCAGCGCCGTGGAGCACCAGGGGACGGCCGCTCACGCGCAGCGTCTCGACGATGGCGCGCGCGGCGACGGTGAGAATCCAGAATGCCTGCTCGGATTCGCGGTGGAGCCGACGCTCGGAGGGAGAGAGCGCCAGGTCACCCAGGTCGGCGGCCCCCTGGATGGCGCCCGGAAACAGCCGGTTCCACTCCGAGGGATGCGCGGCGGCCACGGCGCGGACGACCTCGGGAGCGGTCTCCTCGCAGGCACGGAGGACCTTCCTCAGTCCCCCAAAGGCGGTGGGCAGCGCCACCCCCACGTCCACTTCGATGGCCCGGGAAGGCAGCGCGGAGGGAACTCCCTGCTCCACGGACACTGCGAAGGAGACACCAAGTACAGCGGGTGGGGCGCTCACTGTGGGTCCTCGAGAGGGGGTCGAGAAGGCGTGCCTGCTGATTCTTCGACAGGCCCCACTTTCACATCCTCTTAGCAGTCGAGCAATCCACGGCCGACGTGTTCACTCAGAGTGAATGTCTCGGGAAGGCAGGGCGCGTCACAGGCCTCATTCCGCGGGGGCTGGAGCGGACAGGCCCTGGGTGTGATGGAGGATGAGTCGGGGAAGCCATCCGCCGAGCTTGCGACAATGTCTCAAGGCCGACAGGTCCATTTCCTTGTACGGCACGCCCCTCGCGCCTCGGCCGAAGTAGTGGATGACCCAGGCATTCTCCAGGAGCCATGCCACCTGGTCCTCGGACAGGCGGAGCTCGCCGGTGAAGCCGCTCTCGGAGGGCCAGTTGAGTCGCCCGGTGGGCAGCGATTCGACGAGGTGGTGATGGGTGCTGATGAGGCGGTTGCACACCGTCTGGTCCGTCCAGTGGTCCCACGCCTCGTCGGGGATGGCCATCATCGCGGAGAGCCAGTGCCGGGCGAAGGCGTCTCCTGGGGGACTGGCGCAGACCCCGGCGCAGCGGCGGCGCGAGTCCCAACACTCCTCGCCAATCGTGAAGCGCTCCACGTCGGGCAGCGGGCGCAGCGTCACGGTGTCGAACGCGTCCAGGTACCAACCGCCGTTCTGATGGAGCGCGAAGGCCCGCATGCGCCGTGAGGCGACCTCCGGCCGCGTCGTGCCCAACTGGGCGCTGAGCTGCGCCAGGTCCTCGAAGCGGGCACCGGGGAGCAGGGGTTGATAGCGGCGGATGCCCTGCTCATCGCAGTAGACGAACGTCCGGGCCTGGGGATTGTGCTTCATGGCCGAGCGGATGGCCGCGACGACGGTGGGGCGGAAGGCTCCACCGTGAAAGCAGAAGTTGAGGGCGGGCGTCATGTCGGGTTCAGGCCGCGAGGAGGGCGTGGATGGCGTCGAACGCATCGCCCATCAGCGAGCGCACCGTGTCGGTGGGATGGGGGTGCCAGTAGCGATGGTGAACGCGCTTGGGGTCCACATTCGCGTCATGGATGCACGCGACGAAGAAGGACGGGTCGTCGAGCACGAGGAGCTTGCGGGACGGGTCGCTCCAGAGGAACCGCGCGTCCTCTCCGATGTTGATGTCGGGGAATGGGTTCCGACTCCAGAAGGACTTCGTGTAGCAGAGCGTGTTGCCGGAGACCCAGGGGCGCTGGCCGGCGGGATAGACGTACTGCCAGGAGCGGTCCGTCGCGGGTTGGTGGTAGTAGACGCGCGTGAGCCCGCAGACGGAGGCGCCCGCGTCGAGCAGTGACGTGGCCTGATAGCGAAGGCGTCGAGGGGCGGACCAGTCGTCGTCGTCCCAGTGGACGATGAGTTTTCCACGCGCGGACTGACAGGCGAGGTTGCGCTTGGCTCCCACGGAGTGTCGGCGCTCCAGTCGCAGGTAGCGGATGCGCGGGTCCTCGGGCAGCAAGTCCTCCACGGCCTGGGTGCCATCGTCGACGATGATGAGCTCTTTCTCCGGCCAGTCCTGCGCGAGGAACCAGCGCACCGCCAGCGGGACGAACTGGCGCCGGTTGAACGTGGGCATGATGCAGGACACCGTGGGCCGAGCTTCGTCACGCGACGGGAGGACCGTGAGCCGTGGCTCATCGGTGCCGAGAGCGGCGGCGGCACGAGCGAGGGTGAGCGTGGGCTTCGCCTCTTCTTGCGTCCGCGCTGGAGGTGGCGTCGGGCTGGGAGCCACTTCCTGACGGGTGGCCATGGCGCGCTTTTCGAGCACGACCAGGGTGCCCGCGGTGTGGAGCGCGCGGTAGCGACCCTCATGGAGCAGCTCTCGCACGAGCCGCTTCACGCCGGGGAAGTAGTCGGCGCAGTCGTGGAAGGCGACCAGTCCTCCCACGGCGAGCCAGGGCTCCAGGTGGAGGAAGTCGGCCGACACGCTGGCGTAGTCGTGGAGCCCGTCCACCAGGAGCAGGGAGATGGGCTCGTTCCACGCCACGGTGGGCGCGTGTTGGTGGTGGACCTGGATGCGCGCCGCGAGCCCGGTCCGCTGGAGGGTGTGTTCGAGCTTCGCGCGCGTGGAGCCCATGTTCTGGAGGTTGCTTCCGCGAGCGCCCACGACACCGTCACCCGGGTCGATGGCGTGGATGGGCGGCGCGACTCCGAGCGCCTGCGCCACGCGGCCGAGCACGACGGTGGCCTTGCCGCAGTAGCTCCCCACCTCCACCACGGCATGCGTCGCGGGCAAGGAGGTCAGCGCGCGAGAGGTGGCGGCGATGAGCAGGTCTGCCTCGTCGTCGGTGAGCCAGCCTTCGACTTCGCGCATCTCCGCGAGGATGGGCCGCGTGAGCAGCAGCCCGGAAGACTCCGAGCGTGCCGCGTCCATCACCGGGGCTTCGCTTGAGGCGCGCGTGTCCGGCACGGCATTCCGTTCGCCGTGGGGCTTCGCGTCAGGCATCCCCGCGAGCGCGGAGGGGCTCTCATATCGTCCGAAGTGATTGCGCACATGGGCGCGCAGCGGGTCGTCGAGCTGGCGCGGGATGGGGTGTGCCCAGAACACGTTGGGCGTGGCCATCGCGGCGTCGAGCTGGGCGGTGGAGTACCGGACGCGATAGCGGACCACCTCGTAGTCACATGGGCTGGTGAGCACGCGGTGGCCGAGCAGGGCCGTGAGCGTGGGGAACAGCACCTCTTCGGTGGCCCAGATGCGCGAGCGGCGGAGGATGTCCTGGAGCTGCGAGTCGCGCTCGAACAGCGAGACGAGGTCCTGGGCCGCGTCGGCGCTGAAGACCGTGGACGGCCAGAACGTCCAATGGACGAACTGGGATTCTCCATTGGGAAACCTGCGCAGGAAGGGACGCCACAGGTCCACTTCGCGCCGCGCATGGACCGCGGGCGCCGTGCGAGCTCCCGGGCCGTGCGGCGCCTGCACGTTGCCCAGCAGGCCCGCGCCGGGATTCGCGGAGAAGAACGCGCGCAGGTGCTCGGAGTACCCGGGCCGCAGGCCCAGTTGGTCCGAGTCGACGATGGTCATCGCGTCGAACGGATGGTGCTCCCGCGCGAAGCGGAAGCAGTCGAGCGCGAAGTCGTGCAGCCAGCCCCACTTCATCGGCCGTGGGGTGGGGTGGATGACGGCGTTGAAGTGCTCGAAGGGAAAACCCTCGAGCAGCTTCGGGTTGTGCCCGCCGTTGTAGAGCAGGATGAGCGAGCTGGGGTCCAGGTGATGCAGGTTGCGCACGAGGTCGACGACGCAGTCGGGACGCTCGTGGACAAGGCAGGCGAAGATGTTTCGCATGCGGGAAACCTCCCGGGTCCTAGTCCTGCGTTTCCATCAGGTCGCTCCAGGTGGTGACACCTCCAAGCACCTGGCAAAGTTCCTGGACCTTGATGGCAAGGGTCGCGCCGCTCTCGAAAAAGTCCGTGTCGAATCGACCCAGGGAGATGAGCAGTCGCTCGGGTTCGGTGGCCCACCGCTTCACGTCGATTCGAGCGTCGGGCCAATCCCCCAATTCTTGGGCCAGCTCCGCGATGAGCGTGGGTGGGGCCTCGGCAACCTCCCGCTGAAGCTCGGGGGGCGTCAGGGCTCCACTTCGGAGCGCCTCCAACTGCTTGAGTACGACCTCCGCCTGGGGAATGGCCGCGCCATCCAGGAAGTCCGCGACGACGAGACAGTCCATGGGTGGCTGTGAGGGCTCTCCTGTCCAACTGGAGTCACTCGCGAAGCTGCGTCTCAGTTCGAAGTCCGACCACGTGTGCTGGAGTGGCTGCGCGAGCTGAACCTCGACTTGCCAGTGGTCGTTCCAGATATCCTCCCAGTCGTCGGCGTCGAGGTCGTCCGCCAGGTAATTCGTGGCGAAATGGCTCACGCGCCAGGAGGTGAACGCGGTGTTGGGTATTCCGAGGTCGCTGAGCATCTGCTCCACCATCTCCCGACTCCCCTGGTGGAGTTGTTTGACGGCGGTGGCGAAGACCGCGAAGCCCAACGTCCGTCCGTCGTCCTGCATCGCGGCATTCCAAAGAATGAAGTTTTCCATGGGACCCTCGGCTATGTGGCGCTACGGATCCTTCGGACCACGGAACCGCTCCGTCACCTTACGATTGTAACTGCCCTGGTTCTTGCCCGCGTTACAAGAGCCGCACATGACGATGAGGTGCGAGTCGTCGTCATACCAATTGTTCCGTTCGCCCTGAAGCATGTCGTTGCCCCCGCTGGGCTTGTTCCACTGGTCCACGACCTGCTCGGTGTGCTCGACCTCGATCTCCGAGCGGAGGAGCAGGGGTTTGTGGTTGGGCCCCAACTTGCCGGTGTTCTCGCAGCGATAGAGTGGCGCTCCGCTGGGAGATTTCGTCGGGGAGAGCGCGCGGCTGAGCATGTTCGCCAGGGGCTGCTTCCGGAACTTCTTCTTGTAGAACCGGTCTCGGATGACAATTCCAGGCGTGATCTCCATCGTCGCCTTGTCGACGTATTTGGAGACTTTCTTGAGGTCGTGCTCGTCTGTCTCGTCGCCTGGATTGACCTTGCCCTTGGCTCGGTACTTCGTACCCCCCGTCTTCTTCAGTTCGAGCGTCTTCAGTTTGTACTTCGTCTTGATGCCGGGCAGCTTGCCGTTGACGGAATTGACCGAGGCCTCGGGTTGAGAGAGGAGGGCGTTCGCCTCTCGCAGTGCGGCCTGAAGGTCGCGTTGCTTCTCCGCCGGTGTCCTGTTGTCCGGAGGCTGCTCCTTGGCTCCTCCGCCCCCGAACATCCGCTTCGCCAGGGCGACCAGCTTCGCCAGGACCTTGTCGATGGCGCGGTCCACCATCCCCTGCACCTTGAGGATGGTCTCCTTGATCTTGTCGCTGATGCCGCCCAGGCCGATGAGCCGCGCCAGGAAGCTGATGACCACGGGCACCGCGCGTCCCAACGCCTGCTCAATCCAGTTGGCCGCGCCGCCAATCGCTCCCGTGGCGATGGCGTGCACCGAGCTGATGATGGCCTCGATGAGCGCCATGATTTGACTGGCGCGCTCGATGAAGAACATCACCGTGTTGTAGATGGCGAGGACGGCCTGGATGATGGCGCCCGCTGGGTTGAACATGGAGATGATTTTCGTGATGGCCTGTTTGACGACGGTCTCGATGAGCCACGACTTCAGTGCCTCGATGACCATGTCCTTCAGGTTGCCGAGGTTCTCCTTCATCTGTTCCCACATCGCCGCGGGGCCAGACGTGACGAGGGTGCGCACCAACTCGAAGACCTTCTCCAGCAGGCCCACGGTGCGCTCGCCCAGGAGCTTCACGGCCTTGGCGCGCATCCGCTCATAGGTGATGCCCAGCACCGCGAGCACCAGCTTGAGGATGCTCGGCAGCGTCAGGTCCGTGGGGATGGGGATGCCTGCCTGCGCCAGCGCTCCGAAGAGCCACTGCATGAAGCCGCGAATCAGGTGGGCCTTGATGTTGCCCAGGAACTGCTGGACGCCCAGCTTGATGGCGGAGATGAGGTTGGACAGGAACCCGATGGGGTCCGCGAGGATGAGCTTGATGGTCTCCCAGCCCTTGCGGAGCAGGGCCATCAGCTTGTCCTTGAACTCGGTGAGGATCTTGATGACCTCGCCGATGGCGTCCGCCAGCTTCTTCAGCGCGCCGGCGTTCTCCTCCTCCAACTTCTTGAGCGCCGCGTCCGCCTTGTCGAACGCGTCCTTGTATTTCTGGGCCAGCTTCTGGGCCAGGTCGTTCTTCTTCGCGTCGATGCCGCTTCTCAGCTCGTCGAAGCGCTCGCCCACCGCCTTCTGGGCCTCTTGTCCCACGCTCTGCAAGTCGCGAGGGAGGCTGTCGACATAGGCCTTGATGGCGGCCTGTCCCTTGTCCACGTCGGCCTTGGCCTGGGCCAGCCGGTTGTCCACCGCGGTGGAGATGCGCACCGCGAGCGCGTCCATCTTCGAGGCGAAGCGCACGCGGGCCTGACCGAGGATGACCTTGATGCCCTCGGGCACGGGGCGGAACAGGTCCGCCACCCAGCGCGCCTTGCCCGTCAGGCCGCTGTAGCGGTCGTCCTTGAACTTCTCGATCTCACGGTCCGCATAGGACTTCATGTCCCCCAGGGCCGCCTCGGCGCCCAGGTCGAACATGCGCATGACGTCCGCTTCGAGCGTGGACAGCCGCGAGTCCACCCGTTGCTTCGTCTGCTGATACATCCGCTCGATGTTCGCGGTGACTTCCTTGCGCCGGGCCTCGTCCTTCTGCTTCGCCAGGAGCTGGCGCGTCTTCACCTTGCTGTTGCCGGACACGCGGACGCCGGCCATCTGCGCCACGCCGGCACGGGCGTCTCCGCCTGCCTTCGCCTTGGCCTGACCCAGGGTGCCCGTCTCGCTCGCGCGATACTTGCCGGGCGCGGCCCCGGCGGTCTTCTCCACCTGGCCCTTCTCCGAAATCACCTTGGAGAAGCGCGGGTCATTCGCCTTCTTGAGCTGGTCGGGCGTCAGCTCCGCGTCCTTCATCTGCTGGTCGGCGTCCTGCTTGCCCTTCTCCAGCGCCTGCACCTGGGTGTTCGGCTTGGGTGCGGGCATGGCCTCCGCGCCGTTGACCGGGAGCGACTCGGGCGCGGGCTCGGAGGGCATCGCCGAGGACTGCCGGGCGGGCACGCTGCTGGGGTCTGGAGCCGCCGCCGTCGCGGCCTCCGTGGGGCCCGTGGCCGCCTGCTTCGATTCGCTGACGCCTCCGGCGACGCTGTCCTTCACCTGCGCCGTCTCGTTGCCCTCCATGAAGCTGTCGGCGTCATCCAGCGTCTTCGGCATCGCCTTCTCGATTTCCGCGCGCAACATCGCGAGGAAACCGTTGGGCTCTGTCTTGGGCGCTTCCGCCGCCTTCATGGCGTCGACTTGATTGCCCTTCGCCCCCGCGAGCTGCTCGGTGGGCGGGGACACGGCGGCTGCCTGCGCCTCCGCGGCCTTCTGCGACGCGGGAGGATGCTTCTTCGTCTTGTCGGAGCTCTTCTTGAGCTGCTCGATGACCTTGCGGAAGCGTGGGTCCTTCTCCGCGTCACCGCCGACCTTGATGGCCGCGCCTCCCGGTGCCGCCGCGCTCGTGGCCCCCGCGCGCGCGGGCGCCGCTCCTCGCGCGGGTGCGCGGGAGGCAGCTCGGGCGGGTGCGCGGGCGGGAGGCATGGGTGGTCTCTCTCAGCCTCGCAGGGACGGCGTGGTGGACCGACGCAGCGGGCAGACGTCTCCGGCCTTGCGGTACTCGCGAGTCACGCCCGCCTCCAGGTGCGCGGAGCCGAGCGGCGCCTGCTCCTCCAGCGCGAGCAATGAGGCGTGCAGCACCGCGTTGCGAATCTGTCCGCCGCTGAGCTGGCAGCGCGCGGCCACCTCGCGAAGCAACTGGCTGTCCACCGCGTGCGCGGGAGGAAGGTGGAGCTGCCAGAGCGTCCAGCGCTCGGAGGCGTCCGGGGAGCGGAAGTCCACCACCACGTCCATCCGCCGCTGGAACGCGGTGTCGATGGCGTCGGCTGCGTTGGTGGTGATGATGAGGATGCCTTCGTAGGACTCGATGCGCTGGAGGAGGTAGTTCGTCTCCAGGTTGGCGTAGCGGTCCGTGGAGGAGCCCACGCCCGTGCGCCGCGCGAAGAGCGCGTCGCCCTCGTCGAAGAGCAGCACCACGTCCAGCTCCTCGGCGAGCGCGAAGATGCGCGCGAGGTTCTTCTCCGTCTCGCCGATGTACTTGTTCACCACCGAGGACAGCTCCACCCGGTACACGTCCAGCCCGAGCGCCGCCGATACGAGCCGCGCGGCCAGCGTCTTGCCCGTGCCACTGGGGCCCTGGAAGAGGGCGCGCACACCCGCGGTGAGCTGTCGAGCCAGTGCGCTTCCCACCGCCGCACCCATGCGCTCGCGGTTGCGACAGCGCGTCTCCAGGAGGCGAAGCTCGCGCAACGTCTCGCTCGCGACGGAGAGCTGGCTCCAATCCCCTGGAGTCGTCACGCGCACGGCGAGGGTGTCCAGGGCCTGTCGATTGAGCGCACGCGTGGCCTCGCGCACGTCCGAGGGTTCCACATGCACTCGGTCCGCGAGTGCCGCGTGCGCCTGGGCCAGGCGGGCCGCGCGTCGGAGGTGTCCCCGGGTGAGGCGAAAGCCCGTGCTCAACGTCTCCAGGGCGGGACAGGCGCGACCGGCGAGTCCTCGCTCCCAGTGCAGCATGCGTTCGTCGGGGCCCGGCATCGCCACGTCCAGCGTGAGCGCGCGGTCGACACCGTCTCCCGTGACACCGCCCAGTCGGCCGAGCACGACGCCCAGCGGTCCGTCGAGTCCCTCCAACGAGGGAATCTCAGCGGCCTCGCCTGGAGGCGGGTCCGTCACCGCCACGGGCATCGCGTGCAGCAGCGTCGCCAGCGGGCCCACGACGCGCCAGCGCGGGTCCTCTCCTTTCTGGAGTCCTTCCACTTCGAGCACGCCGCGTCCGAGCGAGCGGGCCACGGTGCGCAGCAGCGTGCGCCGCCCATTGTGACGAGGTCCCCGCAGCACCACCGCGCGCACCTCATCGGAGCCGAGCAGCGTGGGCAGTCGTTCCAGGGCCTCGCGGAGTGACTCTGGAATGATGAGCGGCTCGTCCTGTTCCAGCCGCTCCAAGGGGTGGTGTTTCATCCACGACGTGGGCTTGTCGGGCGCCTCTCCTCGCAGCGCATCCCAGACCGCGCCAGGGACATGGAGCGCCCACTCGGAGCGAGGGGCCTCGCGGTCCGTCACCTCCACGAGCCCCAGCTCCATCAAGCGGCGCAACCGCGCGCGCGTCTCTCCCCGGTCCTCATCGCCGCGCCAGCCCGCGTTCAGCAGGCCGAGCGTGGGACGGTGGAGCGTGGGCGTGCCCTGGAGTGACGCGAACAGTGCGCCGAAGCGGGCATCTTCTTCCACCATGCCCACCGCGAGCAGGAGCGTCAGCGTGTCATGATCCAACAGCGCGGCCCGGCGCAGCGCGCGCAGGGGGAGGTGTTCGGTGACGTCCTCTTCCCATGCGGAGATCGCCTCGGCCCACGGGCCTGCTCCGGTCGACACTTCATGTGGGTCGATGCCCAGCTCGGTGAGCTCCGCCCGGTAGGCTTCCAGGAAGGGGAAACGCGCGAGGAGGGAGTCCTCGCCACCGCACAGGCTTGCACCCTGGGCCAGTACGCGTGACGCGGCGGCGAAGAAGTAGAGCTTGAAGTGCTCGTGTGCTTGGGACTCGATGGGAGGAGGCTGTGAGATGGACATGGCGCGCCTCGGGCTCACTCGAAGTGGAAGGTGAGGTGTCGCCCCTCGGAGGGCAGCCACCCGATGTCGCGGTCCAGGCCCGCGATGCGCACCGCCAGCGGGAGCTGCGACAGGAACAGCACCACGTCCACATGCCCCTCCGTCACGTGAAGTCGCGCGTCATGTGCGAGCAGTGTCGCGTCCAGGGCTGACGCATCTTCTGACGACACGCCCAGCGCGCGGCACAGTCGGGCTCGACAGAACGGCACCAGCCATCCGAGCCAGCGCTCCAGGGGCTCGGTGTCGAGCCGACCTGTCTCGTCACCTCGGGAGAGCGTGAATGCCGAGCCGACGAAGTAGGGCGAAAGCTCGCTGTTCACGAGAACGTCCGCGTCCTGTTCATCATAGGGAACGTCCAGCACGAGGAAACCCGCGGGGTGCCTCACGCGCAGCCGTCCTTCGTGACTGCTCCAGGTCCAGTGGGAGTCGCGCGCCGAGCGGAACGTGCGCAGCCAGGCGGGAGGGATTCGCCACGCATCGGGAGGCGCGAAGTCCTGGCCGGGAAGGGCTCCGGGCTTTCGGCCGGCGAGCAAGGCCAGCACCTTCCACACCGGGTCCGAGGGGCGCGGGTCCACGCACAGGCGCCGGCCCACGAGCGTGACGAAGTCCCAGAGCGATAGGGGAAGGTTCGGATGGGCCGGCATCGAGAAGTCGCCGTACAGCTCCAGGAACAGGCCCAGGTTGACCAGATAGAAGAGGCCGCCGAGTCGGGTGGAAAAGGGCAGTCCCCACGCGCGTCCGGAGGGTGGCTCGAGCTCTCGGAGTGGCGTCGGTGGTGTCGTGGTGTGCACGGGGGACCGCGAAAGGTCTTCAGTTGCGGAGGCTGGCGAGGCGTGACGAGGCAGCGTGCGCTCATCGCTCGGCGGAGACTCGATGGCCTTCGATACGCCGTGGGTGTCCGTACGCTCCAGGACCCCCTCGTCCGCCGTCGTTGCCTCGCCTCGGGATGCGGATTGCTTTGTCGTCGCGCCCTCGGAAGGAGATGTCTCCAGACCGGGCCTCTTCAGGAGGTCGTCGACAGGGGGCGCGAATTCGGTGTCGTCGGGAGCTGCTTCGGAGTGTGGCTTTGGGAGAACGCTGGCCACGACAGGTTCGGGCGGGGCCGCGTGCCGAGCCTCGTTGGGTGCGAAGGGAGAGGGGACCGCGAGCGCCTCGTGAGCATCTCGCCAGATGCCCACGGCGGGGAGGAACTCCAAACGACGTGCCTCCACGGGAACGCGACGCAGCGTGAGCGCGACTCCGAGCAGCGCACCGTGCTCGCGTGAGTCCTTCAATGTCCGCGCTTCAGGTGCCCACGACTCCCATGGGGCGTTTGTCGCGAGCACCGTTCCCTCCGATTTCATCGTGCTCGAGGGACTCGCGGGGACCGTGGGCCGCTCACCGCTCACATCTCGCGAAGGTGCGTCGAGGGCGGCGGCGGAAAGCCCGTGGACCTGGAGCACGCGAGTGAGCAGGGCCCGGGCCTCCGGCGGCGTGAACAGCGACACCACGGCACGGACCTCGCGTCGCCGGGTGAGGAACTCCAGGGCGCTCGGGACGTACTCGGGCGCGCGCAGCCATTCCGCGACGACGGTGCGGGACAGGTCCGCGTTGGAAAACAATCCCCGCCACCACCAGTGGGCGCTCGCGAGGCCCCGGCTTACATCGCTCGCCAGACACGCCAGCAGCTCGGAGGGATCCGCGAACAGCACGGCCTCCGCGCCAGGTGGAACGACGCCATGCGCGGGCCTCGCCGCACGAGCCACCTGCTCTCGCAGCACCGAGGACAGCGCCTCGTTCCACGCCGCGGGCGGGCGCAGGGCCTGCTGATTCAAGGGGAGCACCCCGGGCTTCGGGTCCATCAATCGGCGGATGCACACGGTGGCGGAGGGAGGAAGCCCCGGTGGAAGCAGGTCGGCGCCCGCCAGCACGGCCTCCAGCCGCAGCCGCGCCGAGAGCGGCTCCAGCTCCGCCCCGCGCAGCCGCAGCCGCTGGATGACCGTCCTGCCTCGTGCCGCCTGCTCATGCATCGTCGCGACGTCCTCTTGGGTTCGACACCAGCGTCCGCTTCCACTTCGTGATGTGCGTGTGCTTCCGGCCGGGCCAGGAGCCCCGTGGCCAGGGGCTCCCAGAAGCCAGACGTCAATCCCCGTCGTGGTGCTTGCGGCGGCGGCTCGCCAGGAACCCCAGGGCCACGAGCCCCAGGACACCGGTGGAACCACTCGGACGCGTGTGCTTGCACGGGCAGCCCTCCCCGGGAGGCGGCACGGGAGGTCCCGAGCCTCCATCCCCTCCACCCGTTCCGCCATCACGCCCGGTGCCGTTGTCCGGAGGCCGCGGCTCCACCGGCTCCAGCTTCGTCACCGGCCCCTTGGCCACGGGCGTCCCGTTCACCAGCACGATGATTTCAGTGCCGTCGCCAATCTCACTCAGGCGGACCTCGTAGGTGCCGTCGAGCTTGGGCGTGGTGGCCGGGGCCTGCCGGCCCTTGCCGTTGATCTGCACGACGACGCGGTCCTCGAAGCCCGGGCCCACGTAGTTCCCCAGCGCGTCACGCGGCGTCAGCACCAGCACGTAGCTGCCCGTGTCGACCTTCGTCACCTGGACGTCGGTCTTCGGGCCAAACGGCAGCACGTCCACCTGTGTCTCGAGAATCTCCGTGCGCCGCAGCGGCTCTCCGCTGGGGCCTTTCATCAAGAGCTGGAAATGGAAGCGGTACGTGCCAGGCGTCTGCGTGTCCTTGAACTCCAGCTTGTAGATGCCGGGCGCGGTCTCCTTCAGCACCAGCTCATCCTTGCCGACGGTGGTCCCCATCTTCTTCAGGAACTCGGGGTCCTTCATCAGCGTGTCCAGCTTGCCCTGGTACGGCGACACCGGGTCCGGACTCTGCTCGCCGCGTCCCTCGCCGCGCGTCTCGTGCATCAGCGTGCCCAGCGCCCCGTTCGGGGTCTCCACCAGGACGGTCAGCTCGCCGTTGTCGAGGTTCTCCAGCGGCTTGCCGTCGAACGTCACCTGCGCGACGACGTTGAGCGGCTGGCCGGCGGAGTGGCGCAGCTTGTCGAGCGAGAGCTGGAAGTCGAGGCTCTTCTCCTGCACATAGGCGGCGAGCTGGTACGGAATGGCGGGGCTCGCCGTCCCGGGGATGCGGTTCACCGTGAGCTGCCATTTGCCGACCGGACCCGCCTTGGGGAAGTCGTAGCGGTTCAGGATGTGGCTGCGGCCCGTCTTCACCGCCACGGGCTTCGGGTTGCTGCCGTCCGGCGCGGTCACCTTGAGCGTCACGGGTTGCCCGCGCGGGCTCGTGGTGAACCAGCCCAGGTTGACGTAGAGGCTCTGCACCGTGCCGTCCACGTCGACGGACCGGGTCGCGGTGTTGGTGCCCGAGGGCAGGGTGGTGGAGCTCTGGAGCAGTGTGGCGAGCGTGTTGCCCTTGAGCGCCGTCACCAGTTGCTGCGCGAAGGCCGTCGTGGTGCCGCTGCTCGTCGTCAGGTGGTTCTGCCCCGCCGTCTGCAGGGAGATGGCGTTCATCAGGTCCGCGTACGGGACGGCGCCGCTGGCCACTGCGACCGTCAAGATGGGGACGCAGTGATTGGTAAGGCGCTCCGTCGTTCCGGGGGTGACTTCCAGCACCTTGAAGCCGATGTCCGGGCCCGTGCCGTCCTTCACCATCGGATTGACGTTCTGCATGCCGTCCGTCATCACCACGAGCGTCAGGTCGTTGACCTTGTCCGCCTGCCACGCGGCGAGCGCATCCCGGATGCCGCCGCCCATCGCCGTGGTGCCCGCGGTGATGTTCGCGTTCACATGGCTGACGGCCTGTTCCCACGGGTGGCCGCCATCCATGAGCGCCGGAGCGCGCTCGACGAACAGCTTGCCGTTGAACTTGGTCGGCTCGGAGTCGCTCTCGAAGTAGACGAGCGCCAGCCGGTCCCTGCCCAGCCCCGTGCCGCCCGTCTCGCTCAGCGGATCCAACCCCTCCACCTCCCAGAAGTGGATGAACTGCTCGGCGGCGCTCTGGAGCGCGAGCCACTTCTGGATGTTCGCCGGGTCACCGGGCGTCGCGGAGATCATGCTGCCGGAGCGGTCCAGCACCAGCGCCACGTCCATGGGAATGCGGCCCCGATTCACCCCCGGAGGCGGCACCGTCCAATTCGTCAGGCCCTTCACCCGTCGCGAGGAGCAGGTGCACTGGTCCACCGATGGCGCGGCGAAGGTCGTGGTGCGATAGCCCGTGAGGTTGTTGAAGTTCGCGGCGTCCGGCGTGAAGCGAATCGTCCCGGAGCCATCCTGGGGGAGCTTGATGCCGCAGAGGTTGTCCACGGCGGCCAGGACGTCCCGGCGCTTGTAGTCGATGATGATGGCGTTGGTGCCGGCTCCGACGATGAACACGTTGTCGCCGTTGGCCAGATTGACGGGCCCGCCGCCCACCGTCACATCGGTGTTGCCCAGGGGCGTCTCGAAGTTCAGCGTCGCGCCGTTCTGAATCGGCGTGGTGGACTCGAGCATCACCTTCACGCGGGTGATGGGAATGGTCGTCGCGGGCGCGGAGATGGCGAGCTCGTGCGTCGCCGCCAGGGAGCCCGTCGCCCCCAGCAGGAAGGGAATCGCGAGCCAGGAAAGCCTCTTGGAATGTCTTGGCATGTGTGGACCTCAGGGCTTGTAGATTTCGAGTGCCTGCGTGGGAGACATGGCCGTCCCCACGCGCACCTTGATGTTGATGATCTTGCTGTCCCCGGAGAGGTTGATGCCGGTCAGGGACGTGGGGATGGTGACGACGAGCCGGCTTGGCAGCGTGGACGTGCCCAGGGGCTGAACGCCAATGGGCGTGCCCGACGTGCCATCGCGGGGCTGGTCATCGAAGAACACGCGGATGTTGGTCAGTGTGGAGCCGAAGTTCTGGCCGTTGATGATCAGCTCGCCACCCAGCGGTGCATTGGCGATGCTGAAGGGGGTGATTGCGGGCAGGGGCGTGCCCGTGGGGCCCAGGATGATGAGCTGCGCGGAGGTCGCGCCCGCGGGGTTGGTCACCACCACCGTCACCGTCTTCTGCTGGCCGGCGGCGGGCGGGTTGGCGACGGAGGGCACGACGACGAACAGCGAGTAGCGCGTGCTCGCGTTCGAGGGCGGCGCGGCCACGGTCCCGTCGAACGTCACCGTGTTGTTGGCGCGCACCGCGTCGAAGTTCTCGCCGATGATCTGCACCTCCGTGCCGATGTTCGGCGTCAGCGGAGAGAAGCCGCTGACGGTGGGCTTCGCCGGAGGCGTGGGCGTGGAGCCGGCGATGGTTGCGATGAGGAGGTGGATGCCCGTGCCGTCCGGCACCCGGGTGCCCGGCGTGGGAATCTGCCCGATGACCGGCCGCGCGTTGTTCTTCGGGTCATTGAGGTTCACCACCAGGCCCGAGGCATCCATCGACAGGGCGAGCTGGAGGTTGCCGCCGGACTGCGCCAGCAGGGCCTTCACGTCGAGCAGCGTTCGGCTGAAGAGGTTGGGCACCACGTTGGGCCCACCCGACGTGGTGGCCAGCGCGTTGAGCAGCTGGATGATTGCGTTGATGAGCTCGGCGCTGATGAGGTCGCCGGGCTTGACGAGGTTGAGTGGGTCGGCCATCGGGGTCTCCTCGCGGCCTGCGAGAGATGGAAGGTGGGAAGGTCAGCGGGGCAGCGCGTAGTTGCCGAAGTGCCAGTGCGCGGCGTCGGACCGCGCGTCACCCAGGTAGGGCAGGTAGCCACTGGCGAAGACGAGATAGGGCTGGGGCCGGGGTGTGCTCGCGTCGCTCTGCGCAAGCTGGTTCTCGTGGACCAGGTAGAGCCACAGGAAGGGCTCCTTGCGGACCAGGTCCACGGGCGGATACGCCAGCGACATCCTCAAGAGGGATTGCAGCCGCGAGCCCTCCACGTGGACCGGCGCCTCGGGGGGATACGTGAGCCCGTCGAAGAACTTCGTGTACGTGAAGCCCCGCGCGCCCGTCATGCCCTCCAGCGGCAACAGGCCCACCGCGGGCAGTGCCACGAAGTGGTCCAGCGCGCGCACCGTCTCCGGCGTCCCGGTGCGCAGCGTGTCCAGGTGCTCCTGGAACTGGAGGAAGCTCGCCTCGCCCTCCGTGGCTCGGCGGTCCTCGAGCCCCAGGCCCCAGCGCTCCGGCGTGGCCACTCGCGCGGGCCGGCGTCGCGCGGCCCAGGCATCCACCCAGCGCAGGCCCACGCCCGCCTTCCAGTGCACCACCGCCAGCGGCACGTCACACGGTGTCAGCGCCGTGGGCCGCAGTTTGTCGATGAGGCCATAGGGTGGGTTCGCGGGCCCGAAGGGATTCACCATCCACGCGCGGCTCGCCGCGTCCGACGTGCCCAGGCACAGGTGCGCCACCCGGTTGCGCAGCCGCGCTTCGTCCGAGAGCTGGGCCGCCGTCAGCTTCAAGTCCAGCAGCCGGAAGCGCACGCCCTCCACCCGCCGCTTCGCCTCGCAGCCGGAGGAGGGATTTCCGCCCAGGCCGCTGACGGGCGCGCGCCCCTCGCGGCCGGACGCGGGCGAGAGGACCAGCAGGTACACGCCCGTGCCGGACACGTAGTCGCTGCTGCCCGGCGCGCAGGTCTCGAAGCCGCCCGTGGCGGTGGCCGTCGCGCCACTGCCGCTGTTGGAGGGGCCTCGCACCAGGGACACCTCTACCGGCTGGAGCAGCTCCAGTGCGTGGCCCGCGCGGCTGAGCGCCAGGCCCGCCGTCACCGTGACGAGCGGCGAGGACACGGTGCTTCCCGGAGCGATGGACACCGCGAGCCCGTGGGCGACACCTTCGCCCATGGCTCGCACGTGTCGTCCCAGGGCCGCCTCGTGGGCGGTCTGCTCCTGACTCAGGTCCTCGGCGGACAGCAGCCGGCCGTTGAAGAAGTTCGTCGAGCGGATGCCGTCCTCGAGGAACGCGGTGTCCAGGTCGATGCGCATGGCCTACCTCGTGCCTTCCGTGCCAACGCGGGCCTTCGGCTTCGCGTCGCCACTGGAGGATTTCTTCTTCGCGGGGACGGCGTACTGGCTCACCTCCACGATGAGGCCCAGCTTGCGCAGGGTGGCGATGGGAAGCAGGGCGTCCTTGTCCCGCACCTTCAGCAGCAGGCCATCCGCGTCCGCGCGTACGAAGGTGACGGAGGGCTGCGTCACCAGTCCGTTCTGCGGCTCCACCAGCGTCGCCTTGACCACGTAGCGCCACTGGTCCGGCTGGTGCGCGAAGCCGTCGAAGCTCAGCGTCACGAGCCCGACGTCCACCTTCGTCGCCTTCAAACCGTTGTAGCCAACGTCGGTGGAGGTGTCGTCGATGGGAATCATCCCCGCCGCGATGAGGGAGTAGGGCGGCAGGTTGTCCGGGTGGTGCACCGCCGAGGCGTCACGGGCGAGCCCCGCCAGCAGCCACTCCTGGAGCATGCGCTGGTGCAGCAGGTACGGCCGCTGCCTCTCGTCCACCGTCTTCGTGCCCGCCGCGTCGACCTTCCACGGACCGGTGCCCAGCTCGCGCACCAACGGCAGGTCCACGGCCGCCAGCAGGACGCCGTCGTTCGGCGACTCCGGCGCGGGAGACACGGGTTGGGTGCAGCCCTGGGACTCGCCCAGCCAGTTCGTCCGCCACAAGGGACGCAGCTCCGTCACCCACAGCCGCGACGCCTCGCGCAGGAAGGCCTCCACGTCCGTCTCCAGCACCGGCAGGGGTCCACCCGGCGGGTCGTCCAGCACGTAGTCGTCCACCGGTGACACCGGCGACGAGGGGACGACGGAGCCGCGCAGCAGGGTGATGAACTGATCCAGCGTCGTGGGCGTGGGCGTGGAGGAGACCACGTTCATGTTCCGCCGCAGCCAGCGCACGAAGTCGCGCACCGCGCTCTCCTCGAGCGGAGGCGGGGGCGGCTGGAGCGCCAGCTCCAGGTGGAAGTCGTCCGTCACACGCGAGGGCGCGGTGGTGTCGTCCTCGGTGCGGCACGGCTCTCCCGGCACGGGGACCGGGTCCGTCAGGCAGTCGCGGTGACGAAGCACCACGTAGACCGTCAGCCGGTTGCCGGCACGCAGGTAGGCATCCACCTCCGTGCCGCGCGCGATGAGCCAGTCGTTGAGCGCGGCGCACTGGGTGGGCGTCACGCGGACCAGTTGTCCTCGCGGTGTCAGCGCCGCGCCGGGGGTGACGCGCACCTCCGGGCCGCGCGTGCCGGTGCCGTGGCTCACGGCGAGGCCCCAGGCGGTGCCGTAGCCGAGGAGGTCGCGCGCGAGCCATCTGTCGCGCTCCGACAGGTAGGCGAACTCCTGGGTGAAGTCGTCCACGCCCAGCACCATGCCGAGCACGTAGTTGACGTGTCTGGTCGGGTCGGCCGGCGCGCGCTGCACTGACGTGGAAGTGAAGGTGCTCATTGGATGTCGCTCCCGTGGGTCTCACGGCGCCCGAGCAAGTCCCGCCCCAGGATTCGCCGGTCCGCGGCGTCCTGGGGTGGTCTCGGGGCCAGATGGCTTTCCGCCAGGTATTCGCGTCCGAGCCGCATGGCGGGCATCAGCTCGGGGGCACGGCTGCCCAGATCGACCAGGGTGTCCACGCCCAGGCGGGCTTCGCCGACGCGGAACATGTCCCAGTAGAACTTCACGTCGAACACGGTGTGGGCCGGCTTCTCCACCGCCACCACCCGCATCGCCTGCTCTTGTCGCGCGCGCTGCTCCTGCGCCGCGCTGCCTCGTGGGACGGGCAGCACCACCGTGAAGCGATGGGCCGCCGCACGCACCGGCAGCACCACCGTCTCGAAGTGGTACCAGTCCGACTGCGCCGGACCGTCCCCGGGCAGCGTCACTGGCAACACGGCCTGCGTGAAGTCCGTCAGCGTGGTGCCATGCGCCGCGTTGAGGGCCTGCACCGTCCGATAGCGTCGCGTGAGGAAGTCGAGCCAGCGCGGCGCGCTCGCGGCCGTGGCGGCCGGGATGAAGCCGAGCGTCTCCTGCGTGAAGGCTCGCCACACGGTGGCCACCGCGACCTGGGTGGGCTCACGCAAGGGGAGCGCATCGGACGCCGCCGTCACACCCGCGTCGGCGAGCGCGGCTTGATAGCGCTCCAGCAGCCTCGCGATGCCCTGGGCGGGCTCCCAGCGGCGCGACGTGGCGGCGGGCTGGATGCGGATGCCTCCCGTCTCGGAGGTGTCCGTCGCGAAGAGGAACGGGGTGCGCGCGGTGCGGAAGCGCTCGACGATGCGGTAGCGGGCGCGCGTCGGCTCGGTGTCGTCGGTGAAGATGGACGCGTCAGGGCAGTCGTCCAGGGCCACGCGCAGCGCCATGCGCAGGCCGCGCGGCGTGCCTCGCCACTGAAAGAAGTCCAGCGTGTGACGGAGGAAGAGGCGGCGACGCGTCTCGTCCCAGGCCGGGTCCAGCGCCACGCCGAACCAGGAGGCCAGCCACTCGAGCGCCTCCGGGGGCGCGCTCCTCGCGTCGAAGAGGACCTGTGCGGCGGCGATGCGGTCTTCCAGGGGCGTGAGCAGTCCCTCGGGGTTCGCGAGGAAGCGGTCCAGGAAGCTGGCCGACTCAGGGTCCTGTCGGTACAGGCCCGGGAGGTACTGCTCCGCGTAGGAGAAGCGCGGGTACCACGCTCGCATCGCGTGGATGCGCGGAGTCGCGGCGCCGCCTCCCTGGAGGACCAGCTCCACCTGCGCGAAGCGGCCCCTGGCGCGCTGGAAGAGCACCTCGAAGGTGCCTCGGTGCTCGCCCCGCGCCGTCGTGGTGAAGGGCAGCTCGGAGCCGCCTCCTCGCTTGTAGAGCGCGGGCTCTTCGCTGAAGGGAAGGGCCTCCAGGTCCGAGCGCTCATTGGCCGCGCGACTGCGCACGACGATGCGTGCTCCGGGCGGAAGGGAGCCGTCCAACAGCAGCCGATGCCACACGCAGTCAGGCGTCCGTCCATCGAGCACGGGCGTGCGCAGCGTGCCCTCGGACACGTAGCGCGGGCGTCGCTGCGCCACGAGCGGGATGAACGTGTCCGCGAAGTCGTAGAGGGCCTGCCCGTCCGAGGCGATGAGCGCCTTGCCGCCAAACAACCGCAGCGGCAGGTACTCCGGCTGCGCCACCGCGACGAGGTTACCGCCTTCCGAGGTGTGCAGCTCGAAGGCGAAGGCCTGGTTGCCGTCCCGACCCACCACGACGACGCGGCCCACCGAGCCATCCGACCCGGCCGGAAGCAGTGCCATGTCATGCGCCACCAGGACGTACGACGACGCGGGACTGTTGTCGCCAAGGAGGCCATCGACCTCCAGCGGCACGGGGGCGCCTGTCAGGACGCCGTCGCGGTAGACCAGCAGGCGACTGTCCTCGGTGCCCCGGTCCAGCACGAGCACGCGGCCGTCAGGCAGCACCTCCACGGAGATGGGGTCCTGGGCGGCGACGGGCGTCGACGCATCCAGCGTCACCGGCCGTGGGAAGGTGACGGCGGGAATCGTTCGCGTCGGTCCTCCGGCCAGGGGCTGGAAGGCTTCCACCCGTGACGCGGAGAGCACGTCATCCACGCCCGTGCGCACCACGCGGAAGCCCGCGTCCAGGCGCCACAGGCGGCGGTGCTGACGGTCGAGCACCACCACACCGCCATCGGGAGTGGCCGCCATGTCCCACGGCGCGAAGGGCACACCCGTGGGCCACAGGTGTCGCACCGGAGGGCCGCCCGAGTGCAGGTCGAACACGAGCAGCCCCGCGGGCGCGAGCGTGCCGACGACCAGGTAGTGATGCCCGCTGATGGCCATGGCTCCGAGCAGCTCGGGCTTGGGAGGCGTGGGCGGAATCAGCGGGCCGAAGCCGCCCGTGCCGGAGACGGGTGCGGCCTCGGGCGTGACGGGCCAGAAGTCGCTCGTCTGCCTCGAACCGCTGGAGAGCACCTTCAGCGTGCGCCCGTCGAGAGCCACCCAGTAGACGTTGCCATAGCGGTCCTTCGCGGCGCCGCGCCGGTCCTCCAGCACGGGAGGCACGTCGCGCGGCGCGGCGATGAAGCGGAACAGCTCCGCGCGCAGGGACACCTCCGCGCGCGATGAGTCCCACGCGACGTCCGCGCCGGTGCCGGACGCCTCGCTCCACGCTTCGGAGAGCACGCGGCCCTTCGAGGTGCAGCGGCCCCAGTCGTCGCGACCGAGCAGCAGATGAAAGCGAGCGCCGTTGGCATCCATCTATCGGCACTCCTCGGGGACGATGGGCACCGAGACGAACGGCCGCTGCGTCGTCGTGACGGACGTGCCGCGCAGGTCGTCGAGCGAGGGCGCGTCACCCACGGCCACCGAGAGTCCGGCGAGCCGGGGGAGCTGGAGCCCCGTCATCGGTATCTGGTCCTGCTGCGTGCCCGTGGCCAGCCCCAGCCGCACCCCGCGCACCAGCGCCACGCCCGCCACGCGACTGGCCACCGCCGCCAGCTCCAGCGACACCACCGCCTTGCGCAGCGGCCAGCCACGCCGGGCCACGGTGGACAGGTTCGCGCCCGCCAGCGACACCGTCTGCTCCAGCAACTCCGCGTCCTCGGGGGGCAGGGGCGACAGGAACTCGACGAGGGCCGCCTTCACCGCCTCGCGCACCTGTGCCTGCGAGACTCCCGCCACCACCTCCAGGCCCACCGTCACCCAGACGGGCTTGTACTGGGGGCGGCGCACGAAGACCTCGGTCGTCACCAGTCGACGCGGCGAGAGCCAGCAGGCAATCGCATCGAGGAACGTGTCCGGCCCCTCCGCCTCGCGCGCATCAGGCTCCGCGCGGGGAATGGCCAACACCGTCACCGCGCCGGGTGCATCACCTGGTTCGTTGGGCGAGAGGGCAGGGTGGAACGCGGGCAGCACATCCACTCGGCCCACCGCGACACCGGGCGTGCGCAGCGTCACCGCCTCGAAGTCCTGTGCCGTCACCAGCCTGTCCCGGTGCTGGAGGAACCGCGAGATGTGCCGCTCTCCTTCGCGCACGCCCTCCGCGTCGGAGCCGCCCCACGTGGGCAGCGGATTCGCCACCTGGATGCCTGGAGGAAGCGCGGGCCCACTCGCCACCGTGCCCGTGGCCACATTGCCGGCGCGACCCACGCCGTGGTCATAGTCAGCGCGCAGCGTGGCCCCAAGCGGCGGCCTCGCGCCGTGGGCACCGTCACCGAAGCGAAGCTCTCCCGCCTCCGCGTCCAGACGGAACACCTTCACGCGTGTCTGCGCGGGGCGCGGCGAGCCGGGCGGCAGGCGCGGGTCCGGCACGGAGACCTCGGGGCCCGCGCTCGTCAGGTCATCGATTTCCTCCCACGTCTCGGTGATTCCATTCACCGTGACGCTCAGCTTCACCGAGCCCGGCAACACCGGCGCGCGCGACAGCTTCAGCGCCTGGTCCGGCTCGCCCGAGCCCGTGGGCAGCAGCTCGCTCGTCACGCGCTCTCGCTGGGACACGGGCGCGGCGTTGATGCCGGCCCACAGGAGCTTCGTCGTCACCGGCGCCGAAGCGGTGATGCGCACCCAGGTGATGACGCGCGCCTCCAGTTCCTCGTCGTCGAGCGAGGGAGGGAAGTCGCGCGTGCCCGCCTCCAGCGGATCCAGGTTCGTCCACAGCTCCAACTCGCCGAGCGTGGAGGGCAGGGGGACGTCCACCACGGAGGGCTCGCCAGGCATCTCCGAGGTGACCAGGGTGCGCCAGCTCGCGTTGCGCAGCGCCGGGTCCTCCGGGAGCTTGCCGTCCACGGGCAAGCGGGGAAGCTGGAACTGGAGCACCGCCGAGCCCACGGGCCGCGCCTGTCCATTGGGGACCAGGTCTCGTCCCTCGGAGCCACCGGCGGGCGCGAGTCCCACCGTCAGCACCTTGCCCTTCAACTCCTCCCTCGCCCGTGTCAGCGCATCGGGGAGCTTCCGGTCCGCCGGCCGCAGCAGCACCGCCACCCACAGCGCCTTGTCCAGCGTCTCGGTGTTGAGGTCCAACGGCTCCGTGCCGCGCGGAGAGAAGGGCGTCGTCTCGTAGAACTGGAGTTCGTTGAGCGGCGCGGGCGGCGGCGCGGTGGCGGTGAAGGAGGCGTAGAGCTCCTGGTAGTACTCCTTCACCCGCTCCTCGGGCGCGACGCTCCGCTTGTAGAAGCACGCCGCCTCCACGGGCAGCACGTCCAGGCCGCGCTCGGTGCGGAAGGGCACCTGGCCGGCGCGGACCTCCACGCCCTCCGTCAGCGTGAGGGCCTGGGGCGGACCGCCGCGCTCGTTGCGGAAGGCGACGAGGCCGCGCGCGGACGCGGCCGGCAGCAGCGGCACGCCGAGCAGTTGGAGGAACTTGAGCCGGTTGCGCTCCGGAATCTGGTTGGCGCGGTACAGCAGGCTCTCCGTCAGGAAGGCGAAGAGCTCCAGCAGCGTGACGCCCGGGTCGGACTTGTTGAAGTTGGTCCACTCGGGGTTGTGGATGGGGATGCGTGCCAGCGCCTCGTCGAGGAGCTGCTGGTACTTGCGGTCATCGATGGGCGGGAGGGTGAGTGGCACGATGTCGTTACCCCGCGAGCGTGACGCTCAGGTTGAGCCGCTCTCGTGCGCCGGTGGCCACGAGCTTGTAGGTGATGGTCGCCGTGGCGGCCCGAGCGTCCTGTGGGTCCGCGTCCACGCTGACCGACTCCACCGCGATGCGGGGCTCCCACTGCGCCAGGGCCCGGTTGATGCGATCGGCGATTTGATGCCGTGTGGTGACGGTGTTCGGCTCGAACAGGAAGCGCCCGAGCCCCGCGCCGAACTCCGGCAGCATCAGCCGCTCGCGCTGCTCGGTGGCGAGGATGATTTGAATGGCTTCACGCACGTTGCGCTCACCCTCGGACCACTGCATGCGCCCATCCGGGCCCACGCGAGGGGGGAAGCCGAGTCCGCGTCCAATGAGTTTTCCGGCGTCCATGGACTCACCCCACCCTGGGCTTGGGCAGACAGATTTTCAGGAAGGGCATCCACCAGAAGATGATGTTGAGCAGGCTGAAGAAGATCATCAGGACGATGAACGCGCAGAGCGTGATGATGGGAATGGAGAACATGCACAGCTCTCCCAGGTCGAAGCTCAGCCCGTCGTCGAGTTCCCCCTTCATCGTCTTCTCCAACCCCGCCACCCGAGACATCTGCTTGCGCAGCCCCTTCGACAGCGTGAAGCCGACGTTCTTCTTGAACTTGCGCAGCCCCCGGATGCTGGTGTCCAACGGCAGCTCGATGCGCACCGGTCGCGCGGGTGCGTCCGAATCAAAGAACGGCGCCAGGGTGAAACCCTTCGATGGCGCGCTGACGATGGGCGGGCACAGCGCGCCGCACGCCGGCTTCAAATACACGCACCTCAGCACGTAGAGCGCCTTGCCCGGCTCCTCCAGCTTGGACACCGGCTCCGGCTCCGAGGGCAGCGAGTACACCCCCGCCACCACCGCCGCGCCCAACGCCGAGCGCAGCGCCGCCACCGTCACCTCGGTGCAGAGCCGCAGGTTGTAGTCGAGCCCGCCCGTGCCGCCGTTGAGGATGGCCGTGCGCTGCTGCATCGCCTTGCGCAGCGCCTGCTGCCACGTGTCCCCGGAGCTGCCTTCCACGCGGTGGCTGCCTGTCAGCAACAGGAACAGCGTGCGCAGGGGAGAACCCGCCGCGGGCGTGGGTCCTGGTGACGCCTTGTCCAGGAGCGTCCACAGCGCGGGGAGGCGCTCCTCCAGGAAGGTGGCGAAGTCCACGAGCAGGAAGCGCGTTACTTCCTTCTGGACGGCGACCGCCTCGCTCGTCGCCTTCGTGTACGCGAGGAGCTGCTCGAACGGCGCGACCACTTGCCCCTCGGCCTCGTCCGCCAGCATCTTGTCCGGGTCCAACCCCGTGCTCGGGTCGTCGTCCTGGAAGGCCGCCGCGGACTCGAAGGTGTCGCGACTGGAGGTGGGCACCAGCCCCACGAGCATCCGTCGCCGTTTCCCCTCGGAGGCGAAGTTCATCGGGAAGAGGGGCAAGAGTTCCTCGCCCTTCGCCAGCGCGCCTGTCTCCGCCGTGCTCAGCTCCTTCCAGATGCGCCGCTTGTCGGCGGGACTGCCGGGCGAAGCTGGCACCCACGCGCCTTCCTTGCCGCCGCCCAGGGAGCGACGCAGGACGAACGCGGCCTTCTCTCCGCTCGCGGTGTCCACGACGTGGTCCGGCAGGCCCGGCAGTCGACACACGAGGCTCGTGGCCACCAGATAGAAGCGCCCGTGCGCCGGCTGGTACAGCTTGGGCGGCGTATTGACCTCGTCGTCCGGAGGCTCGCCGGGCATGCGCTCGCGGTAGCTCTTGAAGCGCGTCACCAGCAGGTCCGTCAGGTCCGGCCGCGTGGGCGCCTGGAGTCGCTCCGCCAGCTCCTCCATGAAGCGATCCGAGTCGAACTGGAGGATGCCGGGCGCCTGGAGTCGCGCCAGCTTGTCGGGCGCGGGGCCCCACAACGGCGAGGCCGTCACCCACTGCACCGGATGGGGAAGGGTTGTCGCCATCACCACACGTTCCCCGCGCCCGGCGTATACGAGGCGCTGACCACGCTGTTGGTGATGACCGTGTCCGCCTGCACCACGCCGCTGAACTTGGACATGCCCGCGTTGACGGTGAGCATCCCGGCCGAAATCTCCGCCGTGCTCGCGTTGATGGTGACCTTGGCCGCGGCATTCACGGTGATGCCGCTGGGCTCCATCTTCAGCGAGTTGCCGTTGCTGTCCTTCGCCTCGATGGAGCCGGGCCCGTCCTTGAGCGTCACCGTCTGACCGGCGGGCGTCTCCAGCGTGAGCGTCTCCTGTCCGTCCGTGTCATCGAGCGTGATGACGATGCCGTTGCGCGAGCGCAGCACCTTCTTCGCGTTGCGGCCCGCGCCATCCATGGACTCCGGCGGCGTGTCCTTGCCGTTCCACAGCGCGCCGACGACATAGGGCCGCCGAGCGTCGCCCGCCTCGAAGCCGACGAGCACCTCGTCATCCACGTCCGGCACGAACCAGGAGCCGCGATTCTTGCCGCCCATCAGCGTGGCCAGCCGTGCCCACGCCTCATAGCGTCCGCCGCCCGCCGCGTCGGCGGCCCATGGCAGCAGCACCTTCACCCGACCCTGGCTGTCCGGGTCCTTGAGGTCCGTGACTCGCGCTGGATACAGGCCGTAGAAGCGGCCACCCAGGCCGTCCGCGACGCGCTCGTCCAACACCTGTTCCCACGCCGCGTCCGCGCTCATGACGCCTTCCCCAGTCCCACGCGCTCCGCCACGAGCTCCGTGCGAAGGCCGCGCGCGCCGTCGAACAGGTGCTTCACCTCGGCCAGGTGGTACTTGCCGCTGAACAGCGGCCCCAGGCCCGTCAGCTCCACGCGCGCCCCCACGCGCAGCTTCGCGTCTGTCTGCGCCGTGCCACGTCCCACCACGAAGCGCCGCGCCTGTTGTCGGAAGTGCGCGTCCGCGCGCGCCTGCGCCTCCGGGACACTCATGGGTGCCGCGTGCACCACGGCTTCCTTGCGCTCGGCCAGCTTCGAGGCCAGCAGGCTCGCCCCGCTCTCGTCCTTCTCCAGCTCCGCGCCCAGCACCGAAGGGCCGGCCTCACACGCAATCGCGTCCTTCTCCGCCACGTTCCACCCGCCCACCGTCACCGAGGAGCGCTGACCCGCCAGGTCCGCCAGCACCGTGAAGGACATCAGCTCGTTGCCACGTCCCAGCTTCAGGGGCTGGCCACTGGAGCGGCTTGCGCGCGCCTTCGCCTTCAGCGTGCGGCCCTCCACCCATAGCTCCGCGCCCAGCGCACGGCAGCGCTCGCGCAGGAAGGCGAGGTCGCTCTGGTTCACCTGGGCCAGCACGGGGTGCTTGGGCCCTGGGACCTCCACCTCGGCCGTCAGGCCATGTTTGCCCGCGAGCTGGCGCAGGACGTCCTCGTCCGTCGCGTTCTCGTACGTCGCCGTCCGCCGCGTCATCCGCAGGTCCTGGAGGCGGTCCTCGGCCAGCACCGTGAGGGTGGGGGAGGCGCTCTCCGGGAAGCCGGCCTCCAGGCCGGTGATGCGCCCCTCGAAGAGGACATCCTGGGTGCCCAGCCGCACCTCGAACGGCTTGCCGAAGTCGAGCACCGAGCGGTCGAAGTAGAGAAACCCCGTCTCGCCATCCTTCGGACCCCAGTTGCCGAACGTCGCCTCGCACCGGTACAGCCCTTGCGCCGTCTCGACGATGCACAGCTCCAGCAGCCCACTGGCGAGCGTGGGGTGCTCGCGACCGTCCACCCGCAGCGTGGGGCGGGAGGCGCGCAGCTTGGAGTCATTGCTTGTTCCGTCGGCCATGGCGCTCTCCGACTCAGTGCGCGCGCACGCGTGCGTGCCGTTCGCGGTGGAGGACCTGGGCGCGCTCCTGCTCGTGCGCCTTCTGCACCGCTGACGCGCCACCTTCGGCCGAGCCCCCGGACCCGCCCCCTGACGGCGTGGACGCCGCTGGCGGCGCGCTCACCACTTCCATCTCGTTGATGACCACGGCCATGCACGCCCCCCGCTACCGCCTGACTCCGATGTTGATGCCCGCCTGCAAGTCGATGAGCTGCCCCGGGGCCAGTCGCCTCGGGTTCTCGATTCCGTTCGCGGAGGCGATGCCCTGCCAGCTCGCGCCCTTGCCCTCGTTCGACGCGAGCCCCTGCACCGTCGAGCCCTCCGGCGCGGACTTCATGGGCGCCTCTCCCGCGCCCTTGCCGCTGGGGTTCGGACTGGCTCCCGCGGGAGGCTGCGTGGGCGCGAAGACGAAGGCGGTGATCTTCTGCTGCGACAGGCTGAAGCTGACGCTGGCGCGCAGGGGCAGGCCCTCGGCGGAGAACAGCTCCAGCGACTCCTCCATCGACTCCATGATTCCGTCGAACTGGAAGCTGCCCCACAGGAAGCGCACGGCGGGCGGGACGAACTTGTCGCCCTCCTTCTTCGGAGTGATAAAGAAGGCCACCTTCGCGGTGAGCTTGCGCACGTCCTCCACCGCGTCCGAGGCGCCCTCCGGCTGGCCCGTGACGTCGAACCACAACTGCACGCTCAGCTTGGTGGTGCCCGCGCCGACGAACTGCTGCGCGGGTGTGCCGCGCTGGTCTCCGCCTCCAGAGGGCTGCTGCACCTGGTTGGCGTAGGCGACCTTCAGCGTCTCCGGGTTGAACTGCACCACGGTGGACGTGGTCTGCTCGTCAATCGGGTGCTCGAAGTTGGAGTCGAGCTGGAGCAGCTTCGCCTTCGCGAGCGGCGTGGCGTCGTCGGACATGGCTCAGGCGCCTCCGGCTTTGCGGGTGAGGGACTCGTAGGCGATTTGAAGCTCCTCGATGGCCACCATGCCGTCCTTCGCGTTGAGCGGAGGGGCCTTGAGCTTCACGGGCAGGCAGCGCGACAGGACGAAGCGCGCGCGCTCCTTCCGTTCGAGCCCGGGACCGAACATCACCACCTCCGCGCTCGCGCGCAGGCGGGGACGCGTCCTCATGATTTCGAACCACCGCCACAGGTCCTCGTTGGCGCTCATGCCGCGCTTGAGCGTGAGCTGGCCGAAGCTGTGCGCGCCGGTGAGGCGAATCTGCCGGCCGTTGTTGCCGCCCTCGCGGATGGTCTTCACGTCCATCGTCATCTCCAGGCCGTCGCATTCGGAGAACGCGGCGAAGCACGCGGTGGGCGCGAGGTCTGGGATGTCGATCTCCACCGCGAAGGCGAAGGCGATGAAGGGGTCGATGACCGTCTCGTCCTCGGTCGTGGCCATGGCCTAGCGCGCCTCCGTGACGAGCCCGCGGTCGCCGCTCTGGACGAGCCGCACGTTGAGGAAGGTGAGGGGTTGGGACGGGGCCACGCGCAGGTCCACGTAGAAGCGCCCCTGCTCGACGAGGCTGGGGGTGTTCAGCTCGGAGCCCGTCACCACCTGGAAGGCGCCTTCGCGCGTCTTGCCGGCGAAGGCGCCCCGGACGAAGAGGTCTCCGAGCAGTGACTCGAAGCCGCGCTGCACCCGGCGGCGGAAGCTGGCGTCGTTGGGCTCGAAGACGTAGGTCGCGCCCAGGCGTAGCGCCGCGCGTCGCAGCAGGGACAGCAGCCGACGGACGTGGATGGGCCGCAGCTCCGGGTCCGTGGCCAGCGTGTCCGCGGACAGCGTGAGGAAGGCGCGCGGCTCCTGGCGCACGACGTTGACCTGCGCTTCCTGGAGGTCCAGCCACCAGTCGCGGCCCAACGCCGGACTCAGCGCCACCACCCCCGTCCAGGGCTCGTTCGCGGGAGCCACCCAGGCGCCTCGCTCCAGCGCGCGCCGGGCGAGCACGCCGCACGCGTTGCCGTCCGGAGGCATGCGCCGGGGCTCCGCGGGTTTGTTCTCCTCGGAGACGAAGGTCCACGGGTGATAGAGCGCGCCGTGCGACAGCGCCGCGTCCTCCGCGAAGCCAATCGGAGGCACGCCGTCCTCTTCCGCGCCGAGTGGCGACTGGAGCGTCCCCGCGTGCGCGAGCGCGTCCTCCTCGCGGTAGTGCTCGGGCAGCGACAGCACGGCCAGCAGGTCTCCGCGAGCCCGCGCCATGCGCACCAGCGCGCGCTGCACCGCGAGCAGCGGCCCCACGTCGTAGGACGAAGCCGGCAGCAGCTGCCACCGCGCGGGAGGCGACACGCTGACGGCCACGCCCGGAGTCCAGGGTCCGGTGATTCCCGCCCGTTCCGCGCGGACGCGATGGTAGCGAGTGCCCGGCGTGCGCCCGTACAGCGTGCGCGTGGTGAGCGGCCCCCGGTACAGCACGGCCGCATCGCTGAAGTCCGGGCGCAGCGCCTCCTCCAGCACATACTCGATTCCCGTTCCGGGCAGCGTGGCCCAGGTCAGCGTGAAAGGCTGACTTGAGGTGGGCTCCGGTGGTGAGGCGACCAGTGGCGCGGGCGCGGGCGGCGGCTCGTGCGCGCAATCGAGGAACGTCCCCCAGTCGGGCTCGGGCAGCGGCTCGTTTGGCGCGGGCGGCGGGACGGAGGGCCTGCCCGTGAGTACCCAGGCGCGATGGATGGCGTCCGGCGCGGCCACCAACGTCGCGTCCAGTCGGTCCATGACGGCGTGGAGGCCCTTGAGCGAGCGCGGGCGGCTGCTCTGGTAGCGCAGGAAGTCCGCCTGGGCCGGCAGTGCCTCGATGCTCACCGACTTCAGGTCCGCATCCAGGAAGAGGTCCGCGTCGAAGGACGCAAGTCCGTCACGCGTCAGCGAGTCCCCGGCGGGTGGCGTGCAGCCCACGTAGGCGGTGGGCGAGTCCGACAGTCCGAGGGGAATGGAGAACGCCTCACCCCGCGCTCCCGGGCCGGCAAGGGGGAAGCGGCTGCTGGGGATGCCCTGGCGCCAGTCGCTCGGCAGCCGCTCTTCGGGAAGCCGCGAGGGAAGCGTCTCCGCGTCCTCGAAGCGAGCCCGCTCGGTGTCCGTGGGCAGCGCGGCCCAGTGGCGCGGATGGCTCGGGCACAAGCCGAGCCGCTCGAGCTGCGCGGGCTGCTCCGCGCTCCGGCGGGTCCACAGGCCCAGCGTCAATCGCTCGCACCAGGCTGGCGCCGAGCTCACGGCACCGGGCGTGGACGTCAGCACGCGAGAGGCGACGCCGGAGACCTGCACCGCTCCCGCGCCCACCTGTCCCAGCATGACGGACTCCACCAGGAGCCAGTGCTCGCCCAGCGACGCCTCCATCAACCGCAGCACCGCACCCGGAGGCGGCGCGCCCTCCGGAGTCACGCTCAACGTGAGGGTGAGCACACGGGGCGCATCGCCCGGGCCCGGGTCCGTCATCGCCGTCACCCCGAGCGTGGCGACCTCCCCTTCGCCTCGGGTCCACGACGCGGTGGGCAGCGACGTTGGCGCCACGCTCGATTCGAGCCACCGGGCCTTCTTCGTGCGCACGCGCACCGTCACGCGTCGAGGCGTGGGCCCCGAGTAGGACGGCGCCGCCTCCTGGCCCACGGCTTCCACCGACTCCACGGGCACGAGCAGCGCGCAAGCGGTGCCATCGAAGCCCACGCGCAGCAGATCTCCCACGGCCACTCCACCCGAGGCCGTCACGACGAGCGTCGCGTCGCCGCTCCCCGTGGTGCTCCAGTCCACCAGGTCCACCAGCTCGCGATGGATGGATGCCGCCACGCGCACCGGGTCCGACCAGCTCCCTTCCGAGCGCGCCCGGGCCACGGCCGTGGACACCGCTCCACCTTCCGAGCAACGCAGCAGCCCGGGGACAGGGAAGGTGTTGGACTTCGCGTCGGGCCCCGCCACGCGGACGACCCAGCAGCGGCGTCCCCCGTTGCGGAAGAAGGCGCGCACCGCCGAGGCCAGGTGCCCCTGCACGGGCTCTCCGCGCTCGGCGTCCCATGCGAGCAGCGGGGCCTCGCCGAACACCGCCTCGAAGTCCGCCACGTCCTCCACCGCCACCGGCACGTGCAGGGGACCGGAGGAGGCGAAGCCCACGAACGCGCCCACGTCCATCCGGGGCAACACGTCCACGACGGACGGTGCCTGGATTTCGAAGCGCAAGCCGGGGAGGCGTCTGGCGGCGGGGCGGCTCACGTCACTCCATCTCCAGGCGCTCGTACGCGATGGTGAGCTCCTCGATGGCCACGTCCGTCCCCTTCGCGTTGAAGGGGCCGCTGACGTGCTTGATGATGCGCGCGCGCAGCAGCTTCCACGTCTGCACCACCGCGGTGTGGTCCTCGTTCTGGAGCTGGATGGTGACGGTGCGCAGCGCGTTGGACTCGCCGTTGCGCAGTTGGTCCAACCACTTGTAGAGGCTGAGCGAGCCAATCACCCCGCGCTTCATGGTGACGTCCGTCGCCTTGTTCAGGCCGGTGATTTTCCGGACGCTGTTCTCCTTCTCGTTGCCGTTGCGGTACTCCGCGACGGTGACCTCCATGCCCACGTTGGAGATCTCCTGGAAACCCGCGTCCGGCCCTTCGGTGCCGTTGCCGGCGCCCAGGTCGACCAGGAAGTTGAACTGCACATAGGGGCGATCACGAAAGACAGCCATGGGTGGTCTCCAGAGGGATTACTTCCGGTCGCCGGTCCACTGACCGATGCGGAAGATGACGAACTCGGCCGGGCGCAGCGGCGCCACGCCGATGAGGCAGACCAGCCGACCGTTATCCAGGTCGTTCTGGCTCATGGTGCTGCGGTCGCACTTCACGAAGTACGCCTTCTCCGGCTTCTCTCCGAGCAGCGCGCCCTGCTGCCACTCATTGAGCATGAAGTCTTCAATGGTGCGCCGCACGTTGGCCCAGAGCTGCTCGCCGTTCGGCTCGAACACCGCCCACTGGGTCCCCTTGTCGATGGAGCGCTCCAGGTAGGCGAAGTAGCGCCGCAGGTTGACGTACTTCCACTCGGGGTCCGACGCCGTCGTGCGCGCGCCCCACAGCCGGTTGCCGCGCCCCTCGAAGTAGCGGAACGCGTTGATGCCCTCCGGATTGAGCACCTCCTGCTGCGCCTTGCTCAGGTTCGTCTCGAAGCCGAGCGCCAGGTTCACCACCTCGTTGGCGGGGGCCTTGTAGACGGCGCGGTTGACGTCGTTGCGCGCGTAGATGCCCGCCACGAAGCCGCTGGGCGGCAGGAAGATGGGCTGGCGCGTGACGGGGTCCAGCACCTTCACCCACGGGTAGTAGAGCGCCGCGTAGCTGGTGTCGATTTTCGCGCGCAGCGCCCGCACCTGTCCGAGCGTCTGCCCGTTGCCGCTGTCCAGCACGGCGATGCGGTACTTCATCCGCTGCGCGTGGGAGATGAGCAGGTTGATGATGGTGGCGGCGTTGGCGCCGTAGCCGTTCTCGTAACCGAACGTGGAGCCCGGCGCGGCGACGATGGAGATGTCCTCCAGGTCCTCGAAGTGGAACAGGCCCGTCTTGCGCGTCGTGTTGGGGACCTGCTGGCCCTTGTAGTCGTCGGCGGTGGGGCGCATGCCGTCGCTGCCGCCCTTGAGCAGCACCTCCAGCGAGCGCTGCGACTCGGGCGAGTCCGGGTCCTCCAGCGCGGAGTCCAGCGGCGGGCTCATGATGGGGCTGGCGAGGCTCGCATCCAGGAAGGCGCCGAGCACCTCCACGCCGTCATCCAGGTTCTGCGTGGAGATGATGATGGGGACGTCGCGGTTCTTCGCCGGCTCGTCCGCGTCGTAGGCGAAGCGCGCGGACAGCGAGTCCGCCGCGCCGCTGCGCGTGTGCCCGGGGTCCAGGGCCAGCCCGTCCCACGTCTGCGCGGAGGCCGGGTCATCCATGGGGATGACCGTCACGGCGACGGTGACGACGCGAATCTCGAAGCCCGCGTTTTCTTGAAGCGACGAGAGGAAGAGGGGGCTGCCGGCGCCGCCGGTGAACTTCCAGTCCTGCACGTCCTCATCCCACGTGGCCAGGTAGAACTCGCCGGTGCCCACGGGGCTGGAGATGGGGGACTGGATGTCGCGGATGAGCACGACGTCGCGCGCCAGGAGCGCGCCCACGCGGGGCGTGCCGTCCTCGAACGAGAGGACGTTCTGGCCCACGCGCAGGGAGAAGCGCACGCGCAGGTTTCCGGCCGAGCCCGGGAAGCGCGCCGTCAGCGACAGCGTGTCCGTCTTGGGGTTCGCGCTCGCATCCAGGAGCGCGCGGGCGTGGCCGTCGTTGTACTCGTTGGAGACGGCGGTGCCGGTGCCAAGGTCGATGGTGGTGTCCAGGCCCGTGTAGAGCGCGTCGTCCGGACGGCGGAAGGCGCGGCTGATGTAGAGCCGCTTGCCGCCCTCCTCGAAGAAGGCGCGCGCCGCGTGCCACGTGTAGTTGTGCAGCGTGACGTCGTCGGTGAAGGCGAGCTGTCGGCGGTTGCCGTGGATGCGCTCGAACTCCACCACGCTGGTGATGAGCTCGGGCTCCAGCTCCACGGGCCCGTAGCGGGTGGGGCCGATGAAGCCGGTGGTGGTGGTGCTCACGCCCTCGATGGACTTCGAGCGGAAGCTGGTCTCTTCGACGAATACACCGGGAGCGAGATATTCAGGCATCGGTCATTTCCTAGGGAGGTGAACCCGTGGGGGTGATCCACAGCCGGGAGGCAGGCGCGTCCTGGGTGCGCAGGACGAGCTCCTGGCCGTAGCGCAGCGTTGGCTCGAGCAGCGCCTGGGGGCTGCCCGTATCCGCCCACACCCCCGCCGGGGGTTGGGACAGCGTGGTGCACACGTCCGGCAGCGCCGTCCCGGGTGCGCGGTAGTCGTGACGGACGCGAAGCTGGAGCGGCCAGGTCTGCTCCAAGAGCGGAGGCCCCGGAGGCAGGCTGGACGCGTCCACGGGCGAGCCGGGAGCGAAGTCCACGGGAGCCGGGTACGGGAAGAACAGCGCGAGCCGTCCGCGCTCATCCGTCATGCCGAGCGCGGTGATGCCCCCCGTGGGCGTGACTTCCACCAGCGCCCATGCGGCGGGGGCTTTCGCCTTCGTGTCCCACAGCTCCGCGCGCACGACGGCCATGGGCACGGCGCTCTGCCGCGTGGGCGCGGAGAAGAGCGGCACGGAGGGAGACGGTGGCGACAGCGGCGAGGGGGGTGAGGTGACGCAGTCGAGGGAGAAGAGGCCCCGATGTGGAAGCGCCGCGCGGAAGGCGCACGACACGAAGCGGTTCAAGGTGTCATGCACTTCGATGGTGTAGGGACGGCGCGAGGGCAGGGCGGCCCACCACGCGTCGTCGCCGGCGTGCTCGCCTCCGAACTCCAAGTCTCGCAAGCCGGGGAGGTTCATCAGCAGGTGGAGGCCCGAGCGGTTGACCACGGATTCGCGGCGCAACGCGGGCTGTCCTTCGGGGAACGCGCTGACGCGCAGTCCTTCGCCGACCGATGCACCCGTGGCCTCGTCGCGGAAGCGGATGCCGAGCGGGGCCACGCGCGACACGTGCTCGAGGACGTGGATGGCGGGCCTCATCGCTCGGTCACCTTTCCGGGCGACATCACGCGCGTCTGGACGGGGCCGGCTTCCTCGTCGGCGATGGCGGATTCGATGCCGACCATGCGCGCGATGTACGAGGCTGAGACCTGGATGTTCGGCTTGCCGGGCTCCCAGACGTTGAGCATGTCCTGGATGGAGAGCGGCTCGTAGACGACGGTGACTGTTTCATCCGGGAGGAAGGTGTCTGTCTCGGGAGTGCCGTAGTGATTGAGGAAGCTGGCGGTGAGGGTGGGGGTGTCCTCGAGCTGGCGCATGGCCCAGCCGAGGAGCCGGTGTTGCTTGGCGGCGGACTTCGCCCAGGGCGTGAGCAGGTAGTAGAGGTCGACGGGGAGGGGCCGACGGGTGCGGCGTCCCTGCGAGTCGAGTCGACCGGGAAGGTTGCGACGCGTGGTGCTGGGGGTGACGCGGAAGAGGAAGAGGGAGATGCCCTCGTCCATGGGGGCCTTGAAGTCGGAGGCCTGATAGAGGCGGAACTTCGCGCCCTCGAACTCAGGCTTCGGACAGGCCTGCTCGAGCAGGGCCAGAAGGGCTTGTCCCACCGCTGGTATCGCTGCGTACGTCGCCACCGAGCTGTGCCCCCAGCGCTGACATCCGCCCCCCACCCACACCCCCATGGTGCGGTGGGAAGGTCAGCGGCTGGACAGCAACGCGCGTGCCCACGTGGCGAAGCGTGCGCGCGTGAGTGATCCCAGGCACTTGAGTGACGGGGTGAGCGCACGCGCCGGGCCAGGGCGGATGAATTGCTCCAGCGGGTGGCGCGGAACCTCGCGGAATCGTTGCGGAGTCAGGGGTGGACGAAAAGGTCCACCGGTTCCGGGCCGCTCACGGCTGACTGCTGATTGGGTGTTGAAGTCGTGCAGGCCTCATGAAGGCAAGACCTCGATGCTCATCCGCTGGCTTGGTCCGTCTGGGGCATGCGCTCATACTCTGAGTCGTAGCTTGGCTTGTCAGAGGGGCCTCTCACGATGAACCTGAAGTCCTCAGCAAAGATTGCAGAGATTGTAGTCACGATAGCGTGCGTTGTTCTGCTCGGCGCGGGGTGCCGAGAGGAGAGAACTCCCTCAAGCGGGGAACTGGGCACAAACGAATCGTTCGAGACGGCGAGCCTTCGGGGGCGCGTCGCCGCCGGGAGGCGCCATACGCTCTTCGTACGTCCTGACGGGACGGTGTCGGCCTGGGGGGACAATACCCATGGACAGCTTGGGAATGGCACACAGCAGGCTCAACGATTTCCGGTGCGGGCTTGGGTTGTAAATCGAATCAATACGGTCAGCGCCGGCGATCTGCACTCGCTGGCGCTGAAGGCAGATGGCACGGTTTGGGCTTGGGGCCGTAATGAGCTTGGGCAGCTTGGGGATGGTACAACCACGACGCGCATTGTCCCGATACAGGTACCTGAGTTGACGGAGGTTGTGAGACTTGCTGCAGGCTTCTCACACTCATTGGCATTGAAGTCGGACGGTACGGTGTGGGCCTGGGGAAGCAATGGGGCAGGTCGGCTTGGAGATGGTACCACCATCACGCGCCTGTCTCCTGTGCAGGTAGCGGGGTTGTCGGGAGTGGTCGCGGTTGCAGCAGGAAATGCGCACTCGCTGGCATTGAAGTCGGATGGCACGGTATGGGCATGGGGTAGCAATACCAGCGGCCAATTGGGAAACGGCACTGCGGAGTCGAGTGCGCTCCCGCTGCCTGTCCCGATGCTGCGCGAGGTCACAGGGGTCTCAGGCGGCAGCAATCACTCGTTGGCTCGGAGTTCAGATGGTTCTGTGTGGGCGTGGGGTAACAACTCAAGTGGCCAACTAGGTAATGGCACGACGACCTCACGCACTACTCCTGAAAAGGTCGTGGGCTTGATGGAGGTCGACGGAGTCGTAGGAGCTGAGATGCACTCGATGGCGCTGAAAGCAGATGGTTCGGTGTGGACATGGGGCTCCAACCTGAGGGGCCAATTGGGGGACGGGACTACGACGCAGCGGTCTGTACCGGTCCCAGTGGCTTCGTTGGTTGGTGTTCAAGCGATCGCTGCAGGAAGCGGGCTGCACTCCGTAGCCATGAAGGCCAATGGTGAGATCTGGGCGTGGGGCCAGAATGTGGAGGGCCAACTTGGGGATGGTACTGATACGCCCAGAAGCCTGCCAACGAAAACAAAGGAGTTGGTGGAGAGGAGAATGATTGCGGCAGGTGGGTCTCATTCATTGGCGCTGGACGTGGACGGAACTGTCTGGGCATGGGGGTCGAATTCCTTCGGCCAATTGGGGAATGGGACGCGAATCCGTTCGTTGATACCAATCCCCGTGGCAGGTCTGGACGACGTGGTGGCGCTCGCTGCAGGCTCCTATCATTCGCTTGCGGTGAAAGAGGATGGTACCGTTTGGGCCTGGGGCGACAACGCGGGCGCCCAATTAGAGGACCTAACAAAAGTCAGGGCTGGGGTGGCCACCGACGAAGGGCATCCCCAGCTTGAGTGCATGGTCCGCGAACTCGTTCCCGACGCCTTCTGGCAGCGTGTGGCGCCGCTGCTGCCTCCGCCG